>CAZSBO010000194.1:0-6531 GCA_964605265.1 uncultured Prosthecobacter sp.
AGCGACGCCAGCTTGCCGCGGCGCCGTCCCGCCAGGGGCATCTGAAGAAAGCAGTTCTCTTTCGTCCACAAAAACGTCATGAATGGTGTTGAGCCCTCCCGCGAATGATCACGACTGACTCTCCCAGCCTGCGCGCGGACGCCTTTCTGACGACGCGGTGGACCTGTGTGTGCCTGGCCAAGGCGGATTCGGAGGAGGGTCGGCGGGCGCTTGCCGATCTCGGTGAGGCGTATTACGAGCCGGTGCAGGTTTATTTGCGGCACGTGCTCCGCGACGCGGACGCGGCGCGCGACATGGCGCATGCCTTTTTCGCCGACCTGCTAGGCGGTGGCCGGATGGCGGGTGCGGAGCGGCAGTGTGGACGCTTCCGCTCTTACCTGCTGGGAGCGGTGAAGCATTTTGTTTCCCATCAAAAGCAGATGGCCCGGCGGTTGAAGCGCGGGGGCGGGGAGGAGGCGCTGCCTTTGGACCATGCCGAGGTGTCTGGCGTGGCGGACAGGCACGCGCCCTCGCCGGAGGCCGAATTTGACCGGCGCTGGGCCGTGACGGTCATTGCACGCAGCCTGGAAAGGCTGCGCGCCGAATGCGAGGCGGAGGGGCGCGGCGCTTTTTTTGAATCGGTGCGCGGTTTGCTGAGCGGCCAGGCGGGACATGGCGATCAAACCGCGCTCGCCGCGGCCTGCGGCCTGCGGTTTGACGCCTTTCGCATGGCTGTGAGCCGCCTGAAAAAGCGGCTGCGTCACTGGGTGAAGGCCGAGGTGGCCGGCACGCTGGAGGATCCTGCCGCCGTCAAGGAGGAGATGGAGGCGCTTTTCGTGGCGCTGGGCCGGTGAAAAGTCGGTTCGGTTTCCGCGGCAGTGCGTCAGGATACGGTCATGAGCGATAACATCCCAGTCCCGGCCTGCTCGCACTGCGGTTCCCCGCTGCCTTCCGGCGTTCCCGAGTCACAGTGCCCGCGCTGCCTCATGGCGCAGGTGATGGTGCCGACCCTGGACGGCGATCCCACGCCGCCGGTCCCGCCACTCACACCGGAGGAACTCGCCCCGCATTTCCCTCAGCTCGACATCCTTGACTGCCTCGGGCGTGGCGGCATGGGCGTGGTTTACAAGGCGCGTCAGAAGTCGCTGAACCGCCTTGTGGCCTTGAAGCTGCTCGCGCCGGAGCGCGCGGATGACCCGCAGTTTGCGGCGCGTTTCGCCAAGGAGGCCCAGGCGCTTGCCGCGCTGAATCACCCGCACATCGTTGCCGTCCATGATTTCGGGCAGGCGGGCGGCTTTTGTTACCTGCTCATGGAGTTTGTGGACGGCGTGAACCTGCGTCAGCTCCTGCAAAGCCAACGTCTGACACCGCAAGAGGCGCTGAGCATCGTGCCGCCCGTGTGCGACGCCCTGCAGTGCGCGCATGACCACGGCATCGTTCATCGCGACATCAAGCCCGAGAATCTGCTCATCGATAAAAGCGGGGTGGTGAAGATTGCCGACTTCGGCATCGCGAAAATTGTCCACAGCAGCCCTCCAGCGCCGCAGGAGGGGCAGGGTGTCCTGCCTCACGACGTGGCGACGCTGCCGTTCGGCACGCCCAACTACGCGGCGCCCGAGCAGCAAAACGGTCAGGCGGATCATCGTGCGGACATCTACAGCCTCGGGGTTGTGCTTTATGAGATGCTCACCGGTGAGCGGCCCAGGGGCAGGGTCGAGGCCCCTTCGAAGCGTGTGCAGGTGGACATCCGCATTGATGAGATCGTGCTGCGCGCGTTGGAAAAGGAGCCCGAGCTGCGCTTCGCCACGGCGGCGGAGTTTCGCACGCAGGTGGAGAGTCTAGGGCGGCAGGCGGCATCCGCATCCCGGGAGAGGGTGATCCGCTACAATGGCCAGTGGCGCATGGCGGGCGGCATCTTGGCGATCCTGATTCTTGGCTTGTGGACCGTGCTGATGCTCGCGGATCATCGTGCTCCCCTTGGCACCCTGGAACTCCTGATCCTCATCGCCGTCAGCCTTGGATTGGCGCGGTGGTGGATCCGCCGCCGTCAGGGGCTGGCGGGTGCGGGAAAAACGCCTCGGCGGGGAAGCCCGCCGGCTGTTGCCGGGGGCAAGCTTGGCCGTTGGGCGGGCGTGGCGACCCTCGTCGCAGGGTTCGGTCTGCTGTCTGTTTCACCGTTCATGAACGAACTCGTGGACGACTTTGGACTGACGCAGGGCGCGCGCAAGAACATCCAAGAGCGCAACCGTGCGACGCAGGCGTGGAGTGAGGCGAAGAAGGCGGCCACGGAGGCGGTCCTGCGGCGGGAGGAGGCGCAAAGGGTCGGCAAGGGCAGCGGGGAGATCGAACGCCTGAGCCAGGAGGCGGAACAACATCATCGGCTGGCCGTACAGGCCGAAGCACGGGTGAATCACGCGGCGGTGCTGAAGCAGGCGGACGAGCAGCGCCGCCAAGGCCTGTTTCAGTTCATCTCCGGCCTTCTCATCCTGGGAGGTGCGGCAATGTATGGGTTCACTTGGATGCGTGCAACCGAGTCGTGCGGCAACCGCGCGGATCCGGCTCAGGAACGCGCTCCCGCGCGCAGGTTGCCGTTGGCGCTGCAGATTGTCATCGGCTGGTTCCTGTTCCAGGGAGTGGTCGCCCTGATCCACATTGTGACGAAAAGTTCCTGGAGCCACATGCATGTGAATTTCCTGGTGCTCGATTTGCTGGCCGGATTCGGCTTGCTGACAAGGCGCATGGGTTGGTGGCGGTTTGCGCTGGTGATGAATGGGCTGCAAGCCATCGCCTCACTGGCGGCACTTCTGGTGCTGTTGATGTTCAGTCGCCCCCAGTTTTTCTTGACCCCGCAGCAGGCGTTCTCCACGCATCCGATCCTGGCCGTCGCATCGACCCTCCTTGTTGCGGGCCTGTGCGCTCTGGTTCACCACACGCTGGTTCGACTGCGTGCCGAGGGGTGGTTCCAGCGGGCGGGGTCAAACATCTCCAATCCTGGCTCGTGACGCCTGAGGGGCTCAACCTCGCGGACACCGCCGCCGCGCCCCGTCCATTTCGGCAGCCGTCTCGTTCTGCGGCTTTCGCTGCGACGGCGTTGAAGATGCGGCTCGCGGATCCGGCGTCGTTGCCTGCGTGTTGAAAGCCCGTGCCGGCAGCAGCGTTAGCCAGCAGCACTGCCGTTGAAACCGGCGATTTTACCGGCATGCCATTTCTTCACGCTTTTCGTTGCGCGGTCACCATCGGCCTTGCGCTAGCGGGTGCCCCGCTGGCGGCTGCCGATCTCTTTGATGAAACCCAGGCGACGACCCTGTTCGCCTTCGATTCGGTGTCGATCCCGCACACGCAGAACCTGCGTCTGGAGATGCGCCAGCCGGTGCGGCATGCCGCCAGTCCGGTGCTGCAGCGCGGTGCGCCGGGCTCACCCGACGCGCTGGGCGTGCAGTTCTACGGCTCGATCCTGTGCGAGAACGGCCGCTGGCGGATGTGGTACGTGGCCTTCGACGACGATGCCGACAACCGTGTGGCCTCGGCGCGCTGGCGTGCGGCCTACGCGGAGAGCGACGATGGCCTCACCTGGACCAAGCCCGAACTGGGCCTGGTGGAGCATCGCGGCAGTCGCCGCAACAATCTGGTCGATCTCGGCGGCCAGCCCTGGGGTGTGATCAACCTGAAGGTCCTGCGCGATGACGCCGATCCGGATCCATCGCGGCGGTACAAGATGACCACGCATGTCTATTTTCGCCATCACACGCGGCTCGGCACCCTGCTGCCCTTTGTCAGCGCCGACGGCCTGCGCTGGACCCCGGTCAAGGACGTCAAGCCGCAGCGCTCGGAGTTGCGCCGGCAGGACCTGCTACTGCCAGGGGTGCACATGGAGCCGAGCGGCGGTTTGTACCAGTGGGGCGGTTTTTACTATGCCTGCGGCCAGAATGCCCTGCCCGGGGTGCTGACCTATCAGGGGCGCGTCTGCCGACTCTACCGCAGCCGCGATTTCAACCACTGGGAACCGACCAGCAGCATCGCCTTCGTGCGCACAGCGCAGTTCGAGTACCTCGGCGCGGGGCGCAGTCGCGAGGGCGAGCAATGCCACGAGGGCATCAGCGTCTGGCAGCGACGCAATGTCCTGCTCGGCGTGTACGGTCGCTGGCACGGCGCGGCCGAGTGGCGGGATGTGCGTGTCGATCTCGGCTTGGTGCTCAGCAACGACGGCCTGAACTTTCGCGAGCCGAAGCACGAGTGGACGTTGCTGGAGCGCGGTGCCGAAGGCGAGTGGGACCAGGGGGGATTGCTGCAGGGGCAGGGCTTTGAAAACGTTGGCGACGAGACCCGCCTCTATTACGGCGCCTGGGATCCGCGGCCGACCGGTGGACCGCCGCGGCCGCGCGGTGGGGTGGGGCTGGCCGTGCTGCCGCGCGATCGCTTCGGAGCCTTGTCGGTCGATCTCGCGCGCGAGGGGCCGGGCGATTACCAACTGCCGCAGATCACGGCTGAGCTCGTCACCGCGCCGGTTGCGGTGGTGCGGCCGGATTTTTTCCTCAATGCCGAGGGTCTGGGGCCGGAGGCGGAGCTGCGGGTGGAACTGCTCGATGAGCGGGAGCGGCCGCTGGCCGGGTACGCCGGGAGTGAGGCCGCCGTGGTGCGGATCAGCGGTTTTCAGACACCGGTGCGCTGGCCGGGCGCTGCCGACCTGCCGGGTCGCGTGCGCTTGCGGATCGTCTTTGAAGGGCAGCGCCGCGGCGACATCCGCCTGAGTGCGATTTATCACCGACCCTGAATCGGCGCGGCAAGCCGGGGCAGGCGCAAACCACAGTGGACAGGTGGGAGCAAGGCGGGCTAGGCTGAGCGCCGATGGCCCGCGCCTCCTTGGTTCCCGATTTTCTGCACCTGCTGCGCGGGGGGCTGCTGGCTGTGCCGGTGGCGGTGGCGGCGGGATCGGCCAGCGCGTTTTTCCTGTGGGCGCTCGATGCGGTCACCCACCTGCACTGGCAGCATCCGCGTTTGCTCTGGCTGCTGCCGGTGGCGGGGATTGTCGTCGGCTGGCTCTACCACCGGCTCGGCAAGGATTCCGACAAGGGCAACAACCTGCTCATCGACGAGATTCATGAACCTGGCGGTGGCGTGCCGGCGCGCATGGCGCCGCTGGTCCTGCTCGGCACCCTCGCCACCCACCTGTGCGGCGGCTCGGCCGGGCGCGAAGGCACGGCCGTGCAGATGGGTGGCAGTCTCGCCGGCCTGTTCGCGCGCTTGTTCCGGCTCGGCCGGGAAAACCGCCGCCTGATGCTGCTCTGCGGCATCGCCGCCGGCTTCGGCTCGGTCTTTGGCACCCCGCTCACCGGCGCGATCTTCGCCATGGAGGTTCTGGTCATCGGTCGCCTGCAGTACGACGCCCTGCTGCCGGTCTTGGTGGCCGGCATCGTCGGCGACGCCACCTGCTCGGCCTGGGGCGTGCATCACACCGTGTATCATCTCGATGCCGCTTTGGCTGCTGATGCACCCGCGCCCTTGCAGGCTTCGCTGCTCGCCAAGGCCGCCCTCGCCGGCATCGCCTTCGGCTGGGCGGGTCGTCTGTTTTCGCGACTCACCCACGACCTGCAGCGCGGGTTCAGCCGGCTGGTGCCGGTGGCGCCGCTGCGCCCGGCCCTGGGCGCGCTGATCGTCATCGTCCTGGTCGGACTCGCCGGCACCCGCGATTACCTCGGTCTCGGCGTCGAGACCGCGCCGGGGGGCCAAGTCTCCATCACCGCCGCCTTCCAGGCCGGTGGTGCCGAGCCCTTCAGTTGGCTGTGGAAGACGGTGTTCACCGCGGTCACGCTTGCCAGCGGTTTCAAGGGCGGCGAGGTCACCCCCCTGTTTTTCATCGGTGCCACCCTCGGCCACAGCCTCGGGCTGCTGCTCGGCGAACCGGTGGCCCTGTTCGCCGCCCTCGGCTTTCTCGCCGTTTTCGCCGGCGCCGCCAACACGCCGCTCGCCTGCACGGTCATGGGCATCGAACTGTTTGGCGGCCAATACGCCGTCTGCTTCGCGGTCGCCTGCTTCACGGCCTACCTCGCCAGCGGTCACTCCGGCATCTACAGCGCCCAGCGCCTCGGCGTGCCCAAGAAGGCCGTGTCTCCGGATCTGCATGGACGCCCGCTGCGGGAAGTGGGGGGGAAGGGATGAGGGTTTAGTGTTTAGTGTTTGGTGTTTGGTGTTTGGTGTTTGGTAGAAGGCGGGTGGGGGTGCCGGCAGGTGCAGAGCTTCCGCGCATCCCTGCGAAGGCGGAACGGTTTGAGGCAGGCACGCGAGATCTCGCTTCTGGTTCAGGGGCTGGCTGCCGAGTCGCATCCCGAGGTCGCCTAGGCCCTGACACTGCTGCGGACGGAATGGCAGCGCCCTCGCCCCTGAGGGTAGGGCATTGCCGTGCGCTCAGGAAGGTTGCGCGCATCTCGGCGAGCTTCGGCGTCCGCGGATGCCCGCCGAGTCAGCCGATCTTGTTGTTCAGATCGTCGAGCGTGATGAACCGCACGTTGGGTGTCGCTTCCGTCGCCAAAGCATGGCCGCAAGAGAGCGCAGAGA
>CAZSBO010000195.1:0-6486 GCA_964605265.1 uncultured Prosthecobacter sp.
GGCTTGGGCAAAGCGGCAGCAGGGCTGCCGCAGTCCACGCGCGGCCGCTTGAAACCTGAAACTTCAAACTCCCCCCAACTCCGCCAGTCCGCCGGCCTTGATCCAGTCGTTCAGCGGTGTGAAGGCGGTGGTGTCGAGGTCGAGGCCGCAGCCGAAGGGGGCAGAATTGACGCTGCGCAGGTCGAGTCGGCCCTGGTGGATGGCGAGGGCGGCGAAGCCCTGCGGATGGCGTTCGTAGAGCCCGGGGTGGCGGGCGAGCAGGGCGTCCTGGAGTTCGGGCGTGTGCATCGACAGGCCGCGGAAGTAATGGTGGCCGTTGCGTTCGACGTGCGGGATGCCGAGCGCGGCGACGACGGCGAGATCCTGGAGCAGGGCGACCGGGCCGACGTTGACGAGGTCTTCGGCGCTCTGGATGGGCGGGCGCGACAGGTGCGGGGCGCGCACGCGCAGCAGGGCGGCATTGGCGAGGCTTTTGACGACACCCTTGCAGTTCTTGTGGCTGGTGCCGTGGTAACCGAGTTCGAGCGCACGCGGCAGGTCGTCGAGCGAGCCGTCGGACTCGTCGATGATGAGCGGCGGCGCGTCGCGCCAGTCGCGCAGGCCGGCCGCAGCGGCCTCACCGAGGGCGTGGTCGCGGTGCAGGGGTTGCTCGATGAAGAGCAGGCTGCGGAACAGCGGCTCCAGGGCGGGATCGGCGGCGAGGCGATCGTAGAAGTCGCGGAAGCTGGCGAAATCGGCGAACTGCTCGTTGCCATCGAGTGTGGCCTGGAAGCCGGCCGGGCAGTGGCTTTGCAGCACGCGGGTCAGGTCGCGCAGGCGCGGCAGGTCGATCTCCGGCTGGCCGCAGACCTTGATCTTGAAATGGCTCAGGTGGTAGGTGCGGATGCAGTCCTCGAGCGCCTGCGGCAGGCCGTCGTCGAGGCGTTCGTCGGCCGGGATGTCGGCGGCGCGCAGGGGATCGCTGAGGCCCACCGTGTGACGGGCGGCGACCGCGGCCAGCGGGGCGGGCGGCAGCAGTTGCTCGAGGCGCAGGCCGGCGACTTCGGGTCGCAGGGCCTCGAGCTGCAGGTCGAAGGCATTCGCGGCCAGCAGCGTGTGCAGGGGCAGGGCCGCGGCGCGGCAGAGGGCGTCGAGTATGGCACGTTCGATCAGGCTGACGCCGAGATTGGCGAGCAGGGGCGGCAGTCCGCGCAGGCTGGCCCAGCGCTTTTGTTCATCGTGCAGGTCGCGCCACCAGGGGAAGAAACCGGTGGGCTTGGCGGCGGCGTTGCCGGCGATGCGGGCGGCATTCTGAATGACCGCCAGCATCTCGGCGAGGTCGGCCTCGAAGGGCGTGTCCGGATTTTTGGTGAACCACTTGGGCGGCAGGCCCTCGGACGCGACCCCGTCGATCTCGCGTCCGTCTGTCTCGATCCGCGCGCTGACGAAGAGGTGCGGCACGGCGGTCATGCTGGCGATCCCGTAGCGGAAGGGAAAGCGCGTGCGCATGGGCAGCACATGAAAGCGCAGGGCGAGCAGGCGAAAGGTCATGGCGGGAAAAACAACGGGCGCGGCGACCGGTCAAGCCGGAGCCGCGCCCGAGGAGGAAGTTTTGATCAGGCCTTCTGGTCCTTGCGGAACTTCGCCCAACGCGCCTTCTGGGCTTCGGCGATGCGGGCACGGGCTTCCGGGGTCATGTTGCGGGCGCGCTTCTTGCGCGACTTCTTCGCCGGCTTGGTGGTTTCCGCGGCTTCCTCGGTCTTGGCGGTTTTGCCGGGCTTGCGGCCGCGGGTCTTGCCACCGCCGAGAACGGCCTGCAGTTCGGCTTCCAGTTTGGCGATTTGTTCGGCCAGTTGAGCCGCGCGCTTGAGTTGTTCGAGGGTGGGGATGTTGGCGTTCATGTGAAGGAAGGCAGACTAAGTTGTCAGATAACGACGTCAAATGTTATTCGGACGCGGGAAGTCTTGCGGTTTGGCGGGGAGAAACTAAGTTGAAAGTTCATGACCCTCCACGACCTGGGCTGGAACGATGCCTTTGAGCAAGCCTTTGCCGACTGCCGCAAGCAGGGTTGGATGCCCGCGCGCCTGAGCCGTGACCACAAGATTGCCTATGGCGCGCTGAGCGTGGAGGAGGGTGAGATCGTCGAGATGGAGGTGGTGCTCAGTGGTCGCTTGTATCATGAGGCCGAGACCGATGCCGAGTTGCCGGCGGTGGGTGACTGGGTGGCGATTGACACGGAAGGCGGTGAAAATGTCATCCGGGCGCGACTGCCGAGGCAGACTTGTTTTTCGCGCAAGGCGCCCGGCGAGGCGGCGGAGGAGCAGGTGATTGCCGCCAATGTCAGCACGGTGGCGGTGGTGACCGAGCCGGGGCCGGATTTCAACCTGCGGCGCTTGGAGCGCTACTTTGCCCTCGTCGGCCGCAGCGGTGCACGCGCGCTGGTCATCCTCAACAAGGCCGACCTGCACAGCGCCGCCGAGTGCGAAGAAGCGGCGGCGGCGGTGCGCGAGTTGAATCCGGAGGCGGAGGTCTGCGTCACTAGCGTCGAGAAGGGCCGCGGCTTCAAGGCGGTGCGCGCCTTTTTGAAGAAGGGCGAAACGGTGGCCTTCATCGGTTCCAGCGGCGTTGGCAAGTCGGCGATGATCAACCATCTGCTTGGCGAGGAGTGGCTGTGGACGGGCGAGGTCAACGAAGTTACCGGCAAGGGCCGGCACACGACGACGACGCGCGAGCTGCTGCTGCTGCCGAGGGGCGGCATCGTCATGGACAACCCGGGCATCCGCGAGGTGCAGATGTGGACCAACGAGACGACCCTGCGCGAGCGTTTCGCCGATGTCGATGCCATTGCCGCGGGGTGTCGCCATCACAACTGCAAGCACGGTCGCGACGCCGGCTGCGCGATCCGCGCGGCGGTGGAGGACGGGACGTTGCCGGCCGAACGTTACGAGGCTTATCTCAAGCTCGACGAGGAGATCGCCGAACTGCGCCGGCGCCGGCGCAAGCGCCAGGTCACGCTCGAACGGCGCGCCAAGCGCGATCACAAGATCCAGGCGCGCAATCGCGAGGACCGGCGCGAGATCGAGCGCCAGCGCCGGCCGCGTGCGCGGGAGATCGAGTGAGTTACTCCTGCTCGGCCGGCTTGCGGCGCGGCGCGTTGGGACGCGTTCTCTTGGCGATCTGGTCGAGGATGCCGTTGACGAAGCCGCCGGATTCGCCGGCGCCCAGGCTCTTGGCGATCTCGATGGCCTCGTTGAGGATGACCGGTGCGGGCACCTCGGGCTGGTGCAGCAGTTCGTAGACGGCGAGGCGCAGGATGTTGCGGTCGACGTTGGCGACTCGCTCAAGGCGGAAATTCTGCAGCACCGGCGTGATCAGGGCGTCAATCTCCTCGCGGTGGGCAAGCACGCCACGGGCGAGGGTTTCCGCGTGTTCGCGCACGGACGGTTTGGCATTGTGGATGCCCCAGAAGGCTTCCTGCTCTTCGGGGGTGTGTTCGCCATGAAGGTCATGGGCGAACAGGAATTGCACGGCGGCTTCCCGCCCTTCGCGTCGTTTGCCCATGGCTTAAAAATCCTCCGCGCCGGGTTCGCCTGCAAAGCTGTCGCTCATCTTGCGGAAGAGGCTGATCATCTGCACGGCCACGCGTGCGGCTTCGGTGCCGCGGTTGAGGGTGGTGCCGAGGCAGCGCTCGACGGCCTGCTGCTCGTTGCTGACCAGCAGCACCTCATGCACGACCGGCGTGCAATGGCGAACGGCCAGTTTTTGCAGGGCATCGGTCACCGAGGCGCCGACAAGGTCGGCATGATCGGTGGCGCCGCGGATGATGACACCGAAACCGATCACCGCGTCGGGGCGGCTGTGGCGCAGCACGTTCTCGATGCAGACCGGGATTTCAAAGGCGCCCGGCACACGGTAGACCGTGATGGCGGCGTTCGGGGCGATTTCGTTGAGCTCCTCGCAGGCCGAGTCGAGCAGGCCCTGGACGTGGGTGTTGTTGTACAGGCTGGCGACGATGGCGATCGAGACCGGCTCGTGAAGGGTGCGTGGGCGGCTGGGGCCGTTTTGGGACATGAGGGAAGCGTTTGGAGTTCGCGGTTCTCGGTTTCTGGTTCTCTGGTTTTTCCTTTTACCTTATTCCTGGTTCGAAGGTCAGAGCTTGTGGCCGAGTTTGCGTTTTTTGGTTTCGAGGTACTTGCGGTTGTGCGGGTTCGGCGGGGAGACGACGGGCACCTGCTCGACGATTTCGAGCTTGTGGCCCTCGAGGCCGACCACTTTGCGCGGGTTGTTGGTCATCAGGCGGATCTTCCGCACGCCGAGATCGGAGATGATCTGGGCGCCGATGCCGTAGTCGCGCAGGTCCATGGGGTAGCCCAGCTTGAGGTTGGCTTCGACGGTGTCGAGGCCCTGTTCCTGGAGCTTGTAGGCGAGGATCTTGCCGTGCAGGCCGATACCGCGGCCCTCGTGGCCGCGCATGTAGACGATGACGCCGCGACCGGCCTCGGCGACCCCGCGCATGGCGGCATGCAGCTGGCTGCCGCAATCGCAGCGGCGCGAGCCGAAGATGTCACCGGTCAGGCACTCGCTGTGCACCCGCACCAGAGTCGGGATTTTCGGGTCGATCTGGCCCATGACCAGGGCGACATGATGCACACCGTCGAGGTGGCTCTTGTAAAGGTGCAGGCGGAAGGTGCCGAACTCGGTCGGCATGTCGACGTCCTCGATCTTTTCGACGAGTTTCTCGCTGCGCCGGCGGTGGGCGATGAGGTCGGCGATGCTGCCAATTTTGAGGCCGTGCTTGCGGGCAAATTTGCGCAGGTCCGGCAGGCGCGCCATGGTGCCGTCCGGATTCATGATCTCGATGAGCACGCCGGCCTCGCGCAGGCCGGCGAGGCGGCAGAGGTCGGTGGCGGCCTCGGTGTGGCCGGCGCGACGCAGCACGCCGCCGGGTTTGGCGACGAGCGGATTGATGTGGCCGGGTTGGACGAAATCGCCGCCGGTGCTCTTGGGGTCGGCGAGCAGGCGGATCGTGCAGGCGCGGTCGGCAGCGCTGATGCCGGTGGTGATGCCTTCGGCGGCATCGACGGTGACGGTGAAATCGGTGCGGAAGGCCTCGCGGTTTTCCGGCACCATGCTTTCCAGGCCGAGCTGGTGGGCGATCTCCAGCGACACGGGAACGCAGAGCATGCCGCCGCCCTCGCGCACCATGAAGGTCACCATCTCGGGGGTGATCTTTTCGGCTGCACAGATGAGATCACCTTCGTTTTCGCGGTCCTCGTCGTCGGTGACGATGACCATGCGGCCGGCACGGATGTCCGCGATGACGGACTCGACGGGGTCGCAGACGGTTTTGGGGGAGCGGGGCATGCGGGGTTGAGAAAGAGCCGGGGGCCGCAGGGCGGTCCGGTGGGATTAATTAAACCGGCGCGCGGGCAATTCCAGCGCGATTTATGGATTTGGCAGGGCGCCGCCGCCAGACGACGGGGCTTGGGGCGGGGGACACGGTTTCCCCAGCCCCGTCCTCCGGTGAACGTCGCCTGTGTGGGGTCAGCCCTGGTTGACCATGAACAGCATGGTGTCGCCCTTGCGGTAGACGCGCAGCAGCACGGTCTTGGGGTTGCCCTTGGCCAGGGTGACGGCTTCGTCGACGCTGGCGACCGGCTTGCGGTTGACCTGTTGGACGACATCGCCCTCTTCGATGCCCATGGCGGCGGCGCGACTTTCAGGATCGATCTGGGTGACGAGCACGCCGGTGATGTCGGCCGGCACGTCGTAGCGTTGGCGGGTGGCGGGCGTGAGGTTCTGGACGGTGACACCGGTGACGAGTTCGGCGACCTCCGGGGCCTGGCGACCTCCGCGCGGCAGGCTGTCGCCGCGGTCGACTTGGGCGAGGGCTTCCTGCGGCAGCTCCTCCAGGACCGCCTTGAGTTCCATTTTCCGGCCGTCGCGGAGGACATCGAGGCTGACCGTGCTGCCCGGTTTCTGGCCGCTGACGATGAGGCGCAGCTTGGCGCTGGTGTCGATGCGCTGGCCGTTGACGCCGACAACGACGTCGCCGACTTCCAGGCCGGCCTTCTGCGCGGGCGACTCGTCGCCGACCTTGGTGATGAGGGCGCCGCCCTGTTCCTTGAGGCTGAGCAGCCCGGCCTTTTCCTCGTCGAGATCGCCGATCAGCACGCCCAGGTAGCCGCGCTGGACGGAGCCGCCCTCAATGAGGTCGCCGACGACCTTGAGGGCCATGTTCATCGGGATGGCAAAGCCGATGCCGATGTTGCCGCCGCTGCGCGAGAGGATGGCGGTGTTGATGCCGACGACTCGGCCGAGCGAGTCGACCAGCGGACCGCCAGAGTTGCCGGGGTTGATGGAGGCATCGGTCTGGATGAAGTCCTCGTAACCGGCCATGCGGGCGTTGCCGACGATGCCGAGGCCGGTGCGGCCAAGGGCACTGACGATGCCCTGGGTGACCGAGCGGTTGAGTTCCATCGGTGCGCCGGCGGCGAGCACGATGTC
>CAZSBO010000196.1:0-6486 GCA_964605265.1 uncultured Prosthecobacter sp.
GGGAGGGTGGCCACGCGCTGGACCCAGAGCGAGCAGGCTAAAGCCATGCTCGCGCTCCGGTCTAACGGAGCGCGCGATCCTGAGCGAGGTCGCCCCCAGACTCAGGGGGCAAGAGGGGCATGCACTCCCCTCAAACCCGGCCGGCTGTGCCGGGCTTGGTGATTCGACGGCCTGGTTTGGCATATCGCTGACATCTGCAGCAAAGGCTCGGATGGGCGTGTATCATGGGGTGTCATGACACGCTCGTTCCGTTTTCTTCTCGGTCTCTTCTGTGCGGCGACTGGGGCCATGCTGCAGGCCGCTCCGCTCGGCCAATGGTCGGAGATTCCGGCGGGCCGGCCGGCCGACACCTATTTCAACGGCGCCGCCTACGGCAGTGGCAGCTGGGTCGTGGTCGGCGAGAAAGGCCACATTGCCAGCTCCACGGACGGCCTGAAGTGGGCCAAGCGTTCGGCGGGTCACAAACGCGACTTCAACGGCGTCTGCCATTCCGGCGGTCGCTTCATTGCGGTGTGCAAGGCCCCGGATGACTTCGGGGCCGGCGCGAAGATTTGGGTGTCCGATGACGGCGGCGCCAAGTGGCAGCCGCGCGACACGGATGCCGGCGGCGACACCATCGGCCAAGGCCTGCACGCCGTGGCTTCCGATGGTCAGGGCAACCTGATCGCCGTCGGTGGCGGGTTCAGCGGCCAGATGACACGCTCCTGGGACAACGGCCAGACCTGGCACCGGGTGTTGCCAGGCGGGGGGCAGTCGTGGTCGCCCTTCTACGCGGTGGCCTACGGCGACGGCGTCTGGATCGCCGGCGGCAGCGGCGGCATCCTGCGTTCGACCGATGCCGGCGCCACCTGGACGAATGTCGATGCCGTCAAGGACTTGGACAGTGTCTGCTACGGCAACAACCGCTGGTTTGGTGTCGATGGCACTCAGGATCGGTTGTACTGGTCGGCGGATGGCACGACCTGGGTGGAGACCGTCCGCGCGGCGGGGCATGGCAGTGGCAGTACCTTCGACTGGCCGAACGGCTGTACCTTTGCCGACGGCCTGTTTGTCGCCGTCACCGCCTACGGCGAAATCTGGACTTCCGAAACCGGTCGCTCGGTCGAGCAATGGCTGGCGGCGGGCGATGACCCCGAGCTGATGGCGGTGGCGCCCGGGCCGCGGGGCTTTTTTTCGGTCGGTGGCGAGGTCCGGGAAGGTTACGGTTATGCCTGCCAGTCGCCGCCCTGGTTGCGCGCCCGTCTCGGCGGCCCCTGGGATCATCCCTTCACCGCCTTCGATGCCGAGGATGGACCGCCGAAAAAGATTGCCCTGCCGGAATACCGGGTGAACACCGCCTCGCTCAACCTGCACCTCGAAGGCACGCTCTTCCACATGCCGACGCTGTCGGCGGCGCTGCGTCTGCGCCTCGGTTACACGAGTCAACCGGTGGCGGACGGTGCCTCGGAGATTGGGCCGTTTGGCAAGAACTGGCGCGGTTCTTATGAAAGCCTGATCGGCAGTTTCGGCAGCGAGGTCCGCCTCATCACCGCCGGCGGCAACACCCAGATTTTCCTGACGCCCGACGGCCAGGATTTGGCGACCGTCTCCGGCAGCCTGGTCTTGCAGTCGCCGGACGGCAGTCACGATGAGCTGACCTACACCTCGGGGGGCGTGGGGTTCACGCTGCGCACGCGTGCCACGCGCATGACCTATCACTATGCCGAGGCTGGCGGTCCGGGCGACGCGCTGTGGTTTCTGACCGCCATCGAGGATCGCAACGGCAACCGGCTGACCCTGCAGGTGGCGACGGATGAGACGGGCGGGCGCGTCACCCGCATCAGCGATCCGGCCGGTCGCAACGTCGATTTCAGCTACAACGACGACGGCCGCTGCACGCGCATCGACATGCCCGATGGCCGTCACCTGGAGTTCAGCTATGACGAAGGCCAGAACCTGGTTGGCATCCGCGACATGGCCGGGTACACCGCCGCCTACACCTACGACGCGATGGGCTTTCTCCAGCGCATGACCACGGCCGGCCGGGTCAACCGTTTTGCCTGGCTGCCGCGGCCGGGGTACGAAGATCCGGACTCCGCCCAGGACAATGCCGGCGACCTCATTCTCGCCTCGGTGACCTCCAGCAACGGCGGTGTCGTGCGCTACGACCTGCTGCCCAAGGACGCCGGCGTGCGCCGCACCGATGCAGCCGGCATTGTCACGGAGTTTGAGAGCGAGGAGGGGCGCACGACTGCCATCCGCACCGGCAAGGGCAGCCGGCAGACGGTGTACAACGAGGACAAGTTTCCGGTCCGCTTCACCGATGAACTCGGCAACGTCACCGAGATGGAGTACGACGAGGCCGGTCTGCCGGAGAAGGTGACCGATGCCCTGGGGCGGGAGACCGTCTTCGACTACGACGGCCGCGGCAATCTGGTCATGCGCCGCGACCCGCTCGACCGGGTCTGGCACTTCACGTACGACGCCAACGACAACCTCGCCTCAACGCGCACGCCGCTCAATCATGAGACGACGTACGACTACCATCCGAACGGCCGCCTGTGGAAGACCACCGATCCGCGCGGCGGCGTGGTGGAAAACCAATACAATGCCCGTGGCGACCTTGTCAGCCAGACCGATGCCAGCGGTCACACGGCCGGCTTCGATTACGATCTCACGGGTCGCTGCACGCAGATGACCGATCGCGCCGGCCGGATCAAGAGCCTGGCTTATGACGCCAACGATCGCCTGACCCGCATCGGCTATGATTCGGCGCCCGGCGCACCCGAGCGTTTGTTCGCCTACGACGCCTTCGGCCAGACCCGCTTCACCGACGAACTGGGCGAGATCACGGAGATCGAGCGCAACGATTTTGGCTACATCACCCGCCTGAGCGACCCGCTGGGGCAGTGGACGCAGACCGACTACAATCCCGACAACCTGCCCGTGCGGGTGATCGATCCCATGGGGCGGGTGACGCAGACGGCTTATGACGCCAAGGGCCGGCCGGTGCGCGTCACCGATCCGCTTGGCGGCATCGTCACACGCGATTACGACGAGCAGGGCAACCTGGTGAAGCTGACCGATGCGCGCAAGGCCGCCAGCCGCTTCGCTTATGATGCCAACAACCGCCTGGTGGAGATGACGGATCCGCTCGGCCTGACCGTGCACCACGAGCGCGATGCCCTTGGCCGCGTCACCGTCACCACCAATGCGCGGGGTCAGCGCATCCGCGTCACCTACGATGAGGATGGTCGCATCACCCGCAAGGAACATCAGGCGGCGGTCCCCGGGGCGAATTTTGCCGAGGTGGCCTCCAGCGTTTTCGACGGCGCCAACAACCTCGTCGAACGCACCGATGCCTGGGGCACGACGAGCTGGGTGTACGACGCTTCGAACCGCGCCACCCGCATCACCTACCCGACCGGCCACAGCCTGCAGTTCACCTACAACGCCACCGGCCAGATCCGCACGGTGACCTATCCCAACGGGTTGGTGGTCACGCTCGACGACGACGACTTCCATCGCCAGCGGGTGCCGAACCTGCTGCGCAGCGGCAGCGAATCCGTCGGCATGAAGGAGCCTAGCAGCAACGTCGTGCAGGTCGACCTCGATCTCGGCGCGGACACGGCGCGGATGGTGTTCGCGCACGATGCCGCCGGTCGCCTGACCGGGGTCGAGCGCAGCGCCGTGTCCGATCTCGGCACGGTGGCCGTGACCAGCGATTACGATTACGATGCGATGGGTCGACCGGTCGGCATCCGCCACATGACACCCGCCGGCACCGCCTTCGCCTGGGACCTGCAGTACGATGCGGTCGGCAACGTTGTGGCCGAGACCCGCAGCGGTTTTTTCAACGAGCCGCCCCTGCTGCCCGCGGCCAGCAAGTGGGTCTATGATGCCGCCGGCCGCATCCGCACGCGCGACGGCCGTGCGCACAGCTACGATGCCGATGGCAATCTGACGGCGGTCGCCGGCGGTGAGTTCGAAGCCAGCTACTCGCCGGAGAACAAGCCGTTGACGATGCGTCGCCGGTTGGGGGAGGCGATCGAGGAAACCACGCACACCTACGATGGCAGCGGCGTGCGCGTGGCGCGGCAGGAGGGTGGCGAGGAGATCCAGTATCACTATGGGCCGGCCGGGCGGTTGATGTTCACCACGGACGGCGAAGGCGAATTGCTTGCCTGTTATGTCTGGGGCGACCGCAGCCTGCTCGCGGCCGTGCATGGCGACAGTTTGACCGGCCTGCGCCACTACCTGACCGGCCAGTTGATGAGTGTGGCCGGGGTCACCGATGCGTCGGGCGACATGCTGGCGACCTACAGTTACGATCCCTTCGGGCAGTGCGCGCGCCAGGTGCGCAAGGAAGGGCATGTGGACGACAATCCCTTCACCTTTGTCGGTGGCCTCGGCGTGCTCGATGAGGGCGGCGGGCTGTTCTACATGCACCAGCGCTTCTACGACGCCGCCAGTGGCCGCTTCCTGCAGAAGGATCCGGCCGGTTTTGAGGGTGGGCTCAACCTCTACGCCTACGCCGCCGGCAACCCGCTCAACGCGGTCGATCCGGCCGGCACCTGGGACATCAACTGGGCGCGTTTCACCAAGGGGGTCAAACAGATCGCCGTCGCCGGGGTCGGCATCGGCCTGCTGGCGATTTCGGCACCGGTCACCGGCACGGTCGGTACCGTCCTGGTTGGTGTGGCGGCGGTGAACACGGTGTTCTCCGGCGCCGCCGGGGTCTGCAACATCGCCCTCGCCGCCGGCGGTCCCAAGGACGACAGCGCCGGCAAGCAGCTCGATCAGGTCGACGGTTTCGGCAAGATCCTCGGCGTCGGCGCCGGCGCGCTGTACACCGGCTTCAAGGGCCTGCTCAACGGTGGCAAGATGGATCCCAAGGAACTGGAGGCCAACATGAAAACCGGTTCCGGGGTCGGTTCCGCAGTCGACATGGCCGCCAACGGCGCGCGTTGGGACACGCCCGCCGGCCATGTCATCAACACCCTCAACAACATCGCCACCGCCGATGCGGTGGGGCAGGCCTACGGCGAGAGCGCGGCGGTTCTCGTCCAGGAAGTCCAGGCCGGTGAACAACCGCCCGACCAAGCCAACGCCCCTGCGGGCGAGGGCGCCGCCGCCCCCGACTCGGACGACTAACCTCTTCACCGCCATGTCTCACCGCTTTTGCCTTTCGCTACTGGCCGCCTTTGCGGTGGCTTCTCCGACGTTGCGCGCGATCGATCCGCCCGACGCCTCGGGCTTCGCCTACGACGCCAACAACCGCGTCACCGTGGTCAACCACCCCGACGGTCGCCAGGCGGTGATGACTTATGACCCGGCCGGCAACCTGCTCAGCGTCAGTGTGCGCGACACCGCTCCGCCGGTGGTGGTGGTGGGCGCGCCGCTGCAGCTCACTGCCGGCGTGGCGATGGCCGATTACAGCATCACCCTCAGCCGACCCGCGGTGCTCAAGGGCTACAAGGTGTCCGGTTTGCCCAAGGGACTGAAGGCGAACACCGGCCTCAAGATCGACAAGGCGGGTCGCAACCCGGGTACGATCTATGGCACGCCGGAGGGCGCGGGTGTGTTCCAGGTGAGTTTGTCGGCCAACACGACGGCCGGCAGCACGGCGCCGGTGGTGCTGGTCATTCAGGTCGACAACCCCTACCTGCGCAGCGACGACGGTTTCCAGTTGGCGGGTCGCTACGCGGGGCTGCTGCCGGCGGCGGCGGAGACGAACGATCTCGGTGGCAGTTGGAGTGTGCAGGTCAGCCAGACCGGCGCCTTCACGGGCACCCTGATCCTCGGCAAAACCAAGCTCGCCCTCAAGGGCGCCTTCGACGGGGTCACCGGTCTGGCGGCCGAACTGCTGCTTCCCTTGAAGACTGGCGGCAGCCTGCGGCTCAATCTGCAGCTCGACTTGGATCCGGCCTCGGCGACCCGCGGTCAGATCATCGGCACGCTCGGCGAACTGCCCGGTCTGGCCATCGCGGCCTACCGCGAGGTCTGGAGCAAGCTGCTGCCCGCCACGGCCTGGGCGCCGCCGAAGGGCGCCGCCTACCATGTGGCCCTCTTCCCCGGTGCCGGCGTCGGCACCCTGCCGGAAGGGGTGGGTTACCTGCGGGAAACCGTCGACAGCCTCGGCAAGGCCAAGGTGGCCGGCAAACTGGCCGATGGCACCAAGGTCACCGCCGCCGGCGTGCTCTGGCCCGACGGCAGCCTGCCGGTGTTTGTGCCGCTGTACTCCGGCCGGGGCAGCTTGGCCGGGTTGCTGCAGCATGGGGTGGGTGCCACCGAGGCGGCGCCCGAGGACAACGAGGTCGCCGGCGCCCTGGACTGGAGTCGACCCGACCTCAAGGGCACGCTTTACCCCGCCGGGTTCAGCCTGGGGCTCGACGCCGTGGGCGGGGTGTACCTGCCGCCGGCCAAGGGCCAGCGCGTGCTCGGCCTGGGCGGCGGAGCGACCCATGACGGCCTGTCCCTGGTGTTGAGCGGCGGTGGTCTGACGGC
>CAZSBO010000197.1:0-6309 GCA_964605265.1 uncultured Prosthecobacter sp.
GGCCGGCGGCGCCAGCCCGGCGCGCAAGGCCGCCACCCCCGGCAGCCGCCTGCCGACCGCGCCGCAGCCGACCCGCCGCGCCGTGGCCGGCGCCGAGACCCGCGTCAAGGCCAGCCCGCTGGCCCGCAAGATCGCCGCCGAACGCGGGGTCGACCTGTCGCGCCTGACCGGCACCGGCCCGGGCGGACGCATTGTCCGTGCCGACGTCGAAAACGCCCCGGTCGGCGGTGCCGCCGCCGCGCGCGGTCCGGCCACGCCGACGATTCGTCCGGTCTTTGGCGACGAGGACGAGCGCGTGCCGACCAGCAGCATGCGCAACATCATTGCCGAGCGCCTGCTCGCCTCGAAGACGCAGATCCCGCATTTCTACCTGCAGATGGAGGTGGATGCCGGGCCGCTCATGGAGTTCCGCGCCCACCTGAACGCCACGGCCGACAAGAACGGCGGCAACAAGTACACGGTCAACGATTTCATCCTCAAGGCCGTCATCCGCGCCGCCCAGGCCCAGCCGGCGATCAACGCCGCCTGGGATGGCGATGCCATCGTCAAGTTCAAGTCGGTCGGCCTCAGCGTCGCCATCGCCGTCGACGACGGACTGGTCACCCCGGTCATCAAGCAGGCCGAGAAAAAGACCCTGCTGGAGATCAGTCAGTCGGTCAAGGACCTGGCCGGCAAGGCCAAGACCAAGAAGCTCAGCCCCGACGACTTTGCCGGCGGCACGATCACGGTGTCCAACCTCGGTGCCTATGGCATCGATCAGTTCGCCGCCATCATCAACCCGCCGCAGGCCGCCATCGTCGCCATCGGCAGCATCCGCAAGGCACCGGTCGTCAATGACAAGGGCCAGATCGTCGTCGGCCAGCGCATGTGGGTCGGCCTGAGCGGCGACCACCGTGTCGTCGACGGCGCGGTTGCCGCCACCTTCTTGGCGGAAATGCGCAAGCTGCTGGAAAACCCGGCCCTCATGCTCGTCTGAGACGGGCGGAGGTTGGAGGTTTCAAGTTCCAGGTTTTCAGGTTTCAAGCCCACGTTGCACCGCGGAGGCAAGGCTCCGCGGTTGTGCCCTACGGGCCGAAGGAATGCTGAAGATCGAACCAGGAATGTCCAAGGCCCAAGTGCGAAGCCCGGCCATTTCGTCCTTCAGGATTCCTTGTTGGATATTGGGTGTTCGACTCGGCTGGCCTCGTCAGCAGAAGGAATGCTGAATATCGAACCAGGAATGTCCAAGGCCCAAGTGCGGAGCCCGGCCCTTGGTCATTGATGCTTCCTTGTTGGACATTGGGTGTTCGCCTTGGCTCGCCCCGCCGGCAGCCGGCGCAAAAAAACCGGCCTGCCGTGAGGCAGGCCGGTGGCGCAAACGTTGGGGCAGGTCGCTTCAGATCACTTCCGCGCCGGGCACCTGCGTGCCGGGGATGGCGATCGGGTAGCCGCCGTCGGCGGTGGGCTTGGCAGGCGGCTCGGTTTCGGCGGTGACGATGGCCGGCATGTGCTGGACCTTGCTGTTGAGGGCGTCGTCCCACTTGAGCTCCTTGCCGGAGTAGGTGGCCATGCGGCCCATGATGGCGGTCATGGTCGATTCGGCACCGTAGTAGGCGTCGTTCTTCGGCGTGTTGTCGCGCACGGCGGCCTGCAGGATGTCGTGTTCGGTCTGGTACGGATCCGGATCGCTGGTGCGACGGCCCTTGCGACCCTTGCCGGCTTCCGCGGCCGGGTCTTCGCCGCCGGTCGGGCGGTACTTCCAGATCGTTTCACCCTTGTGGTTGACGGCGTAGCAGGCGCCGCTGTTGACGAGGTAGACCTTGCCCTTGGTGCCGGTGAACTCCTCGCGCACGGCGTTGTACACGCCCGACTGGTGGCGGCACTGGCTGTTGACGCGCACGCCGTTGGCGTAGGTGTACTCGACGTAGTGATGGTCGTAGATCTGGCCGTACTTCTTGTCGACGCGCTGCATGCGGCCGCCCATGCCCTGGGCGGATTCCGGATGGCCGCCGATGAACCAGTTGGCGACGTCGATGTTGTGGATGTGCTGCTCGTTGATGTGGTCGCCGCACAGCCAGGTGAAGAAGTACCAGTTGTTGATCTGGTACATCAGCTCGGACTGGCCGGGCTGCTTGTCGCGGAACCAGATGCCGCCGCCGTTCCAGTAGACCTGGCCGGAGACGATGTCGCCGATGATGCCCTGTTCCTTGACCTGCTTGAGGGCCTCGATGTAGCAGTTCTGGTAGCGGCGCTGCAGGCCGACCACGACCTTGAGGTTCTTCTCGTCGGCGACCTTGGCCATCTCCAGGACCTTGCGCACGCCGGGGCTGTCGACGGCGACTGGCTTCTCCATGAAGACGTGTTTGCCGGCGTTGACGGCGGCTTCGAAGTGGTAGGGGCGGAAGCCGGGAGGGGTGGTCAGGATGACCAGGTCGCAGGAATCGATGACGCCCTTGTAGCCGTCGAGGCCGGTGAAGATGCGCGAGTCATCGACCTGGACCTTTTCCGGGTGCTTGGTGCGCAGGTTGGAGAGCGCGCCGTCGGCCTTCTCCTTGAAGGCGTCGCAGATGGCGTGCAGGACGACGCCCTCCTGCTTGGTGCTCAGGGCCTGGTTGGCGGCGCCGGAGCCGCGGCCGCCGGAGCCGATGAGGCCGACTTTGATCTTGTCGCTGCCGGCGGCCCAGGCGGACTGGGCGACGGTGAGGGCGCCGGCGGTGGCGGCGGTTTTGCCGAGGAAATCGCGGCGGGTGGTGGTGGGTTCGGTGCTCATGGGATGGGTTGGGGGTGGGCGGTTAGGCGTTCCAGGCCTTGCGGATGACGTCGATGCCTTCGAGGTAGACCTGGTCGGTGCTGGGGAAGAAGTCGCGCCAGACGCGGGTGGCGGCGGCGAGGTCGGGCAGGGCGGAGCCGAAGGCTTCGATCGTCATCCAGCCGTTGTAGCCGATCTTCTTCAGGTGCTGGATCTGTTCGGTGAGATTGATGTGGCCGCGACCGGGCGTGCCGCGGTCGTTCTCGGAGATGTGAACGTGGTTGAGCTTGCCGCTGGCGAAGACGGTGTCGATGGCGGTGAAGGGATTCTTTTCCTCGATGTTGGCGTGGAAGGTGTCGTACATCGTGCCGAAGGCCGGGTGGTCGACGCGCTTCACGTAGCTGGCGGCCTGCTCCATGGTGTTGAGCAGGTGCGACTCAAAGCGGTTGAGGGCCTCGATCGCGCACTTGACGCCGGCGGCCTCGGCGACCGGGGCGATGGCGCGGTGCACGCCGGCGGAGTGCTCGAGTTCCTGCTCGGTCGGGAAGGCGCCGGTGAACTGGCCGAGCACCTGGTAATAGGGACCGCAGAGCGTCTGCACGCCGGCGTTGTGGCAGCATTCCAGCACGCGCTTGAGGTGGTCGATGGCACCCTGGCGGTTGGCTGCGACCGGGCTGATGGCGTTGTGTGCCTCGTCGGGCAGGACGGTGACGGCGGTGCATTCGAGGCCCTGATCGCGCAGCTCGCGGCCGATGCGGGCAAAGTGGGCGGGATCGCTGATGTCGAAGACGGGGATCTCAACGCCGTCGTAGCCGGCGGCCTTGAGTTTGGCGAGCACGGGGAAATGGTCCTCGGTCACGTGACCGGTCCAGAGCAGGAGGTTGAAGCCGATTTTCATGGGGAAGGAGGCGCAGCCTAGTGACAGCACGCGCGAATCGCAAGACTTGCTTCCAACGAAATCCGGTCGCCGGTATTTCAGCCCTTGCGACCGGTCGCGCGGCGGAAATGCGGCGGCGGGCCGTTTTGGCTTGATCGGGCCGGTTGAAAAACCATAGTGGGCGGGTTCTCCCCCGCACCCGCATGACCTCCTCCGTCCGCCCGTTCCTGGCCCTGGCCGCCGCCGCCCTCTGCTCCTGCGAGACCCTCAAGCAGACGCCGGCCTATGACGACCCCTACGTCTCCAACTACGGCAACGACGGCGGTTACAACCCGTATCCCGGCCTGCCCGGCACCGCCCAGACCGGCGGGGGTGTGCCCGCCTATGAACCGCCGCCGGCGCCGGTCGAGGCCGATCCCTATGCCTTCAATGCGCCGAGCAGTCCGCCGCCGCGCAGCAGCTCGGCCAGCTCTTCGAGCAGCAGTTCCAGCCGGACGACATCGAAGTCCACGGCCAGCAAATCCACCGCCAAAAAGAGCTCCGGTTCTTCCTACAAGGTGGTGCGCGGCGACACCCTCTATGGCATTGCCCGCAAGCGCGGCAGCAGCGTTGCCAAGATCAAGGCCGCCAACGGCCTGAAGTCCGACATCATCCGGCCCGGCCAGGTGCTGCGCATTCCCTGAGTCGGCGTTTTCCCGCCCGGCTTCGAACAAGCGGCCCGCAGCGGGCGTCTGACCCCCGATGCAACCCGATGCCGCCCCTCCTCCACCGCCTGCGCCACGCCGCGGTCGACTGCTGCTCACCCTGCTCGCGACCTTTCTCGCCGGCGGCCTGATCGCCGGTGGCGGCGCCTACTGGTGGTTCAAGCGCCATCTCGATGCCCGGGCGTTGGAGCCGGTGCAGCTGGCCGAGACGGAGGAGCGTGCCTTCGAGGCGAAGTTGCAGGCGCTGGCGGCGGCAGGGGAACCGGGAGCCCCCTTGGGGACCCGGCCGGGCAGTGCGACCGCGGACGAGCGCACCCTGCACATCAGCGGTCGCGAGATCAACGCCTTCCTGGCCGAGCGCGGCCTGGGTCAAAACATTCGTGTCGAGTTGGCACGAGATCTTCTACATGTGGACATGATCGTTCCCATCCCTGCGGACAGCGGCCTGCCGCTGCTGGCCGGGGCCAATTTGCGCCTGCGCTTTTCGCTCGACGCCGCCAGCGACCCGCTGGCGGGTCTGCGCTTTGCCATCCGTGACGTCCGTCTCGGCGGAATTCCTCTGCCCGACGCCTGGCTCGGCGGCATCAAGGGGCTGAATTGGGTCGATCAAAACCTCAACCAGGATCCGGGGATGCAGCGCTTTTTGAGCGGCATTGAGGACCTGGAGGTGCGCCCCGAGGGCATCCGCCTGCGCTTGCGGGAGTGAAGGTAAAGAATTGCAGGTCAGTGATTTGTGGGTTTTGATCACGACTCCGGAGGCGACCATGACACGGCGTTGAAGGGCCTCGCGTTGAGCCGATCCCGAGGTTTTCCAAACCATCAGGAAACCGGTAACTTTTCGTAAATTGTCGCTTGGCAATGAAGGGTTTGTGGCGTAAAACTGCCGCGATTGGTGGGAGGTCTCCCGGACCAACCTCCATCAACCACCAACCAAATAACCAACTAGAACAACCATGAAATTGAAAAGCATGACCTCCGTCATCACGAAGTCGGCTCTCGTTCTGGCCGCTTGCGCGAGCCTGAACGCTTTCGCCGGTGCCCCGAGCGCCAAGGCTCCCGTGGCTCCGCTGCCGGAAGAAGACGGCGCCCTCTACGACAGCCTCGGCGCTGCCGTTGAAGTCGGCTACGACACCCGTTACTACAACCGTGGCCTGTACCGCGCCGACAACACTGTCAGCGCCGGCATCAGCCTGACCAACCCGATCACCGAGCAGGTCTCCCTGGCTCTGGGCGCTCGTTACATCACCTCCGTCGAAACGACCGCCGCCGGCGGCGCTCCGTTCGGCCAGGGTGATTTCGACTTCTCGGAACTGGCCCTGTCCGCCGGCCTCAACTATGACGCCGGTCCGGCCACCCTCGGTCTCGTGTTCAACCACTACGAGTACTTCGACGGTTTCTCGGGCACCGTGGGCGGCAACCAGGCCTCCAACGGCGACGAGTTCAACGTCAGCAGCGCTCAGGAAGTGGGCCTGACCGTGGCTTCCAGCCTCGGCCCGGTCAACGTCTACGCTGGCTACTTCTACGACTTCCGCATCGGCGGTTCGTACGCAGAAGTGGGTGCCGATCTGCCGATCGAAATCACCCCCTGGCTCAGCATCGTTCCGGCGGTCCGCACGGGCTACGGCTTCGACTACTACACTCTGCCGCAGAACGGCTCGAATGCTGGTGGTTGGACCCACGTCATCCCGAGCATCTCCGCTCCGATCAAGCTGACCAAGAGCGCCACCCTGACGCCCTACATTGCCTACAACATCTCCCTCGACAGCCGCCACGACGCTGCCAAGGGCGCGACCCTCAATGCTGCTGGCACTGCTAACCTCAACGCCAACTCCGAAGACAGCGAGTTCTTCGGCGGTGTCCGTCTGAGCGTCAGCTTCTAATCCACGTCGGAACCTAACGTTCCTTCCTTCGCTCCCGGCCGGGTTTCCCGGCCGGGAGTTTTTTTTGGGAGATGGGAGATGGGAGATGGGAGATGGGAGATGGGAGATGGGAGATGGGAG
>CAZSBO010000198.1:0-6225 GCA_964605265.1 uncultured Prosthecobacter sp.
CGCACCGGTTCGGCGGTTTCACGCAGCGATTACACCAACCAGATGTCCTACGCCTACGGCGGTTCCGGCATGCGCCTGATGACGCTCGAAAACGTCGGTGGCACCGACTACCTGAGGCCGTTGACCGATGCTGAATACCACATCTCCGGCACGCCGTTGGCGGAGGCCAACTGGCGGGTCGATCGTTACATCAGCCCTGCCGGAGGGCCGTTTGGCTACGCCGACCGGCGCAATTTCCCCGAGCGCAACGTCACTGGCGACACGGCCGTCAACTCGCTGACCCTCGGCTGGGATGAAACCCTTTCCGGGCAGGTCGTGCCGACGGGTGAGCGCGATTATGTCGTTCTGGATCCGGCGGCGACTCTGACCATCCGCTCCGGCATCATCAACTTCGCCACCTTTGCCGAGTCGACCACCGCCAACCTGAGCGCCGGCATCCGCGGCGGCCGGCTCGACCTTGATGGTCAGGCGGCCATCATCAACTCCGGCACCACCTGGCACGACACCGACACCACAAGCGGCAGCTGGAGCACTTTCATTGCCGGCAACAGCGCCTTCATGCGCAGCCCGATGACGAACGTCACGGACCTGGTCAAAACGGGTCGCAACAGCCTTTATCTGGAGACCTGGAACGATCTCACCGGCAATGTCTATGTCAGTGAGCAGGGAGGCCTCTATGCGCGCCACCCCGGCGCTCTCGGCGAGGGCGCGGCGGGACGCGAACTCGTGATCGGCGGTGCCGGCAATTTCTACCTGGAGTACGGCACCAGTATTGACGGCATCAACCTGCGCGTCAGCAATTCGACGGACACCAGCCGCACCATCCTTGCGGGGATCGGTGCTTACCACAGCTCCTGGGGCGGCGACATCCAGATCGATGGTGCCGATGCCGCCGGCTCGCATGAGTTCCAAAATCACATCATCACCGCCCGCAACAACGGCACGCTCAGCCTTTACGGCAACTTGTACACCGTCAACAACGGCAATCTCACGGACAGCGACAGTTGGGGCGATCCCCAGGTGCTGAGCACGGCCGTCGGCGAGAGCGCCACCCTTAACCTTTTCGGCCAGTTCCGCGACACGGAGTCGGGACCGCTGGCCGCCGTCGGTGCCACCGGCGACAACGCCACCCGGCTCGACCGCAACCATTCGCTCGTCTTCCAGATGCGCGGCCACAACGAGATCAATGTCAACGCCCATCAGCAGTGGAACGCCACCGGGTCGGTGTTTGCCACCCAGGGGTACTTCCGCATCCTCTACGACCCGTTCGCCGAAGGCCTGGACGGAACCGGCTTCCAGACCGACACGGCCCGCGCGGCGATCACCCAGGACAACCAGTGGAACCAGATGACCCTGGGCGGCTACCAGAACTTCCTCAGCATCGGCAACAGCGCGGTGAATGCCTACCACGGTCACATCCTGCTCACCCGCGAGGAACAGGTGCTCAACTTCTCGGACCGCATCATTGTCACCAACAACAACCGCAACCATACGCTCACCCTCGGTGGCGAGCATGAAACAGGCTCCGCCTACATCGGTAGCAGCGACAACAGCGCCTCCTATCGGATCCTTTTCCAAAATTCCAACAGCGAGCGTGACCTGCGCTTCCTGCAGGTCGCCGGTGGCACCCTCTTCGTCAACGCCCGTCTGGAAGACGGCAACACCACGGTCAACAGCTTCAATTCGTCGGTCTCGCTCGTTGGGCCGGGCACGGTGGTGTTCAATCGCAACGCGGTGGGCAATTCGACGGTTGACCGCTGGAACTTCATGGCCGGCACCGCGATCTGGGACGGCATGACCGGCAACAATCAGTTCGCCCGCACCTGGAGTTCGGGCAGTGAGATCGGGTCGGTGTCGGGCTGGGGCGGCGGCACCCTGGAGCTGGCGACGCCGGCGGGCACGACAATGCGCACCCAAACGCTCAATGGCGGCGCCCGCCTGCTCGGTGGCGCCAGTGCCATCAAGGTCAATCAGAACACCACGATGACGGTGGGATCGGCGGCGCGTCCCTTCAGCCGGTCGGTCGGAGCCACGATGACCTTCCACGAGTACGGCAACGGCGTCATCAACTTCAGCGGCTCGGGCCTGACCGAGACGGCCAACAGCTTTCTTGCTCCCTGGGCGGTGTATGGCAATGACACGGACGGCGTCATCCACTGGGCCGCGCGCCAGAGCACGGCCGGTGTGCAGGCCTTCGCCGGTTACACCGATGACAGCTTTGGCGCCGGCCAGCACACGAACCTGACCCAGGATGCGACGCTTGCGGAAGCGACCGTCACCGACACCCTCCGCTTTGACGGGGCCTCCGTGCTCGACCTCGGCGCGGGCAACCGCCTGACCCTGGCTCAGGGCGGCCTGTTGATTCCGGCTTCGAGCTTCAGCGATGTCAGCCTCAGCGGCGGCATGCTGACCAGCGCCTGGGGCGGGGGCGGTCATGACCTGCTTGTCCACAACTACGGCATGGGCAGGACCCTGCTTGGCACGGTCATCGAGGACGACGGCGCCAACCGGGTCAACCTCATCCATGCCGGCTCGGGCACCACGGTGCTTACGGCGGACAACACCTTCACCGGCGACATCCATCTCAATCAGGGGGTGCTGCAGGTCTCGGGCGACGCCCAGCTCGGCGTGGTCAATGGCTCGATCGCTCGCCTCGTGCTCTCCGGTCCGGGCAGCAGCTATTCCAGCGGCGCCTCGGGCGTCGCGGTCAGCTTCACCGGTGGCGGCGCCGGAACCGGCGCGAGCGCCACCTTCAACACCGTCAGCAGCAGCACGGCCAGCGCGCGCGGCGTCAACAACATCACCCTCACCGACGGTGGCAGCGGCTACACGAGTGGCGTTCGTGTGGTGCTCGAGGATGGCACCGGCACCAACGCCGGCGCCTGGGCCGTGCTCGACAGCGGTAACCTGCACTTCAACGGCGGCGTGCTGCACGCGACCGAAAGTTTTGCCCTCAACAGCGGTCGCACCCTCTTCCTCGGCGGCAACGGCGGCACCCTGCGGGTCGATCCCGGCAAGACTCTGACCATCGACAGCTTCATCAGCGGTGCCTACAGCCATGTCTCGCCGGACAACGGCTACAACACGGCCAACGGCCTCGGCAACGCCTGGGACGCCGCCAGTGTGCGCAATCCGGACATCGGCGACTTGACCGTCGATGGCGGCGGCACCGTGGTCTTTCGCTACTCGCCGCTCGGCGATGGCAGCACACCGTCCAATCTCGCGCACGCCTATGGCGGCATCACGCGCATCAACGAGGGGGTGCTCCGCCTCGAAGGCATTGGCACAACCGGTGCCACCGGCGCTCTGGGCACGCACGGTTCCTTCGTCGACGGCACGATCCTCGGCGCCGGCGGCACGCTGTCGATGTTCTTCACTTCCTCCGACCCCAGCATCCAGGAATGGTTCACCCTGCGCGGCACCGGCTACCAGGGTGGCGGCACCTTCGCCTCGACCGTGACCGGCACGGCGCGCACCTACAACCTCGCAGGGCAGATTCACGTCGAACAGGACGCCTCCTTCAACATCCGCAACGCCCATAACTTTTTCATCAACAACGGTGGCGGCAACATGCATGGCCAGGGCTCGATCACCTACACCGGCAACGGCAGCCTGCGGCTCTACGGCAACAACCCGGAGTGGAAGGGCGCCCTGCGCCTGGGCAGCGGCAGCACCTACATCTCCGGGGCGGGTCGGCTCCAGGGCATGAGCGCTTTCGACCTGCAGCGCAACGCCTTCTTCCTGCTCAGCACGGGTGCCACCTCAATCAATGAGTTCCGCGACCGCCTGCCCGACGAACTGCCGATCACCAGCGACGGCTGGGTGCGGCTGCGTCTCGATGCCACGGGTGGTGTTTATTCAGGCCTGGAAAAGACCGGGATCCTGACGGCCCGCAGTGGTGTCGCCGGCATCGAGTTCAACCTCGGCGCCGACATCTCGGCGTCGGCACCCCGACTGGCCGGTGACTGGGCCGGTTGGCACTTCAGCGAGATCCGGCGTGAACCGGGCGCGATCATCGCCGTGCGCAACCTCGACGCCGGTACCGGGTTCGCTGGCACCGGTTTCGGCAGCAGCTCGGAGGAAACAACAGACCGCGCCCTGCTCCTCGTCGACACCGCGCCGGCCACGGTTGGCGGCGACGGCAGCGCCTTCAATCATGGCATCGTGCCGGGTTTCTTCGGCGGCACCCGCGAGCTTTGGTTCAACGCCGCCGGCACCGGCAACCTGTTCACCGAAGAAACCGCCTCGCGCCAGCTCATGACCCTGGAAAGCGTCGCGCATCCCGTCACCGGCGCAGCCGTCAGCCTGCTCAGGCCGCTGCGCAGCGACGAGTACCGAGTCCTTGGCAGTGACGCGCCGGTCAATCAGACGACTCCGGACGCCGTGGTACTCGATCCCGGCGACATTGCCGGCCAGAACCTCGCCTTCGCCGGCCGCACCGGCGACGCGCTTGGCGCCGATACCTTCACCGGGCGGCGCAATTCCACGCTCACCCTGGGCAGCAGCGCGACCGTCAACTCGGTCAGCTTCCAGACCGAGGCGAACATCAACGGCGCCAGCAGCGGTCGCGGCAACACGACCCTGCTACTGCTCAATGACAATGCGACGCTCACCGTCAGCAGTGGCGTCCTGCACTTCGCCCATCTCGGTGTTCAGGATCGCGGTGGCCTGTCCCACAGCACCAGCGTCAATGCCGACCTGCGCTCCTTCATCCAGGGCGGCAAGCTCGATTTCGACGGCCGCGAGGCCATCCTGCACGCCAACAGTCGCTGGGTGCACTACAACACCTCCGACGCCCTGGGCGCCTACCGGGAGAGCGATGTCGACAGCACCCAGGTTTTCATCAATTCCAGCATCACCAACACCGGTGGCAATGGCCTGACCAAGTCGGGCGGAAACTCGGTCTACCTGCAGGTCGCCAACACCTACACCGGCGACACCCATGTCAATCACGGCCTGCTCTACGCCCGCCACAACCAGGCCCTTGGCACCAGCAGCCGGGTCAACATCACCGGCTCCGGTGGACTGGCCATCGGTCTCGGTGTCGAAATTTCCGGCGTCGATGTCCACATTGGGGCGCTCAGCACGAACGCCACGGCCTTCTTCGGTGAACAGGGCTCGATCTTCAATGGCAACATCATCGTCGATAATGTCGACCTCGCCGGAGCCACTTCCTACACGCGCAACTTCACGCCGCGCATCTACAACAACTCGACCTCGATCTTCACCCTCAATGGCGACATCTACGGTGGGGCCACACCGATTGCCGACGGCATCCGCGCCACCGAGTCGCGCCTGTTCAGCACCTACACCGGCGCCCAGGGCATCTTCAATGTGCGCGGCCGCATCATGGACACGGTGGACGGTCCGCTCGGCAGCCTGGTCACCGAGGCCAACCAGAACCAGGTGCTGCGCATGGAAATTGCCGACACGTCAAGCGAGAACAACGTGCAGCTCTGGCAGCCTCATGAGTCAGCCGGCCGCATCCGCATGGTGCGCGGCGTGCTGCGTTACATGGGCGAGGGCAACTTCTACAGTGATGCCGCCGCCGCCGCCGTCAATCCGGCCAATCCGATGAGTGGCTTCCAGATGGGGGGACGCGGGGTGGTCACCACCAACGGCACGGGCGGCGCCAATGTGGCGCTCGTGCTGGCCAATGCCGGCAATGTCTTCAATCTGCCGTCCTGGGAAGTCGGCGTCGAGTCCACCGACCGCGACAACATCTCCGGCAACGACAACTTCAACCGCGGCAACACGACCGGCAACCGCACGCTCGCCGGTGAAAACCGCAGCGGCACGGTGACCTTCGGCACCGGCACCGGCGCCATCACCTTTGTCAATGACGAACGCTTTGGCGGTTACGACGCCCCGCTGCAACTGCATGCGGCCGAGGGCGGTCGCGTCGATCTGCGCGCCGCGCTGCTCGACGGCGGCGCCGGGGTCAACAGTTCGATCACCAAGTCCGGCCTCGGCGAGGTGCGCCTGCTCGGTTCCAGTCACGGCGACAGCACGGTGGAGGCGGTGCATGTGCTCGGGGGCTTCCTGACGATGCAGGGTTATGATGTGAATGCCAGCCGCCGCGTCGGCGAGGATGCCGCGCTGGTTTTGGGCGGTGGCGGTCTCGTCCTCAATGCGGGCGCCACCCCGTTCTCGGAAGATCTCGGTGCGGTGACGGTGAACATGGGCGGCTCCGCCGTGGTGGCCGTGGGCGCGGGCACTTTGAAC
>CAZSBO010000199.1:0-6073 GCA_964605265.1 uncultured Prosthecobacter sp.
ATCTTCAGGGCGGCGCCTGAGGGGGCAGATGAAGGCGACAGATGTGGGCGCGGGTGGCGGGGGCGAAAAAAGCGGCTGCATTGCCTGGTTCCGGTGCCATGTTACCGGTTCCATGCTCACCCTCCGCGACGTCACCAAGACCTTCAACGCCCGCACGCTGTTCAGCAAGGCGAACATGACCGTCAACTACGCCGAACGCGTGGCCCTGGTCGGCCCGAACGGCGCCGGCAAGTCGACCCTGTTTTCGCTCGTCCTCAAGCAGGACGAACCCGACGCCGGCGAGATCATTCGCGACGAGTGGACGACCCTCGGCTACCTGCCCCAGGAGAGCGAGCCGGTGGGCAACGAAACCGTGCTCGACGTCGCCACCGGCCGCGCCGGCGAGATCGAGCGCCTGGAGGTCATTCTGCGCGACCATGAGGCGCGCGGCGACGTCGCCTCGGCCGAGTACAACGAGGCGCATTCCAAGCATGACGCCCTCAACGACCCGCAGGCCGAGGCCAAGGCCAAGAAGATCCTGCGCGGCTTCGGCTTCAAGCCGGAGGAGTTCGACAGGCCGGCGCGCGAGTATTCCGGCGGCTGGGTCATGCGCGCCCACCTGACCCGCCTGCTCGTCATCGAGCCCGACCTGCTGCTGCTCGATGAGCCGACCAACCACCTCGACCTGCTGTCGCTGCTCTGGTTCCGCAACTACCTGAAGAATTACCCGGGCGCCATCCTGCTCATCTCCCATGACCGCGACTTCATGGATGAGTTGATCGAGACCGTGTACGAGATTGAGGAAAGCAAGCTCATTCAGTATCAGGGCAACTACAGCTCCTACCTGAAGCAGAAGGAGGAAAACTGGGATCGCTCCTACCAGGCCTGGAAGAACCAGCAGAAGGAGATCGAGGCGATGCAGGAGTTCATCGACCGCTTCCGCTCGGTCGCCTCGAAGGCGGCGCAGGCGCAGAGCCGCGAGCGCCAGCTGGAGAAGATGGAAAAGCTCGACCGCCCCAGGCCGCTGCGCAAGGCCTTCCGCTTCAACTTCCCGCAGCCGCAGCGCAGTGGTCAGCGCGTCATCCAGCTCACCGACATCCACCAGGCCTACGGCGAGAAGAAGGTCTACCAGGGCCTCGATCTGGAGATCGAGAAGGGCGAGCGCACCGTTCTGGTCGGACCGAACGGCTCCGGCAAGTCGACCCTGCTGAAGATCATGGCGGGTGTCGTGCCCTTCCAGAAGGGGGAGCGCAGGTTCGGCACCAACGTCAAGATGGGCTACTTCTCCCAGCACCGCGCCGACACGCTGGAGCCGGAATGCACCGTGCTTGAGGAGATCAAGCGCTGCTCACCGGAACTCCGCGATGACGATGCGCGCAGCATCCTCGGCAGCTTCCTGTTCAAGCGCGAGGACGTCTTCAAAAAGTGCAAGGTGCTCAGCGGCGGCGAGAAGAGCCGGCTCAACCTGGTGAAGTTTCTGGTCGATCCGCCCAACCTGCTGCTCATGGATGAGCCGACCACCCACCTCGACATCTGGGGCATTGAGGGGCTGATCCTGGCCCTGCAGAAGTTCGAGGGCACCCTGGTGTTCATCTCCCACGACGTGCATTTCATCCGCAGCCTCGCCACCAAGGTCCTGCACATCAACGACGGCGTGGTGACGCCGTTCAGTGGCGGCTACGACTACTATCTGGAGAAGACCGGCGCCGAGGAGAACGCCCGCGCGGCGGTCATTGCCGGGTAGTCCGCCTTTCCTCACCGCGGCGTGGGAAAGACAGGCAAAAAAAAGCGCCTCCGGGGGACCGGAGGCGCGGGAAAAACGCGGCGGGACTTCAGCGTGCCTCGCGGTAGCCGGCCTTGTAGCCGTCGACATAGGCATGGTAGTAGTTCACCGGAATGCGGATGTGGTGACGGTAGCGGTGCGGATTGGAGAAGCGCCAGTGCAGGCGATCGTAGCGGCCGTACTCGTAACCGAGCTTGGAGGCATCGTTGGCGGAGCGGATCCACATGGCGGGGACCGGGGCACGGTAGGGGGTCGGCGGCGAGGGCGGCGCCGGACGGGCTCCAAGACGCGGCGAAATCGAATCGCAGGCGCTGAGAGTGATCAGGGAAACCAAGGCGAGAGCAAGGGGAAGCACAGGTGCTTTCATAATTACCATCATGCCCGAGATTGCCGAGGCAGGCAAGTCACGGCTGCGAAAAATTCTTGGACACCCCCCGGAACACCCCCCTTTCAAGCGCGCGGTTGCCTCCGCCGGGGCGGCTGCTAGGATGCGGCCATGTTCCGTCCCAGCCTGCTTTTTGCCTGCCTGCTCGCCAGCGCCGCACCGGCGGCACCGCGCACCTGGACCGCCAGCGAGGGCGGTGCCAGCTTCCAGGGGGAACTGCTCGAGTTCACCGAGACCGAGGTGAAGATCAAGCACACTGGCAACTTCCAAATCTTCAAGCTGCCGCTGGCCCGGCTCTCGGCCACCGACCAGGAGCATGTGCGGGGGCTGCTGCGCGAGCGCCGGCGCGACGAGGGACTGAAAAGTGGTCCGTTTGCCGGCCTCCTGACCGGTGAACCCACCAAGTCGGTGTCGAAGCGCGGCCTGAATTTCCAATTGCTCGGCAATCCGAAGTGGGATGGTCGCCAGCGCTACCCGCTGCTGATCTGGCTGCACGGTGCCGGCCAGAGCGGCAGCGACAATGAGGCGCAGATGGCCGGCGCGCCGCGGCCGATGCTGAGCGAGGACAGCCAGAAGAAACACCCCTGCTTCTTCCTGGCTCCGCAGTGTCCGTCGCGCGAGATCGGCTGGAAAAACGAGGTGGCCGAGAACCTTGTCGCCCTCATCTCGGATCTCGCCGAACAGCTGCCCATCGACGAGAGCCGCATCTACCTGACCGGCTCCAGCATGGGCGGCAGCGGCACCTGGTACCTCGCCGCCAAATACCCGCAGATCTTCGCCGCCGCCGTGCCGCTCTGCGGCGGGGGCGACCCGAAGCAGGCCGAAGTGCTCAAGGCCATCCCGTTCTGGGTCTTTCACGGCGATCAGGACGATCAGGTGCCGGTGGAACGCTCGCGCAGCATGGTCGAGGCGGTCAAGGCGGCCGGAGGCGAGCGGATGCATTACACCGAACTCGCCGGCGCCGGCCACCTCATCACCGCCACCGTTTACCCGCGCCCCGAACTGCACGATTGGTTGTTCGCGCAGCGCAAAACCCCCGTCGATTGATCCCCCATGTCGAGGCACCATCACCATCACCACGAGGGCTGCGTCCGCGCCGAACCGGAGCAGTTGCTGCAGGACTGCCTGGGGCGCGCCCGCGCCGCCGGTCTGCGCCGCACCAAGGCTCTTGAGGACGTGCTGAGCATCCTGATCCGCGCCTGTCAGCCGCTCACCCTGGCCGACATTGCCGGTTCGGAACTGCTCGGCAGCGGCGCCGACAAGGCCACGGTCTACCGCCTGCTGATGAAGCTGGAGCATCACGCGCTCATCCGCCGCCTGGGCCTGCACGACCGCGCCGCCTATTACATCCTCATCGTGCCCGGTGAACACCACGACTACCTCATCTGCAACGATTGCGGCCGCATCGAAAAGCTCGACATCTCCTGCCCGGTGCAGTCGCTCGAGAAGCAGATCGCCCGCAAGTCGGGCTTCAAAAAGCTCTACCACGAGCTTGAATTCTTCGGTCAGTGCCCGGACTGCGCCGGCGCCTAAGCCTTGCCATGCCCGCACCGGCACCCGCCAATCCGGTCGGTTGGGGTGTCAACGGACTGTCAGGATTCCGGCGGCACGGCGATGATCTCGGGGGCACGCCGGCGCGCGCCGATGAAAACCGGTGAACGCTGGCGCTCGAGCGTCTTCGAGCCGGTCTCAAGTCGCGTGTTGAAGGCGGCGAAATGCCAGGGGCCATCCTCGGTGCGCAGGCTGTATTGCAGGGCGCGCCCGCCGTCGAGCAGGGTGGCGTGCTGGACATCCAGCTTGAGGGCGAGTTCCGCCGCCTCCATGACATTCATCACCCCGCCCGAGCCGGAGAGGACAAAGACGATGGTGCCGTCCCGGCGCATGCCGCCGAGCGAGCGATAGCTGATTTTTGAGCCGTCGAAAAAGGCGTCGGGCTTGAGGCTGACATAGGGGAAGATCGTGTGGTTCTTCATCACCGAGGGATAGACCTGGGCGCCCTCCTCAAGGGCGCCGGGCACCTCGTCGAGCAGGGACTTCGGACCGAAGTAGGGTCTGCCGCCCTTGACGAAGAAGCAGCCGCTCCACTCCGGAAAGGCGCGATTGACCTGGCGACCCTCGTGCCAGACCCAGCCCAGCGGCCGGCCGTCGGGATCGCGGAAGTTGGCGGTCACCGCGAACCAGAGTTTTTCCGTGGCCAACCGCTCCGCCGCCGTCGTGCCGGCGAAACCTGGCTGGTGGCTGGTCATGAACTCGAATTGCTCCGGCGAAAGGGTGATCACGTGGACCTCGGCGCCAAACAGGCCTTGGGCGACTCGGCCGAGCGCCCCGGCGGGGCGGCGGACCCGCAGCGAGCGCCAGGAAAACCCGGGCTCGCGATGGCGTTCGACGAGGGCGGCGGCCAGCTCCGCCGGGGTGACCTGGGACGGGTTCTTCCAGGCATCACCGCGCACCCGTACCAGCAGGCCCTCGCGCGAGTCGCGCACCGCCCAGGCGACCAGATTGCTGTTCACGTTGAAGGCCCACTGGGCAAAGGCCCAGGCAGCCACGAACCCGGCCAGCAGCAGGAGCAGCAGGCCTTTCAGGCAGCCGGAAGGCAGGCGTCGGGGAGTGGTCCGGGAACGGGCGATGTCGCCACCATGCGCCCGCTTGCGGGGCGAGTCAAAAGCGCTCTTGGCCGCCCGGCCGCGCGCCGGCGGGCCACCCCGGGAGGGGGTGGTGCGGCTCACTTGAACTCGGGGTAAAACGGATTGTGGGCCTTCTCCTCGCCGACATGGGTCAACGGCCCGTGGCCGGGGGCGATGACGGTGGCGTCGGGCAGGCTGAAAATTTCCCGGCGGTTCGTGGCAAGGGCATCCGCGTAGGAAACCTTGCCGCCGCCCATCGAGCCGGCGAAAACGGCGTCGCCAACGATCGCCAACGGTTGTGCCAAACCCCGCACGACGTAGGTCGTGCCGCCCTTGGAATGGCCCCAGGTGGAGCGGGATTCGACGCTCAGGCCGCCGAGCTGCCAGGTGGCGCCGGGCGTGAATGTTGTGGCGTCCGGGTACGGTTCGCGATCGCTGACCCAAACCTCGGGCGCACCGACGCCGGCGATGTCGGCGACATGGTCGGCATGGGTGTGGGTCAGAAACAGGTAGCGCAGGGTCAGGCCGAGCTCGCGCAGGCGCGCGGCGATGCCGGACGCCGCTGCCCCCGTGTCAAACACCGCGGCTTCCCGGGTGGCCGGATCATAGACCAGGTAGGCGTTGACGGTCATGTCGCCGTAATTCGTGGTGAAGCTCTCCAGGCCCTCCAGAACCACCGGTTCCGGTTGCCAGGCGTTTTCCGCGAGCGCCAGCAGGGAGGGGCCGTGCAACTGCAGGGCAGGGGCCAGTCGCGACAGCGCCGCCTTGTCGATCTCGCCCCGCTTGACCGCCGTCAGCACGGCAGGATCCACGCCGGACGCCGCCGCCAGGGCGTCATCGCTGAGGCCAAGCCCAAACTGGGCCTTGCAGACAACATCGTTGAAACAGTCTTCGAGAGGCAGGGTCATCAAAGCCATCCTACGCCAGCCAAACCCGGTCCGCGACCGCATTTCAGCAGCAAAATGAAGGCCAGGAACCACCTGCACCGGGAGCGAATGCATCGGCTGACAGCGCCAGGAGCTGGCGGAATGGCGCCGACTGTGCCCTGGTTGTGCGGCGCGGGCGCTGGAAATGGCAAAGAACTTGAAAATCCCCTCAAATAATCTTTGACAGCTGGACAGGACATCCTACGTTGGGACCACTTTTTCCGAAAAAGCAGGGGTGTATTGTCTCTTGTCGCCGCGCAACAGGCAGCAACGCCCCCTTTTTTGTCGAAAGAGGAGGAGATTCTTCACGGGTCGCCGCCGGACAAATGCTGATGTAGCTCAGTGGTAGAGCACGTCCTTGGTAAGGACGAGGTCG
>CAZSBO010000200.1:0-4727 GCA_964605265.1 uncultured Prosthecobacter sp.
CTTCATGATCAGCGTCCCATCAGCGGTTCACCTCAGGATGACCAAGCTTCGATAACGCGGGGCTTTGGACGGCGTATTCTGCCTGCTCCCATGCGCTGCCTTCTGTCCGCCAGTCTCCTGCTCCTCCCGACCCTGCTGCCGGCGGCGGATTATGCGCGTGACATCAAGCCGCTGCTGCAGGAGCGCTGCTACGCCTGCCACGGCGCCCTCAAGCAGAAGGCCGGCCTGCGCATGGACACGGTCGCCCTCATGCGCCAGGGCGGCGATGCGGGCGACCTGCTCGCCGAAAACGGCGCGCTGCTGCTGGAGCGGGTCACGAGCCATGACCTCGATGAGCGCATGCCGCCCGAGGGCGAGGGCGCGGCGCTGACGCAGGAACAGATCGACCTGCTCAAGGCCTGGATCGCCGCCGGTGCGCCGGGTCCGGCCGATGAACAACCCGAGCCCGACCCGAACTCGCACTGGGCCTACCAGCGCCCCGAGGATCGCGGTGCCACGATCGATGCGCTGCTCGATCAGAAACTCGCCGCGCGCGGCCTGAAAGCGCAACCGCCGGCCGCGCCGGAAACGTGGCTGCGGCGCGTTTTCCTCGATCTCACGGGGCTGCCGCCTTCCCCGCAGGCCATCCGCGAATTTCTGGCCACGCAAACGCCCGCGGCCTCTGCCGCCGCGCCCGACGCCGCGGCGACCGCGCGCGCCCAGGTGGTCGACCGACTGCTCGCCTCGCCCCAGTACGGCGAACGCTGGGGTCGGCACTTCATGGATGTCTGGCGTTACTCGGACTGGTACGGCCTCGGCAACCAGCTCCGCTACAGCCAGAAGCACCTCTGGCACTGGCGCGACTGGATTGTTGAATCGCTCAACACCGACAAGGGGTACGACACGATGATCCTGCAGATGCTCGCGGCCGATGAACTCGCGCCCGAGGACCGCGCCAACCTGCGCGCCACCGGCTTTCTCGCGCGCAGCTATTATCTCTTCAACCGCACCACCTGGCTCGACGACACGCTGGAGCACACCAACCGCGCCTTCCTCGGCCTGACGATGCAGTGCGTGAAATGCCACGACCACAAGTACGACCCCATCGATCACGCCGAGTACTACCGGATGCGCGCGGTCTTTGAGCCGCTGCATGTGCGACTCGATCCGCAGCCCGGGGTGACCGACCTGGAAAAGGACGGCCTACCGCGTGTGTTCGACCTCCACCTCGAACGCCCGACCTGGCGCCATGTGCGCGGCGATGACAAGAACGAGGACAAGTCGCGCCCGCTCGAACCCGGCGTGCCCAAGGCGCTGAAGGGCGCGACCTTCGCCGTGCAACCGGTGGCGCTGCCGCCGACCAGCACGCGCCCGCTGCTGCTGCCCTTTGTCCTGCAGGATCAACTGCGCGTCGCCGAGGCGGAAATCCAGGCCGCCAGGGAGCAGCTTGCCAAGCTGGAAGCGACGACGACGCCTGCCGTGGCAACGACTGCCAAGCCTGAAGAGACAAAGACAGCCCCGGTCGCCTTTGTACCCCTGACCGACGACTTCCAAGCCGAGCAACCCGGACGTTACGACCGTCTCGCCGGCGACTGGCGTTGGAGCGAGGGCCGGCTGCGCCAGCTGGAGACCGGCATGAAGCGGCGCCAGCTTGAGCTGCGCCAGCCGCACCCGCGCGACTTCACCGCCACCACCCGCTTCACGATCACCGGTGGCAACAAATGGAAGTCGGTCGGCCTCGCCTTTGACGGTGTCGGCAACGATGACACGCTCGTCTATGCCAGCGCCGTCGAGGGTGGCAGCAAGGTGCAGGTGTCGCTCAGCCGCGGCGGCAAGACGAGTTATCCCGCCGGCGCCGCCAAGGCCCTGCCGATCCGCACCGGCCAGCCTTACGAACTGGAACTGCGGGTGCGTGGCGACCTGCTCAACGTCCGGCTCGACGGTCAACTCCTCATCACCCACCGGCTGAGCGATCGCCCCGCCGAGGGTCGCCTGCGCCTTGCCGCCTTCGATGCCTCTGCCGACTTCCATGCCCTGCACGTGGCTGCTCTCGCCGAGGATGTGCCGATGCAGCCGGCCGGCCAGGCGCCGCAGCTCGCCACTGCCCATCAACGGCAACTCGCCCGTCTCCGTCTGGCTCTTGCCGAGACCCGCCCCGTCTGGCTGCGCGCCGTGCATGCCGCCGAGAGCCGGCCGGCCGACCAGGCACTCGCACGCGCTGCGGCCAGCGCCGATGCGCGACGCCGACTGGCCCAGGCCGAGGTCGACCTGTTTCAAGCCGAGCACAGCAGCGATCTCCAGGATGCCAAAAAGAAAGCGGCCGCCGGGAAGAAACTCCAGGAGGCACGCACCGCGCTGGCGGAGGCCCGCAAGAAGGTCGCGGAGCCTGGCGACACCTACAGCCTGGTGCGCGCAAGCTTGAAAGCCCAGGAAGGTCCGGATGAAGCCGGCAACACCGAGGTGCAGCGCTTCCCGGAAACCAGCAGCGGTCGTCGCCTGGCCCTGGCGCGCTGGATCGCCGACGAGGCCAACCCGCTGACCGCGCGCGTGCTGGTCAACCATGTCTGGCTGCGCCACTTCGGCACGCCGCTGGTGGCCGATGTCAGCGACTTCGGTCGACGCAGCCCGGCGCCGCTGCATCAGGATGTGCTCGACACCCTGGCCGTGCGTTTCATGAAGAACGGCTGGAGCCTGAAGTGGCTGCACCGCGAACTCGTGCTCAGCGCGACCTACGCTCGCCTGTCCTCGAACGCCGGTGCCGATGCCCAAACGCTGGCCACCGATCCCGACAACCTGCACTACTGGCGCATGAACACCCGTCGCTTGGAATCGCAGGCGGTGCGCGACAGCCTGCTGCAGGTCAGCGGCCGACTCGATCCCGCCCTCGGCGGTCCCACCCTTGATCCGGTCAAGCTGGAGACCACCGCCCGCCGCTCGCTCTACTTCAACCAGACCGCCAACGAGCAAAACCTCTTCCTCGGGGTCTTCGACAACGCCAGCGTGCTCGAGTGCTACCGTCGCGAGGAAAGCGTCGCTCCGCAGCAGGCGCTGGCCCTGGTGAACAGTCGCCTGTCGCACGATTGCGCCACCGCCCTGGCCGAGCGACTCAAGGCACGCGACGACCGCGACTTCATCCGCGAGGGTTTCCTCGCCGTGCTGGGTCGCAACGCCAGCGCCGAGGAAGAGGCCGCCTGCTTGGAATCGCTCACCCAGCTCAGCCGCTCGCTCGTCCTGCAGGCCCTGTTCAATCACAACGACTTCATCACCGTGAGGTGAAGCATTGCCCCCGGACGCCGCGTACTCAGCCCGAGCCCACTTCAATGTTCCCCGACCTCCTCCAGCGCCGCCCGTTCCTCACCGGCCTGTCCGGCATCGCCCTGCAGGCGCTGCTGGCACGTGAGACTGAGGCTGCGAGTGGTGGGCGACCGCCCGACGGCCTGCCCATGCATGCGCCGAAAGCGAAGCGGGTCATCTGGCTGTTCATGCGTGGCGGCGTCAGCCACATGGAGAGCTTTGACCCGAAACCGGCGCTCAACCGCTACGCCGGCAAGTCGATCCCCGAAACGCCCTTCAAGGACGTCCAGGATCCGGAGAAGCTCAAAAAGGTGCGTGTCGTCGTCGTCAACGACGCCAACGGCCAGCAGCGCAACGTCATCTACCCGCTGCAGATCGGTTACCAGAAGTACGGTCAGTGCGGGATCGAGATCAGCGACTGGTTTCCGCACATTGGCTCCTGCGCCGATGAGATTGCCTTCATCCGCAGCCTGTGGACGACCGATGACAATCACGGCGCCCAGGTGCAGTTCCACAGCGGACGCCACATGCTCGAACCGCGCGCCCCCACCCTCGGCGCCTGGGTGAACTGGGGGCTGGGCAGCCTGACCGACAACCTGCCGTCCTTTGTCAGCATGGGCCCGCGCTTCTTCGACACGCGCGACGGTCATTACCTCGGCCCGGCCCACGACGCGGTGAAACTCAGCGTCGATCCGCAGAACCCGCTCGCCTTCGCCACCTCCGAGGGCGGCATTGCCCGCCCGCAGCAGGCCGCGCAGTTCGACCTCGTCCAGCGCCTCAACCGGCTCGCCGCCGCCGAGCACCCCGGCGACGCCATGCTCGCCGCGCGCCTGCGCAGTTACACCCTCGCCTACCGGATGCAGACCGCCGTGCCGGAAACCCTCGACCTCGCCGATGAAAGCGAGGAGACGAAGCGGCTCTATGGCCTCGACCAGAAGGTCACCGAACCCTTTGCCCGCCAGTTGCTGGTCGCCCGCCGGCTGGCCGAGCGCGGTGTGCGCTTCATCCAGATCCTCCATGGCGATGGCGCCGCCGGTGCCTGGGATTCCCACTCCGGGCTGAAAAAGAACCACTCCGCGCTGGCGGAGCAGGTCGACAAACCCATCGCAGGCCTGCTCAAGGACCTCAAGCAGCGCGGCCTGCTCGACGACACCCTGGTGGTGTTCGGCACCGAGTTCGGCCGCACCCCCGGTTCGCAGGGCGCCGACGGTCGCGACCACCATCCCTTCGGCTTCAGCGTCTGGATGTCCGGCGGCGGCATCAAGGGCGGCAGCATCCACGGCGCCACCGATGAACTCGGTTTCCATGCGGTGGCACACCCGCACTACGTCACCGACATTCACGCCACCGTCCTACACCAACTTGGCCTGAACCCGCACCGCCTGGAGGTGCCGGGGCGCAAGCGCCTGGAGCGCGACTTCGGCAAGGTGATCCGCGAGATTCTTGCCTGACAG
>CAZSBO010000200.1:4827-6068 GCA_964605265.1 uncultured Prosthecobacter sp.
CGACGGCGGACCAGGCGACCCGAGTCGGCATGGATGAGGTGACGCAGGTGATCGAGCAGGCGCGGCAGCTTGGCGTGTTTGGAACTGTTCATGGAAACACATGTTTAATAAACACTGAAACACTGTTCAAGTGAACTTTTTTAAAATTTGCGGTCGCCAGCTGCCTGCAATCCGGGTTTGACCTCGCCGCCGCCCCGCGGTGAATGCGCCATGTCCGCCTCGCCCCGCACCCGTCTGACCATTCCGGAGTACGCCATGGCCCTGGCCCACGTCGCCAGCCTGCGCTCCGAGGATCCCTACCGCAAGGTCGGCGCGGTGGCGATCGACTTCGACAACCGGGTCATCGGCACCGCCTACAACGGCCTGGCACCCGGCTACGATGCCGCCCAGGAGTTTTGGGCCGACCGCGATGAACGCCGCAAGTACATGCTGCACGCCGAGGTCAACCTCTGCAGCCTGTTCACCCGCGGCAACGTGCGCCTGGTCGCCTGCACGACCAAGCCCTGCACGAGCTGCATGCAGATGCTCTGCGCCTACGGGGTGAAAGAGGTGTACTACCGCGACGACTATCCCGAGTCCGAGGCCGACGCCATTGCCCAGCGCTATGGCATCGCCCTCGTCAACCTGACCGACTACCCGCAGATCGTCTCCGGGCTGGACGTCGGCGCCTGAGGATCGCTTCAGCCGAGCGACTTGCCGACCACGGCCATCGTTTCACGCTGGCGCTGTTCGACGAAGGCCCGCGCCTTCGCCGCCTTGGTCTTGGCGGCCGCCGGATCCTTGGCGATGGCAAGCACGGCCGGCACGATGCCGGCAAACTGCGCTTCCTGATCGAGATCGAACAGCCATTCGTCGAGGCCGATGTCGCGCCACATGAAACCCTTGCTGGTCTGCTCGGCCCAGCGACAGACAATCGCCGGGATGCCGTTGCCGATGCACATGATCGGGCTGTGCATCTCGTTGCCGAACAGGCCGGCGCTGCGCACGTAGGTGCTCAGGGCCTCGCCCGTCAGCCAGTAGTCGGGACGCCAGACGACCTTCTTTTTCACGTCCTCCGGTAGCGGGTCATAGAGCAGTTCTTTGCCAACCGCCATCTGGGTGCGATCCTCGGGACAGACCAGCACCTTCAGGTCGGTCTGGCGCACGACCTCGATGATGGCCTGGCGCAGCTGCGCGTGGTCATGCTCCTTGAGCTCCTCGTTGCGCGCGTGCTTGACCGGATCCATCGCCGCCTTCTTTTC
>CAZSBO010000201.1:0-6036 GCA_964605265.1 uncultured Prosthecobacter sp.
TTCAAGCGCGAGATCCGCGACCCGCTCGTCTGGGTGTCGGCCTACACGAACGACGTGCCTACCTCCAGCCCCAGCCGGCGGGTGTGGGAGGAGGGCGGGTATGAGGGCGGCCACGCCATGAAGTGGGGCCATCACCCGACACCGAAGTGGAGTGGCGAGGTCGAGTCGCACATCGCCGACACCGTGCACGAGCTGCGGCGTGGGCTGGAATAGCCGGCGTTTGCGTTGGCGGCGAAAGCGGCGAGACTGCGGGCGCCATGAAAGCGCTCCTCCTTGCCGCCATCGCCGTCTGCCTCGTCGGAACCGTCCGCGCGCAGAGCAGTGCGCCGTCGGCACCGTCCAGTCCGACCGAGGATGAACTCACGCGTGACGGTCTGTGGGACGGTCGACTCAAGGGCGGCAGCTACCTGGTGCGCAGCAACCACATCGTGGCGCTGTCGAAGCACGAGTACGTGGCCGACGGCGTCGCCCGCGTCGTCGAGGTGAACCTGACGCTCAACTCGAACCTGACCGTGCGCTTTTACTTTCTTGAGCCGGTCAAGCTGGAGGGCGGCGGCGTCATCGGCGCCGGCCAGCAGGCGCTGGATCGCGCGCGGGCCCTGGTGCAGGACGCGGCGGGACGGGTGTCGCCGAGCCTGACCGAACCGAAGGTGGTGAAGAGTTATCCGGCGTCGACCCATGCGCACACGGTCGAGTTTGTGCTGGCGAGCGAGGATCGGTTGAACTCGCTGCACGCCAGTCTGGAGCGCAGCTTCCGCACCGGCCAGGGCCGAATCTGGCGCGAGTAGATCCCGCGGGTCGCTGCCCCTGCTGTAGACGCGGGCAATGGCCGCGTGGATCCCGCGGGTCGCTGCCCCGCGCTACAGCCAAACCGACACTCAACCCGGCTCGTTCGATGGCGCCTCGGCGAGCAGGATGAAGCGGTAGCGCGCGTCGTACTGGCCGCGGTTGTGCTTCGTGCAGCAGGCGCTGCAGGCGCTGTGGCGACGGAACTTGCGCACGCGGTGGACGATGAGGCCGCAGTGGGCGCAGGTGTAGGCGAATTTGCGCTTCACCTCGCGGCGCGGCAGCGGCAGGCGATGGCGGGCGCTCTCGTCGGGGATGCCGAGGTCGGCGCAGGCGCGTCGCCATTCCGGGCCGTGCGGCTCGATGCGACGCCGGCCGGCGCGGTGGTAGGCGACGAGGTGGGCCAGCTCATGGCGCAGGGTGCGGTCGACCTGGCCTTCAAACTCGCGCAGGCGGGGATTGAGCTCGATGCGCCAGGCCGGATAGCTGGCGTAGCCGGCGGTGCTGCGCAGGCGCGGGTTCCAGCAGACGCGCACCAGGCCGGCGGCGCCGGTGAGCTCCAAACCGAGCAGCAGCTCGCGGCAGAGGTCGGTCAGTTCGGCGTCCTCGCCGTCGCTGACGGGTCGCTCTGCGGTCGGTGGTTCCGGCTCGGCGAAGAGGGGTCGCTCCAGGCGGCGCTCGGCCAGGCTGCCGCGGATGCCGGCCTGGAAGTCGAGGATGAGCTGGGTCAGCTTCAGCATGGCAGGCCCGGGGACGCGCCCGGGTCGGTGCGGGCGGGGGTGGCTTTTTTGCGGTCGCGAATCCGGTGTTCCTGATCGCCGAGCGCGTAGATGCGGTCGGGCGGCACGCTCTCCATGAGGAAGACGTTGGCGCCGATCGTGCTGCGCGCGCCGACGACGGTGTCGCCGCCGACGATGGTGGCACCGGCGTAGATGGTGACGTGGTCTTCGATGGTCGGATGGCGCTTCGTGCCGGCCAGGGCCTGGCCCTGGGCGAGCGAGCGGGCGACGAGGCCGACGCCCTGGTAGAGTTTTACCCGCGCGCCGATTTCGCAGGTCTCGCCGATGACGACGCCGGTGCCGTGGTCGATGAAGAAATGGCTGCCGATCTTCGCGCCCGGATGGATGTCGATGCCGGTGCGGCCGTGCGCCCATTCGGTCATCATGCGCGGGATGAGCGGCACGCGGGCCGAATACAGGGTGTGGGCGGCGCGCTGGATGGCGATCGCCTCCAGGCCGGGGTAGGCGAGGATGATCTCCTCGTAGCTGCGCGCTGCGGGATCGCCTTCGAAGGCCGCCTCGACATCGGTCTGCAGCAGTTCGCGCACGGCCGGCAGGCGCTCCATGAAGTCGCAGACGAGGCGGGTGGCCTCCTCGTGATGGTTGCCGCTGCCGTCGCGCAGGCGCAGGCTGCGGCGCACCTCGGTCTTGAGGCGTTCGCGGATGCTGGCGACCAGTTCATGGGTGATCAACTCCAGATCCTGGGAGGCGACCGCGTCTTCGGAAAAGAAGCCGGGGAACAGCAGCTGAAGCAGATCCTCGCAGAGGGTGGCGATGGCCTGTTTCGACGGCAGGGCGCCGCAGTCCACGTGGTTGATGCCCCCGACCTTCTGGTAGGAGGCCATGAGGCGCTGGACGATCTCGGTCTGGCGGCAATCCATCTGGAGAAACCCAGTAATGCAGGAAGTGGTTTCTGGCAAATGTCGGGATGGAGGTGGCGCTGGAGAGCTGAGAGCCAAAGACCAAAGACCAAGGAACAAGGAACAAAGACCAAGGAACAAGGAACAAGGGCCAAGAATCGCGTTCCTTGGGATGCAAAACCGCCGTCACCCGCGGGGCGGATGACGGCGGTGTGGGATTCAGGCTGCCGCCTGGGAGGGGTTATTTGGCCTCCTTGCAGCAGTCCTTGCCGCAGACCTTGCCCTGGTCCTTGCAGCATTCGACGCAGGTTTTGCCTTTGTCGGCGCAGCATTTTTTGCAGGCGTCACCGGCGAAGGCACCGGTGCTGAGGGCGGTCAGGGCGAGGAGGGAGAGAAGCGTTTTCATGGGTGTTCAGAGCTGAATTTTTGACTTGGTTTTTCGAGGCATGGGGTGCCGACGCGGGGTCGGCGGGGCGAGGGGGATGCCGCAGGCACATGGGATCCTTTTCCGCAGGGGGAGGGCAGGGGCGCCCTTTCGCGCCGGTGCCGGAACCGATGGCCGGTGACAGGGCCGAGCGCCTCAGGTCAACAGGGCGCAATGCTGCAGGTAGAGCGGGGCGGAGCCGCTTCTTGGCGGCGCCCTGGAGGCAACGACCGGTCGCGGGGTGGCGTCGGTCGGCACGACCCAAAACTCGGAGTGCGGCCGCACCCACGCCTGGAGAACAACCAGAACCAGGCGGGGTGCGGCGGCAGTTTCCGGAGAAAGCTGGCGGGCAAGGGTGTCGGCGCAGCAGGGGCAGTCGGGCGTCTGCGGCGCGGGGGCTTCGGTTTGGCAGGCCGGGCAGGATTCCTCGGCAGCGACCGGCAGGGCGGCGGCGTAGCAGCAGCCACAGAACGGCGCTGCCATGAGGCAGGCCGCGATCAGGCTGGTGAAGCGCCGGAACATCAGGAGCTTCTGAAAACGACCTGGCCCATTCCGTTCAAAGTTCGTCGCCGCCGGTCTTCAACGGGTTGTCCGAGGCGCCGAGCAGGTATTCCTCCAAGGGCGTGCCCTCCGCGGTGGCGCGCAGCATGAGGAAGTCCTCGTGATCGATCTCCAACCAGGAATCGACGCTCCAGCGACCGGCCGGGAACTGGCCGAGGAAGGTGCGCGCGGTGTCGAGCGAAACCAGGACATGGGCATGGGGGTGTTCGACGAGGGCAGCTTCCAGTTCTGCAGGTGAGGCGGTTCGAGTGACGTCATCGCGTTGCAGGCCGGTGAGGCCTGGGGTGCCGCTGGCGAAAACAAAGGTGTCGCCGCCCTTCTGATGGGCATTGAGCCAGCGCACAAAAGCCTTGCGATGGGGATCGTCGCGCAGACTCAGACCTGCGAACAGGGCTAGTGCTGCCGCAGCGCCCAGGCCGGCCAGCCGCCAGCGCCAGGGGTGGTCGCGGCGGACGATGCGGGCGGCTTGCCAGGCGAGCGGTTCCGGCCGGCGCGCCTGCAGGCAGCATTCCGAGCCGAGGCTGGGGAACAGGGCGGCCCAGAGTTGGTTGAGCCGCACCCAGACACGCGAGTTTTCCAGCCAGGCGCCGGACCAGCGCAGGGCGTGGCTGCCGGTGACGAATTCGGGTTCGAGGCCAAACTCGTTGACGAGCTGACGCCAGCGGCCGGGTGAGAGCACGGTGATGTGGCCACCGGGGGTGATGCGTCCCTCGCGCAGGCTGCGCCGGAAGTAGCGCTCGCGCAGGCGCGCCAGCGGGCCCGGCATGGTGGGGGTGCAACCAAGGAAGATGCCGCCGGGACGGAGCAGGCGGGCGGCTTCACCCAAGGTGACCCCCGGGCGCGGCAGGTGCTCGAAGACATGAAGGCTTACGACCGCGTCGGCACAGGCATCGCCAAGGGGCAGCGGGCCGTCGAAGTTGGCCTGCCGCACCTCATCGTAACTGGCCTTGGCTTCCGCGCGCGGGTTCCAGTCGAGGCCGATCCAGCGGGCGACGGCGGACTTGGGGGTGAAATGGCGCAGCCAGCCGCGTTCGCAGCCGAGGTCGACGACGACCAGGGGCCGGCCCAGGCGTTCCGCCTCGCGGGCGAGGGCGCAGGCGGCCCACCAGTAGCGCAGCAGGCGGAAGGGGTAGCGGGCGCGGTCGAGGTTGCGGCGCAATTTCTCGGGCGGTTCGGTAGCCTGGCGGGCGAAGGGCGTCAGTGGGAAGCGGAGCAGGGCAAAGCGCGAGGGCATGGGAAATCGACGGGGAACGCCGCGCCGAAGCCGCTGGATGCGTGCCTTTCCGCCGATTTCTCGCCGGCCGGCTCACGCCACCAACTCGCGGATCACCTGACCGCCGAACTGGCTGAGCTGCTTGAAGCGGCCGGCGTGGTAGAACGTCAGCCGGTTGTCATCGAGTCCGAGCAGGTGCAGCAGGGTGACATGCAGGTCGCGCACGTGATGCACGGTTTCGACCGCGGTCATGCCGGTGTCATCGGTTTCGCCGATCGTGTGGCCGGCTTTCACGCCGCCGCCGGCGAGCCAGATCGTCATGGCGTTCGGGTTGTGATCGCGGCCGTAGGCGGTGCCGCCGCGCACGCCGTTGTCGGGGGTGCGACCGAATTCGCCGCACCAGACGACCAGGGTTTCCTCGAGCAGGCCGCGGCGTTTGAGGTCGGTGAGCAGGGCGGCGATGGGGCGGTCGACCTGGCGAATCAGGTTGCCGTGGGCTCGCTCGATGTAGTCGTGGCTGTCCCAGGTGCCGGCGTAGAGCTGGACGAAGCGCACGCCCTTTTCGACCAGCTTGCGGGCGAGCAGGCATTTGCGGCCGAAGGCATCGGTGTCGGGCTGGTTGACGCCGTAGAGGTCGAGGGTGGCGGGGTCCTCGCCGGCGAGGTCGAGCACGCCGGGCACCTGGGCCTGCATGCGGAAGGCGAGCTCGTAGTTGCTCATGCGCGCGCGCAGCTCCTCCTGGTCGGGCCGGGCCTCGGCATGGCGTGCGTTGAGGCGGGCGAGCAAGTCGAGGTTGGCGCGCTGGCGTTCGGGACCGACCCCCGGCGGCGGTTGCAGGTCGAGGATGGGGCTGCCCTGGGCGCGCAGGGGCGTGCCTTGGAAATGGGCGGGCAGGTAGCCATTGCCCCAGTTGGCGCTGCCGCCCTGCGGGTAGCTGATCTCGGGCAGGACGACGAAGCCGGGCAGGTCGGCATTGAGCGAGCCGAGACCGTAGGTCACCCAGGCGCCGAGCGCGGGATCGCCGCCGAAGCGGTTGCCGCAGTTCATCTGGTACATCGCCGTCGGATGGTTGACGCTGTCGACCTGGCAGCCGCGGTAGAAGCAGAGATCGTCGGCGACGCCGGCGAGGTGCTGCCAGGGCTCGCTCATCCAGGCGCCGCTCTGGCCGTGCTGCCGGAAGCGGAAGGGGCTGCGCACGTAGTAGCGTTTGCCGCTCTCCATGGCCGACTTCTGCTGGCCTTCGCGGACGAACTCCTTGAGGTGCAGTTTTTCGAGCGCCGGTTTCGGATCGAAGCAGTCGATGTGCGAGGGACCGCCCTCCATCATCAGGAAGATGCAGTTCTTCGCCCGGGCCGGCACCTGCTGCGGCTTGGGAGCGAGCGGGCCGGCGGTCTCGGCGGCGGCGAGCTGGGC
>CAZSBO010000202.1:0-6024 GCA_964605265.1 uncultured Prosthecobacter sp.
ATGGACGGCATGGACCGCAGTTACCGCATTGACTCAAGGTCCATGCCGTCCATGCCTGATATTTCTTCCGGACCTTCGGCTTCGGCTCGTCCTGGACGGGGCCGGCCATGGGCGCGGTCTCGAAGAACTTGCCGTCGTCGATCAGGCGCGGGTCGCCGGTGCGCGACAGCTCGGCCATCAGGCGCTTTTCCAGGTCGGCCTTGACCGCGGCGTAGGCGGGGTCATCGGCGACATTCTTCGTTTCATGCGGGTCCTGGCGCAGGTCGTAGAGTTCGTATTTCGGGCGCTTGCCGTACACCCACTGGTAATGCTTTTCCCATTCGGCTGAATGGCGCACGCCGACCAGCCAGGCCTTGGTGGGGCCGGCATCCTCGTCGGGATGGGTGACGCGCGTGGTCTCGGTGATCTGCTCGGCGGTCGGCGGACTGGAGCTGTCGAGGCCGTAGGGATCGCCGAGCGGCCAGCGGTCGGGACGGAAGTTGACGATGAGCACGTGCTCGGCCGTGCGCAGGGCGCGCTGCGGGTACGGGGTGAAATCGGCGCGGGCGCTTTCGACATGTCGCTCGCGGCCGGTGACCACCCAGGTACGCTGGGGATCAACGAGTCCCTGCTTGTCTGACTTGAGCACGGGCCAGAGGCTGCGACCGGTCATCACCTCCGGCACGGGCAGGCCGGCGGCTTCGAGGAAGGTGGGGGCGAGGTCGGTCAGGTTGACGAAGTCATCGACAACGCGACCGCCCTGGACGCCGGGGCCGGTGACCGACAGGCAGACGCCGGTGCCAAAGCCGTAGAGGTTGCACTTGCCGTGCGGGAACCCCGGCGCGCCGTGGTCGCCGCTGATGACGATGAGGGTGTTGTCGAGTTCGCCGGCTTTTTCGACCGCCTCGATGAGCAGGCCGATGGCGTGATCCCAGGCGGCGATTTCGCCAAAGTAATCCGCCAAATCCTCGCGTACCTCGGGCACGTCGGGCAGGTAGGGCGGCATCTTGCCCTTGAGCGTGTCGGGATCGATGCCCCAGAGTTTTTTGCCACTGCCCTTGACCCAGGTGCGGTGGACGTTGGTGGGACCGAACCAGTAACAAAAGGGCTTGCTGCTTTCGCGCGCGGCGAGGAAGTCGCGGAAATTGCCGCGCACCTCGTCGTACAGGACTTCCTTGGCGGCCTGCAGGTCCCGACCTTCGTCGACCATCCGGGTGACGTTCTGGGAGAACTGATTGAACTTGCCGCCGGCCTTCTGGTAGGCGTGCTCCTGGCGACCGTAGGGGGCGTCGGCGGGCGTACCGGGACTCCACACCTTGTAGGTCTTGCCGATGTGGTAACCCGCATCCTTCAGCAGCAACGGGTAGGCGGGGATGGCGTCATCCCAGACCGCCCCGCGCAGGATGGCGCCGCGACCGGTGCGCCAGAAATACTGACCCGAAAGCAGCGAGCTGCGGCAGGGCGTGCAGGAGGGCGCGTTGACGTGGGCATTGCGGAACAGCACGCCCTTGCGCGCGATCTTGTCGAAGTTCGGCGTGCGCACGACATCGTTGATGCCGCCGGCGCCTTCGACCTCGGCCAGAACGCTGGCGTAGCGCCCCCAGTCGTCGGCAAACAGAAAGAGGATGTTGGGTCGCTCGGCGGCGGTGAGCGCGCCGGTGACGAGCAGTGCGGCGAGGGCAAGCAGTCGTTTCATCATGACCGATGGCAACGCCGTGCCGTGCGGGGTCTTTCGTCACTCAGGGTGCGGCTTTTTTGCGGCCCGCCTTCGCCTGACCGGTCGGCGCCTTTTTGCCGGGCGCAACCGGCCCCTGCGGCAGGGCCTCGGGATGACGGGCCAACGTCGCGCGCAAGCGTGCCACCACCTCCGGCTGTTCGGCGGCGAGGTTGCGTCGCTCCAGCGGATCGACCTGATAATCGTAGAGTTCGATCTCGGCCGTGTCGGCTGGTGCGCCCGGGCGTTTCCACTCGACCAGCCGATGGCGCTCGGTGCGGATGGCGCGACCGATCGTTGCCTTGGGAAAGCAATGGTAGGCATGGTCGCGCACCCGCGCCTCGGGATCGCGCAGGACCGGCACCAGGCTGACGCCATCAATCGGCTGCGGGCCGTCCGGTGCCGGCAGGCCGGCGAGTTCGGCGAGGGTCGGGAACAGGTCGACCGTTTCCGCCAACTGCCGTGTGTGCGTGCCGGGGCGGGTCACACCCGGTGCGACGATGAGCAGCGGGATGCGGTTGGCCTGCTCGTAGTTGGTGTGCTTGGTCCAGATGCCGAGATCGCCGAGGTGAAAACCGTGATCGCCCCAAAGCACGAGGATCGTGTCTTCGGCCAAACCGAGTTCATCGAGGGCATCCAGCACCCGGCCGATCTGGGCATCGACATAGCTGGTGCTGGCATAATAACCGTGAATGAGGCGACGCTTCAGGTCTTCGGGGAAGGCGGCCTGCGGATCCTCGGGCACCGGCGCATAGGCCGCGATTTCGCCGCCGCGCTTGTGCGCCACGGGCGGCGAACCGGCGGGCAGTTGCTCAAAGGCCGGCAGCGGCAGGCTGGCGGGATCGTGCAGGTCCCAGTACTTTTTCGGCGCGCAGAACGGCAGGTGCGGACGCACAAAGCCAGCGGCGAGGAAGAAGGGCGTGCCGTCGCTGCGGCGACGTTCCGCGGCCGCTTGCAGGCGGCGCACCGCCTCGGCAGCGACCCGGCCATCGGCATAGGCCTCGTCCGCCGCCTCGGGCGCTTCGAAGGCCGCACCGCGTGGCAGGCTGCGGATGCGGTCGAGCTGCTGGTTGGTGAACAGCGCCTCCTCGCGCGTCAACTGACCGCCTTCCGTGCTGGCGGGATCAAGGTACTCGACGACCTTGTCCTTAAAATGCGGCACGCTGAACGAGGCCGGATCGCCGTCGTTGCCGTGGCCGATGTGGAAGACCTTGCCGACCGACTCCGTGCGATGACCTCCGTGACGGGCGAAGTGCTGCGGCAGGGTCACCGCTGCGGGCAGTCGCTCGCGCAGGCGGCTGCCAAGGCCGTAGAGGCCGGTCGAGGTCGAGCGCGAGCCGAGCATCAGGTTGAAACGCGAGGGCGCGCACACCGCCTGATTGCAGTAGGCCAGATCAAAGCGCAGGCCGCGGGCGGCGAGGCGATCGAGATGCGGCGTCTTCGCGTGCGGATCGCCGTAACAACCCAGCGCCGGCTTGAGGTCATCGACCAGGATCAGCAGCACGTTGGGGGCTGCCGTCAGCAGGACCGGCAAGAAACAGAAAGATAGTATGCAGCAGAACTTCACTCCCCACAAGACGAACCGGCCGCCGCCATGTTGCGCCCGACAGGGCACGCGCGCCTATCGAATTTCCAACGACGCCGGCTGACAGGTTGCCCCGGCGCGCCACGTTTGCCTGCCCCCGCATGTCCCCCGCCCCGCTCTGCCTTTTACTCTTCGCCACGCTGCTGTCCGCCGCCGAGATCCCGCTCGCCCATGGCCCGCACCGCGACCTGACGCTCAAGCCCGGCCCGGACTCGGTGCTCGAGGTCAGGCTCGGCGAGGGCCATCCGCATTTCTGGACCGCGATCGTGCCTGGCGCCTACGATCCGGCCAGGCAAACCGTGCTGGCGCTCGACTGCTTTGCGCCGTCCGGCTTCGACAGCCTGGTGCTGCGCTACCGCGCCGAGGGCGGCGACATGGCGGTGGCCGAGGTGCGCCAGATGGCGTTCAGCGAGACCTGGCAGCCGGTCGTGTTCGACCTCAGCCAGCTCGAGGTGAAACCTGCAGCCGGTCACCCGGAGATGCGCTTCCACTTTGCCCTCAACGGCAAACCCGGCACCGAACTGCAACTGCGCCGCATCCGCCTGCGTGAACCGACCGCTGAGGAACAACGTTTGGCCGCCAACCGCGAACGCCCGCAGGCCGAACGCGAGGCCGATGCCGCCGCCCTTCTCGCCGACCTGCGCGCCACCTTCCCCGCGCGGATCGAATCGGTGCATGTTGGCGCCGAACTCCTCACCCTCAGCGGCCGCTGCCCCAGCCCGGCACGGCTGATCGGCATTGCGCCGGAAACACCCTCGCACCGCGCCGACCCGCTCGCGACGCCCGAGGCAGAAATCACGCCCGACGCCGAGGGTCGTTTCCGTCTCGACCTGCCGCGACGCAGCGACGCTTCCCCGCGCGACCGAGCGCTCTGGCGCTGGCGACTGGCTGACAGCGAGGGGCGCTGGCTGTCCGCGGCGTCCTGGCCGACCGCCTACGGTCCGACCGTCGGCCGCAAGCTGCCGCGCCTGAGCGCGCCGCATCAAAAAGGCATCGGTGTGCCGCCGCTGAACCGCGCCGACCACGAACTGTTTTCGCTGGGATTGCGCCATGCGACGGTGAACATCGTCGTCACCGCCCTGCTGCGCGACACCGCCGCGCCGGGTTGGCAGCCCTGGGAGTTCGAGGGCAAAACCTGGTTCCGCAACGAGCGCGCCCTGCAGGGGCACGACACCACCCTGCGCCTGCTCGCGCAGAACGACATCCTCGTCAGCGCCATCCTGCTCGTGCCCAACGGCCGGCATCCCGATGGCAGCCCGCACAGCGCCCTCGTTCATCCCGAAGCCGAGGCACGCGGCATCTACTCCATCCCCAACCTCGCCGGGGGACACGGCGCGCGCTTCTACCGCGCCGCCCTGCATCTCATGGCCGAACGCTGGTCGCAGCCCGACGGCCCGCGCGTCAGCAACTGGATCCTGCACAACGAGATCGACCAGGCCGCCACCTGGACCAACATGGGCGCCCAGCCGCTCGCGCGTTACCTGGAGACCTACCTGCGCTCCGCGCGCCTCACCCATCACACCGCGCGCCTGTTCGATCCGCACGCCCGCGTCTTCGTCTCGCTCACCCATCACTGGGCGAAAAAGAGCAGCGGCAGCGGCACCTACCTCGTGCGCGACCTGCTCGAACTCTTCGCTGAAATGGCGCGCGCCGAGGGCGACTTCGAATGGGGGGTCGCCTACCACCCCTACCCGCGCGACCTGCGCAATCCCGATGCCTGGAAGGATGAGGGCCTGACCGACGACTTCGACACGCCCTACATCACGCCCAAAAACATCGCCGTGCTGCCGGCCTTCCTCGACCAGCCGCGCTTCCATTTCCAAGGCAAACCCCGCGGCATCCTGCTCTCGGAACAGGGCTTCAACACCCCGACCCTGAGCGAGGCCGACCAGCGCCGGCAGGTCGCCGGCCTGATTTACATGTTCCGGCAGATCCGGCCATTGAAAACCATCGAGGCCTTCCACCTGCATCGCTACCACGACATGCCCGAGCAGGAGGGCGGCCTGCGCCTCGGCATCATCACCGAAACCGGCGCCCACAAGCTCGGCTGGGATGCCTACCAGGCCATCGGCACCGACCGCGAAGCCGAGTTCGAACGGATCGCCGACGAGGTCATGGCAAAGCCGTAGGAGCGGCACGTTTCGGATAAGCCGCGACAGCGCTTGCCCTGCCGTGGCGGCGAAGCCATTGCAACCCTGCCCCACCTGTGGCAGGCATCCCCCATGCAACCCACCCTCTGCATGGTAGGAGGCTGCAATGGCGCCGGCAAAACGACCCTTGCGCGCGAATTGCTGCCCATGCTGGGCATCCGTCGATTCCTCAACGTGGATGAAATTGCGCGTGGCCTGTCTCCCCTCGATGCGTCGCTCTCTGCCTTTCGTGCCGGCAGAATTCTGCATGAAGAATCACGCCACCTGATGCGGACTCAATCAAGCTTTGCCATCGAATCAACGCTCAGCGGCAAGACGCACATCGCCCTGCTGCAGCAAGCCAAGGAACGCGGCTACCGCATCATGATTCATTACCTCGTCATTCGATCCGCCACGCAGGCGGTGGAGCGTGTGGCTCTGCGTGTGGCTCTGCGTGTGGCTCTGCGTGTGGCTCTGCGTGTGGCTCTGCGCGTGGCTCTGGGGGGACATCACGTGCCGGATGCGGATGTCCACCGACGTTTTGAACGCAGCCGCAGGCAGGCAGGGCTTACGCATGAATAGCCCGTGAGATTATGGCAGTTAGAGGCGTGTGGCCG
>CAZSBO010000203.1:0-6018 GCA_964605265.1 uncultured Prosthecobacter sp.
TACGCCACCGACCTCGCCGAGGGCCTGGAGGGCATCCATTGTGCCGCCGCCGCGGTGCTCGACGAGCATCAGTATCCGGTCGCCGCCATCACGGTCATGGCCCCGGCCTTCCGGGTGAAGAAGGAACGCTTCGCCGAACTCGGCCACGCCTGCATCGCGGCCGCCGAAACCCTGCGCCGGAGGCTGCTGGCATGAAGGCGCGTGCACTCTCCCTCTTCGCCCTCGGCTCCTGGCTCTGCGCTGTTCCCGCCGCCACCCCCGAGCAGGTCGAGTTCTTCGAGACCCGCATCCGGCCGGTGCTCGCCCAGGAGTGCTACGAATGCCACAGCGAGTCCGGCAAACGCAAGGGGGGTCTGCTGCTCGACTCCCGCCCGGGCTGGCAGGAAGGCGGCGACAGCGGCCCGGCGCTGGTGCCCGGCGATCCGGCATCCTCGCTGCTGATTCAGTCGATCCGCCACGCGCATGACGACCTGCAGATGCCGAAGAATGGCGCCAAGCTCGACGAGGCCATCCTTGCCGACTTCGAGCGCTGGGTGCGCGAAGGCGCGCCCGACCCGCGCGACCATGCGCCGACGCCCGAGCAACTGCGCCAGGACACCGACTGGAACGCCGTGCTGCAGCGGCGCAAGCAGTGGTGGTGCTTCCAGCCCCTGCAGGTCCAGCCACCGGCCAAGCCGCTGAGTCCGGTCGAACTCGCCGCTGAAATCGATCGCCAGCTCGAGACCGCGATCGCGGCTGCCGGCCTGACACGCGCCGCGCCGGCCGACGCCGCCACCCTGCGCCGGCGGCTGAGTTTTGTCCTGACCGGTCTGCCGCCAAAGCCAACCGATCCTTCCGATCCGGCAGCTCTGCTCGCGAGTCCGGCCTACGCGGAAAAGTGGGCGCGGCACTGGCTCGACTGGGTGCGCTACGCCGAGACCTACGGCAGCGAGGGCGACACCCCGATTCCCTATGCCTGGCGCTACCGCGACGCGATCATCCGCGCCTTCCGCGATGACGTGTCCTACTTCCAGATGCTGCGCGAGGCGATCGCCGGCGACCTGCTGCCGAACCCGCGGATCCAGGACGGCCTCAATGAAAGCGCGCTCGGCATCGGCCAGCTGCGGCTGGTGCTGCACGGTTTTTCGCCGACCGATTCGCTCGATGAACTGGTCACCTGGACCGACAACCAGATCGAGACGGTCAGCAAGGCCTTCCAGGGGCTGACCGTGTCCTGCGCGCGCTGCCACGACCACAAGTTTGACGCCATCAGCCAGGCCGACTTCTACGCACTCTACGGCATCTTCACCAGCACCCGGCCGGCGATCATCGATGTCAACGCGCCGGGCAAGGGCGAGGCGGTGCGCACGGAGCTGCGTGAACTCAAGCAGCGGATCAAGCAGGCGGTCGCCACGGCTTGGATGCAATCTCTGCCGGAAACAACGGCGGGTGCCGCCACCCCGGCGCTGCTGCCCAAGCTGGCCAAGCGCTGGGACCTGCGCCAGGGCCCGTGGTTCACCGACGGCCACGGCCTGCGCCAGGGCGTCACGCCGGCCGGCGAATTCAGCGTCGCCCTCGAAGGCGATCGCCTGCTTGCCCAGCTGCATCCGGGCGGGCTGTTTTCCGATCTTGTCTCGACCGCCGACCGCGCCGTGCTGATGTCGCCGCGTTTCCGTTGCGACGGCGGCACGCTCTGGTTCCGGGTCGCCGGCGGCGGCGGTGCGGTGGCCAAGTACGTCGTGCAAAACTACCCGCGCACCGGCACGATTCACAAGGCGCGCGAGTTGAAGACCGACAAGGACGCGTTGCTCGGCTGGCACTCGCTGAACCTCGACTACTGGAAGGGCGACGACCTGCATCTGCAGATCACGACGGTCGCCGATCTGCCGGCGCAGGCGAATCCCGATGCGCGTTCCTGGTTTGGCCTCACCGAGGCCTTCATCACCCACGACGAGGCGGCGCCGACCGGTCCCGAGATTCCGGCCCAACCCGGCCGCGATGCTGTGCGTGCCTGGCTCGATGGCAGCCTGACCGACGCGCAGGCCGAGTCGCTGAATCGCGCCCTGCAGGCCGGCAAACTGCCGAACACGTTCGCCGCCATCCCTGCGGCGGCCGCGCTGGTGAAAACCTATCGCGAGTTGGAGGCGCGTCTGCCCCGTCCAACCCGCGCGCCCGGGGTGCTCGAGGGTGATGCCCGCGATGCCGCTTTGTTGGTGAGGGGCAATCACAAGCAGCCCGCCGATGCCGTGCCACGACGTTTCCTCGATGGCATTGATCCGACGCCGTTTCAGACTCCGCAGAGCGGCCGGCTCGAACTCGCTGAACGCCTGACCGATCCGCGCAATCCGCTCACCGCCCGCGTCATCGTCAACCGCCTCTGGCACCATGTCTTCGGCCGCGGTCTGGTCGCCACCCCCGACAACTTCGGCCGCCTCGGCGAGCTGCCGTCGCACCCGGAACTGCTCGACTTCCTCGCCGCGCAATTCCTTGCCGATGGCGGCAGCATGAAGCGCTTCATCGAAGCCCTCGTCCGCACCCGCGCCTTTGCGCGCTCCGCCACCGCAGACGGGGCCGACCGCGACCCCGACAACCGCCTGCTGGCGCGTTGGAGTGTGCGTCGGCTTGAGGCCGAGGCGATCCGCGACAGCATCGTTCAGCTTTCCGGGCGACTGGATCCCGCACCCTTTGGCAAACCGGTGCCGGGCGACCAGCCGCGCCGCAGCATTTACGTGCAGGTGATTCGCAATCAGCTCGATCCCTTCCTCACCGCCTTCGACATGCCGGTGCCCTCCGCCCCGCGCGGCCGTCGTGACGCCACCAACGTGCCGGCGCAATCGCTGGCCCTGCTCAACGATCCGGTGATCCAGGGTTGGGCCACCGACTGGGCGTCGCGTATCACGGTGGAGCCGGACGACGAAGCACGACTGCAGTGGCTGTTTCGCGAGGCCCTGGGTCGTGCGCCGCGGGCTGATGAACGGTCGGCCAGCCGGCGCTTTCTTGCGGAGCAGGCCGCCGAGTTGCAAGCCCGCCGCACACGTTTGGAGGAGCTGAGCCGCGCGGGCGAAGCCCTGCGCCGAAAGATCGAAAGCCTGCTGCAACCGGCGCGCGCGGCGTTGCCCCAGGCGGACGGATCCGACCGATCCGTCGCAGTCCCCGAACCACTGGCCGAATGGACCTTTGACCAAGACCTCGCCGACACCCAGGGCCGGCTGCCGCTCACGCTCACCGGCAAGGCGCGGGTGGAAAACGGCGCGCTCGTTGTTGATGGTGCTTCCATGGCGCAGTCGGCGGCGCTGCCGAAGACGCTCACCGCGAAAACCCTCGAAGCTTGGGTGCAACTCGATTCGCTCGACGCGCGCGGCGGCGGTGTGCTGACGGTGCAGGGTCGCGACGGTGTGGTTTTCGACTCCATCGTGTTTGGCGAAAAACAACCGCGCCACTGGGTGGCCGGCAGCGATCACTTCTCGCGCAGCGAGACCTTCGACGGCCCTGCCGAGTCCGAGGCCGACCGGCGCGTGGTGCATGTGGCGGTGGTGTATGAGGCCGACGGCACCGTGCGCGGTTACCGCGACGGCCAGCCCTACGGACGCCGTTACCGCAAGGCCCCCGGCGCGGTGTTCGACGCCGCCACCAGCCAGGTCCTGCTGGGCTGTCGCCACGGCGCGCCGAGCGGCAACCGCGGCCTGCGCGGTCGCATCCACCGCGCCCGCGTTTACGACCGCGCGCTGACGCCGGAGGAACTAGCCCGCAGCGCCCGCCTGGAAGGCCTGCCCATCACCGAGCGCGACCTGCTCGCCGCGCTGCCGGAGGCCGAACGACGCCAGGTCGAAGCCCTGCAGACCGAACTCGGGCGCTTGGAAACGGAAACCCGCGAGCTGACCGACGCCCTCGGCAACACCTCCCCCGAAGCCGCCGCCTGGCAGAGCCTGGCCCTGTCGATCCTCAACCTGAAGGAGTTTGTTTATCTCCGATGAACCGGAAGCCTTTTCATTTCGCTTCGGTGTGGTATGCTCCGACGCATGCGCCAGCAGCCACGGCTTCAGCGAATCATGACCACCTTTGCTTCCCACCAGGAAAGGGAGAAGGCGGAGCGTGTCGAATGGCGTCGCATGACTCCCACTCAGCGTCTGCAGGCCGTCGAAACCATGCGCCAACTGAATCATCCGGCGTATGATCCTGCTACCTCCAGACTTCAGCGATTTTATACGGTTGCTTAACCGCCACCGTGTCCGCTACGTCGTGGTCGGAGGGTATGCCGTGGCCTACCACGGCTACTCACGTTACACCGGTGACATCGACTTCTTCGTCGAGAAGTCGGCTCGCAACGCCGTTGCCCTGCAAAGGGTCTTCAAAGACTTCGGATTCGATCCGCCTCCCGAGGCCTCCCTGTTTTTGGAGGACAAACGCATCGTCCGCATTGGATTCCCGCCGATGCGGGTTGAGGTTTCCAACCACATTGATGGCGTCACCTTCGAAGAATGCCATGAGCATCGCATTCAAGCGCGCGTGGCCGGCATTCGTGTGCCCTTCATCGATCTTGAACGGCTGCGCAAAAACAAAGTCGCGGCCGCACGTCCCAAGGATCTCGAAGACCTGCGCCTGCTTTTTGGTGAAACTCCAGATTCCTCCACGTCATGATGACCCGCCGCCACCTGCTCGCCCATGCTTCGAACGGTTTCGGCCTTGCCGCGCTTGCCGGCTTGATGGCTGAGAACGCGTCGGCTGCGCCGGTCATCCATCGCGCCAAACGCTTCACTCCCCGCGCGCGCAGCGTCATCTTCTGCTACATGAGCGGCGGGGTCTCGCACCTCGACAGTTTTGATCCGAAGCCGCTGCTGGAGAAGCATGCCGGCAAGCCGCCGCCAGTGGCGACCGCGCGCACGCAGTTCAACAACGACGGTGTTGTCCAACCCTCGCACTGGGCCTTCAAGAGGCATGGCCAGTCGGGTTTGCCGGTGAGCGATTTGTTTCCGCACATGGCCACGGTGGCCGACGAACTCTGCGTGGTGCGCAGCATGACCGCGAAGTTCAGCGAGCATGCGCAGGGCAACTTCTTCATGCACACGGGCTTTCCCTTCCTCGGTTACCCGAGCGCGGGTGCCTGGACGAGTTATGGCCTCGGCACGGAAGCGCGCGACCTGCCCGGTTACGTCGTCCTGCAAAGCGGTGGTGCCCTGCCGCCGCACGGCGGGGTCGGCCTGTTTGGCAATGGCTTCCTGCCGGCCCAGCACCAGGCCTCGCTGATCCGCGTCGATGAAACCGAGCCGGTCCGCAACATCCGTCCGCGCGAGCTCGCCGCGTTGCAGCGCCGGCGACTCGATTTCATCGGCGAGCTCGATCAGGGCTTCCTCGGCGAACTCGGCGCCCATCGCGAGGTCGAGGCCGCCATCCAGAATTATGAAATGGCCTGGCGCATGCAGTCGGCCGTGCCGGAGCTCTGCGATCTGTCCGGCGAGAGCGAGGCGACGAAAAAGCTCTATGGCATCGACGGCCCCGAAAGCACGCGCAGTGCCTATGGCAAGCAGTGCCTGCTGGCGCGGCGGCTGGTCGAGCGGGGGGTGCGTTTCATCGAACTGAGCTGCCTGCCGCAGCAGCTCGGTGCCGGGCAGGCGCCCAATCCCTGGGATCAGCACGGCCAGCTCAAGGAGGGCCACGGCAACATGGCCTGGCAGGTCGATCAACCCATCGCCGGCCTGCTCAAGGATCTGAAATCGCGCGGCCTGCTCGACAGCACCCTCGTCGTCTGGGCCGGCGAATTCGGTCGCACGTTCTTCGCCCAAGGCAGCGACGGTCGCGACCACAACCCGTATGGCTTCAGCATCTGGATGGCCGGCGGCGGCGTGCGCGGCGGCATGAGTCTCGGCGAGACCGATGACCTCGGCTATCACGCCATCGAAAAGGTGCAGACCGTCTACGACCTCTGGGCCACGGTGCTGTATCTGCTCGGCGTCGACCACGAGCAGCTCACCTACCTGTTCAGCGGCCGCAACTTCCGCCTCACGGATGTCCACGGCCACGTCATGCGCGAGATCCTGGCCT
>CAZSBO010000204.1:0-5483 GCA_964605265.1 uncultured Prosthecobacter sp.
GACGAGACGCTCGACCCGCAGGCGGCGCTGGCGAAGATCAGCAAGGCCAAGAACCACACGGAATCGCTGGGCGACCCCACCGAGGACCTGTATGCCGCCGTCGCCCAGCGTTATGCCGACGAGATGCGTGCGCTCAACGTCATGGACTTCGACGACCTGCTCTGCCTCGGCGTGCGGCTGCTGGAGGAGAACGCCGACGTGCGCGAGTGCCTGCACGTGCGCCACCGCTTCCTGATGGTCGACGAGTTCCAGGACACGAACTCGCTGCAGATGCGCCTGCTGCGCGCCCTGGTGCCGGCGCCCTACAATGTCTGCGTGGTGGGCGACGATGACCAGTCGATCTACGGCTGGCGCGGGGCCGAGATCACTAACATCACCGAGTTCGAAAACTTCTTCCCCAATCCGACGGTGATCAAACTGGAGGAGAACTACCGCTCGACGACGCCGATCCTGCACACCGCCAACAGCCTGATCGTCAACAACGCCGGCCGTCGCCCAAAGAAGCTCTGGAGCCGCAACCACGGCAGCGATCCGGTGCGGTTGGTGGCGGTCGAGGACGACAAGGAGGAGTCGGAAATGATCGCGCGCGAGATCGAGCGCGCCCATTTCACCATGCGCGAGCCCTTTGAGTCCTTTGCCGTGCTGTTCCGCACCAACGACCAGAGCCGCATCCTCGAGCAGGCCTTCCGCCAGCATCGCCTGCCCTACCGGGTGGTCGGCGCGCGCAGCTTCTTCGACCGCCGCGAGGTGAAGGACATCGTCAGCTACCTGACGGTGGCGCACAACCCGCATGACGACATCGCCCTGCTGCGCGTGCTCAACACGCCGACGCGCGGCATCGGCAACGCCACCGCCGAGCTGGCGCGCGACCGTTCGATGGAGCGCGGCGGCAGCGTCTGGGTGGCACTGTGCGACGAGGATTTCCTGCGTCAGATCCCGGAAAAATCGCGCACCGCGGTGCGCAGTTTCACCGCCCTGATCAACAAGTTCCATCAGTCGGCCCACACCCAGGGGACCCTGCTGACGCCGATGGCCGAGGCGCTCATGCTCGAGGTCGGCTACATGGACTACCTGAAGAAGCTGGCCAAGAAGCCCGAGGACATGCAGGGTTGGGAAAACGGCCTCAAGGGCCTGCTCACCCAGATCACCAACTACGACGAGCGCAACCGCAAGGACGGCCTCGGCGGCTTCCTCGACGAGATCTCGCTCAACGACGAGCGCGAGGACAAGGACGACATCGAGAAGAAGAAGGGCGTCTGCCTGATCACCCTGCACGCCAGCAAGGGCCTGGAGTTCCCGATCGTCTACCTGCCCGGCCTGGAAAAGGGCATCCTGCCGCACAAGCGCAGCTACGACGAGGGCCGGCTCGACGAGGAGCGCCGCCTGTTTTATGTCGGCATCACCCGCGCCCAGAAGAAGCTGACGATGTCCTTCGTGCGCAACCGCATGAAGTGGGGGAAAACGCAGAGCGAACTGCCCAGCCCCTTCCTGGACGAGCTCGACCGCACCTACCTGGAGGAGTTCGACTACAGCAAGCACATGAAGGAGCAGGTGCCGGTCGAGGAGACCGGCAACTTCTTCGCCGGCCTCAAGGCAATGCTGGCGGAGGAGTGAGTCGCACCTCCAGCCAGGCCGTGTCCGGCGCAAACGCCTCCGGCACGCGCGCCGCCAGCGGCAGGGCCGCCGGCAGCAGGGCAAAATCCCCCGCCCCGAGCCGAACGCCGCCGAAGCTCGCCTCGCCTCGCGTCAACGCCAGCACTCGGGCCTCACCCGGCGCACCGACGGCGCGTCCCGCGACCGGCGCCCCCAACCAGACCTCAAAGTGCTCGCAGGCGACGATCCGGCCTTCGCCATCCGGCTGTGCCAGGGCCGGCTCGGCATCGTCGAAGCGGATGCTGCGCAGCGACTCACGCACGTGCAGAGCCCGCGGTAGGCCGTCGAGACCCAGGCGGTTCCAGTCGAACACCCGGTAGGTGGTGTCGCTGTTCTGCTGGATCTCAAAGATGACCAGGCCGGCACCGATCGCATGCACACGGCCGCTGGGCAGGAACAGGACGTCGCCCGGGCGCGGTTCCAGCACGTGCAGCAATTCCGCCACCCGACCCTCGGCAAGGGCCTTTTCGAAGGCCGCCCGGTCGACACCTGCCTGCAAACCCGCATACAACTTCGCCCCCGGCTCGGCATGCGCCACATACCACATCTCGGTCTTCGGTTCGCCCCCGAGTTCGGCCGCCACCCCGGCGGGTGGATGCACCTGGATCGACAAATCGTCGCAGGCGTCGAGGATTTTCATCAGCAGCGGGTAGCGCGGCGCCGGATGAGCGAGTGCGGCGATGCCGAACACCTCCTCGCGGTGCCGCATCCAAAGATCGTGCAGGCTGGCACAGCCGGCGACCGGTTCGCGCAGCAGGCTCTGCGCCTCGGGACGGTCGCAGAGCTCCCAGGACTCGCCGCAGGGCAGCACCTCCTCGGGCAGGCTTCGACCGAACAGCGTCTGCAGACGCCGGCCACCCCAGACGCGGTTTTGATACAAGGGCGTGAACAGCAGGGGACGGTTCCAGCTCATGCTCTGCCATTCCATGGACGAGACTCCCGGACAAGCAAAACCTCGCCGAGTGTCTCCTTCGCCGAATCTTCCTAGGAAACCATCGGTCCGGCACGTTGTTCCACCGCATCCCGCCATGAAGCTCCCCGTCCTCCTCCTCACCCTGGCCAGTCTGCCCGTGCTCGCCCAGCAACCCGCTGCCCCGCAGACCCTGACGCCGGACCAGCTCACCAACGTGCTCACCCAGATCTCCCAGTTGGAAGAGCAGATCGCAGCCATGCGCGATGGTCGCCTCGCTGCCGCCCTGCAAAAGATCCGCGCCGGTCTCGCCAGCCCGCGTGACGCCCTCAACCTCTACATGGAGTGCGACAAGGTGGTCAATGCCGAGCGCAAGGAACTCGACAAGGCCGAGGCGCGCCGGCGTCAGGAAATGATGGAGCGACGCGAGAAGAACGAAAATGCCGAAGACGACGGCCAGTTCTCCAAAGCCGTCCTGCTCGGCCTGAAGTACCTGGCGCTGACCCTCGAAGCCAACGAGACCAAGGCGGAAGACCAGGCGGCGATGATTCCGAAACTGCAGGCTTACATTCAGGAGCTTGTCGAAAATGCTCCCAGCCTGCGCGGCCGCTCCCTGCAGTACCTCGGCAGCGCCGTCAGCGACCGCAACCCGATCGTCGATGCCCTCCGCCTCAGCCCCTTCACCAAACCCAAGGACTGGACGACCCAGGCCATGGACATCGGCGGCATGTACAAAAGCACGCTGCTGCCAACCGCGGAAAAGTACAAGCCCGAACTGCTGCCGACGCTCTGGACCGAGCGCATCAGCGCCGAGAGCGCCCTGCGCAAGGAAACCATGCCGGCGCCTGAATACGAACTCTGGATTCAGGACAACGTGCCGACGCTGCGCTGGGAGCGCGCCCGCTATCTCGTGGAGAAAGGCCCCTCGAAAATCAACGCCTTGGCCGACATGCTTGCCATTATCAAGGAATACCCCGGCCATGCCGATGCCCCCGGCTGGCTGAGCGAGCTGCGCGGCGCCCTCAACGAGGTCGCTCCCTCCGCCCCCAGCGCCAACCTGCCGCAGTGACGCCATGTCTGCCGGCCTGCTCGCCAGCTTTCGCCACGCCCTGCGCGGCATCGCGACCAGCCTGCGCCACCAGCGCAACCTGAAGATCCACGCCGCGGCCACGGTCGCGGTTCTCAGCCTCGGCCTGGCCACCGGCCTGCCCGACTGGAAATGGATCGCGCTCTGGCTCGCCATCGGTCTGGTCTGGAGCGCCGAACTGCTCAACACCGCGATCGAGGGCCTCTGCGATCTCGTCCAACCCGCGCACGACGCGCGTGTGCGCCGGATCAAGGATGCCGCCGCCGGTGCCGTGCTGGTCGCCGCCCTCGTCGCGGCGGCGGTGGGTGTCGGGGTTTTTCTGTGACAAACCCGGCTCGGGGTCGAACCCGCCCCCACCTTTCATTTGAATCTGAAATTTCAAGCCGCTGGCGACTGCGCGCCGGGCTGGACAAAGCCGCGCCGCCGTGCAAGCTGGCGGTTCTATGCCTGAGTTTCGCCCCCTGACGCCCGTCGTCTTCTCCCTCGCTCTGCTCGCCGGCCCGGCCGTCGCGGCCAAGGTCGACTTCGCCACGCAGGTTAAGCCCATCCTCGAGTCCGCCTGCACCCACTGCCACGGCGCCGACAAGGACAAGGGCGACTTCCGCCTGCACACCCTGGAAGATCTCAAGAAGGGCAACGACAACGGTCCCGGCCTCGTGCCCGGCGATCCCGCCAAGTCCTCGATCTACACGACACTCATCCTGCCGGCCGACGACGACATGGTCATGCCGCCGGCCAAGGAAGGCCTGCTCGACAAGTCGCAGATCGAGGTCATCAAGGCCTGGATTGAGCAGGGTGCCGACTGGCCCACGGGCACGGTGCTTGAGGTCAAGCCGCGCATCGACTTCGTCAAAAACGTCCAGCCCATCCTCGAACAGAACTGCGGCTCCTGCCACAACCCCGAGAAGGACAAGGGCGACTGGATCCTCAGCAGCAAGAAGGAAGCCTTCGAAACCGGCGAAAACGCGCCCAACATCGTTGCCTTCGACGCCGCCAAGAGCGCCCTCTACACCCTCACCGCCCTCGCCGAGGACGACGACGACCTCATGCCACCCGCCAAGAGCGGCGGCCCGCTGAAGAAGGACGAGATCGCCATCCTCAAGTCCTGGATCGAACAGGGCGCCGTCTGGCCCGAAGGCGTCAAGCTCACCGCCAAGGAGAAGGCGGCGTCCGACACCAACAACCCGGACGACCTCGAGCTGGTCAAAAAAATCCACGCCTTCATTGTCGCCACCTCCAAGGAAAAAGCCGAGGCGGAAATGAAGTCCTACGACACCCAGGTGCCGAAGACCGGCGTCGCCTACTCGATGGTCGCCATCAAGGGCGGCGAAGTCCTGCTTGGCAGCCCCGACAAGGAAGAGGGCCGCCTCGACGATGAAGGCCCGCAGGTGAAGATCCAGATCAAGCCCTTCTGGATGGGCAAGCACGAGATCACCTGGGACGAGTACGAGCCCTTCCAGCTCACCGCCGAAGGTCGCAACAAGGACGGCAGCCGCAAGGTCTGGTCGCCCACCGACAAGCCCGAGGACCTCATCTCCCAGCCGACCCCGCCCTACCAGCCGATGGACTTCGGCATGGGACGCAACGGCTTTCCCGCCATCTGCATGACCCAGCATGCCGCCAACAAGTACTGCCAGTGGCTGAGCGCGCAAACCGGTCACTTCTACCGCCTGCCGACCGAGGCCGAATGGGAATACGCCGCCCGCGCCGGCACCACCACCGCCTACTTCTTTGGCGATGATCCCGCCCAGCTCGGCGAATACGCCTGGTTCTTCGAAAATGCCGCCAACTTCCAGTACAGCCAGGTCGGCAAGAAGAAGCCCAATCCCTGGG
>CAZSBO010000204.1:5493-5964 GCA_964605265.1 uncultured Prosthecobacter sp.
CATCTACGGCAACGTCTGCGAATGGACGCTCGACCAGTACCTGCCCGACGGCTACCAGCAGCTCGCCGCGCTCGGCGTCGGCAACAAGTGGATCCCGTCCAAGACCCCCTACCCGCATGTCGCCCGCGGCGGTCACTACGACGACGATCCGGAAATGCTGCGCAGCGCCGCCCGCCGCGCCTCGGAGCCCGGCTGGAAGCAGCAGGACCCGCAGCTGCCGAAGAGCATCTGGTACCTGACCGATGCCACCTGGCTCGGCTTCCGCATCGTCCGGCCGCTGGAAATCCCGACGGTCGAAGAGATGTTCGCCGCCTGGAACAACGGCGTCGCCCGCGAGTAAGCTGACCGTCATGCCTTACCCGGCCCGGCGCCTCGGCGTCGGGCCGCTTTCATTATCCCTACAGCCCGCGACCGACACGGTCTTGCATGCGTCGGCTTTGCAGGCAGGTTGCCGCATGACCGCCCGGATCT
>CAZSBO010000205.1:0-5892 GCA_964605265.1 uncultured Prosthecobacter sp.
TCATAGGTGACGCCTTCCCCGTGAACTACGGCGGGCTTGGACAGGCCTTGCCGGGCGCTCACCTATGTGAACCATCACGGTTGACCATGTACCATCACTACGGTTCACGGCCTGCTACTACAGGCCGCACTACTCGTAGCAGCATGGCCAGCATCCTCCAGATCGGTTCCAGGTGGCGCGCCCAGGTGCGGCCGCCAGGGCGCAAGTCTATCTCCAAGACCTTCGACACCCGGGCCCAGGCCGAGCGGTGGGCCGAGGCCGTCGAGGAGGCCGCCCGCGACAACAAGCCGCCGACGTCCGGCATGACGGTGGCCGACCTGGTGAGCGCCTTCCGGCGCGCGCGCGAGGAGCTGGGGCTGCCGATCCTGCCGACGTCGAACACCCACTACATGCTCGAGCATCTGGCCGAGGACCTGGGCCGCGAGCGGGTGGTCGACCTGCGGCCCGAGGTCCTGGTGCGGTGGGCCCGCATGCGGCGCGACCAGGGTGCCGGCGGCTACACAGTGAACATGGAGCTGTCCCAGCTCGGGACCGTCATCCGGCACACGGCCAGCTTCCTGGACATCAGCCTGCCGGACGTGGTCGGCCAGGCGCGCCCGCTGCTGCGCTACGGGCAGCTCATCACCGGCGGCGCGAGAAGGACCCGCCGACCCACCCAGGACGAGCTACACGCGCTTCTGGACCACCTGGACAGGCGATCCCCCCAGATCGCCGACGCGGTGCGTGTGGCGGCCGTGACGGGCCTGCGGCGGGGGGAGCTGGCGAGGATCGCCTGGGCCGACATCGACGAGGCCAGGCGCGCGGTCCTGGTGCGCAAGCGCAAGCACCCGCGCCGGACGGAGGCCAGGGACGAATGGGTGCCGCTGCTGGGCGACGCCTGGAAGGTGGTCCAGCGCCAGCCGCGGGTGGACGCGCGGATCTTCCCGGTCAGCGTCGAGGCCCTGACGGACAACGTGACGGCCGCGACCCGGGCGCTGGGCATCCCGGACCTGCGGCTGCACGACATGCGCCGGGAGGCTACGTCCCGGCTGCGTGAGATGGGCTTCGACGCCGACGCCCGGAAGGCGATCGTCGGCCATCGGTCGGACGAGGTCCACTCGCGGTATGTGGCGGTGGACCTTCTGGGGCTGCACCAGCAGTACGACGCAGCTCAAGATGCGCCGCCACGTCGGCGACGTCGGCCAGCAGCGAGCGCCCGTCCTGCAGCATCCACCCGAACTCGCCGCGAAGGCGGCGGTTGAGGATGGTCCCCTTGGCCAGGCCGAACTCGTGCGCGACCTGGTCAAGGTTCATGGTCATGCTGCCGTAGCGCTCGGCCAGCAGCATGGCGCGCCAGGCCGTCATGCGGCGGCCGCCCGGCGGAAGATGTCGGCGTTCTTCGCCCGGTGATACCTGGACCTGGCGATGTCCTTGAGGCACCTCAGCTCCGGCTTCGGGACCGATGCGCGCCCGGGCCCCCAGGCCCACATGGGCGTCTTCGGGCCGGTAGACCGGCTGCGCCAGTCCTCGATGAAGGTCAGGTTCTTCTCGGCCATCGCCTCCATCATCCGCCGCACGGTGTTGGGGCCCATGCCGAGATGCGCCGCCAGGCCCGCGCCGTGCCACGAGTCGGCCTCCATCGCGCGGACCATCGAGATGACCGCGACGACCCGCGCCGGGATCTTCCGCCGCCTGCGGACGCGCTGCTCGCCGGGGTGCGGCGCGTCCTGGCCGGCGCCGAACCGAACGACGGGCCGCCACTGCTTGTTGCCGTCCCTGCGCCAGGAGCTGATGTGCGCGTTGCCGGTGTCGAGGAACGCGTAGAGGGTCGTCACCGCCGGCATCCTGGTGCAGTCGAGGATCCTCATCGTCTGCTTCCAGTCGACGCCGCGGCGCACCATGGCGGCCAGGAGGTTGATCAGGCGCTCGGGCCGGCGGGAGTCGGTCTTGCGCCTGGTCATCGGACGAAGGGCTTGAAGTTCGGCGGCACCCAGCCCTGCGGCTTGCGGACCTTGCCGGTGTTGTCGAGCATGAACTCGCCGTCGACCTGCTTGTCGGTGACGTTTGACCGGTGCAGCTCCGCCCACGCGGCGGCCAGCTTGTCCTTGTCGCAGCCGACGAGCTGGTAGGCCAGGCAAAGGGCGACCCACGCGATGTCGAGCGACGCGTCGAGTGCCCCCGCGCGATCGCCGACGACGTGCCCGCCGGACTTCCGCATGCTGGTCGACAGCGCGTCGAGCTGCCGCGGGAGGTAGGTCAGGATGTCCCTCGCGAGGGAGTCGTTCGCCGCGAGGTCGAGCGCCAGCTCGCCGACCTCCTCGAGGACAAGCGCCGAGTAGAGGACCTCCCGGTCGCGGTGGCCTACGCCGTCGCACCAATCGATGACGCTCTGCAGCGGGTTGCTCACGCGGCCTCCTTGATGACGCCGAGGTCGGCCATCAGGTCCTTGAGCGCCTTCTCGAGCCTGGCGACCTTCACCTCCAGGAGGGTCACGCGGTCGTCGGCTGCCGATGCGGCGAGACTGGCGGAGGAAGCCTTCGCGGCGCGGGCGGCTTTCCTGGCGGCCGCGTCAGCAGCCTTCACGGCCGCGATCCTCTTGAACTCGGACGGGATCCCCAGCGCCGCCCGCGCGCCGTGGACGTTGCTCGCGCTGACGCTGAACCCGAGTTGCTCGCTGGCGCGCTTTGCGCACTCCTCATCGTTCAGCCCGCTGTTGGGGTAGTTGTCCCCGATAAGGCTCAGAAGCTTCGCCTTCTGGATCATGTTCAGCAGGTTCCTGGGGGCGCCGCCGGTGTTCTTTTCCTTGCTCATGTCATCTCCTGTGTCAGAACGGGATGTCGTCATCCATGTCGTCGAAGCCCGTCGAGCCGCTGCCCTTGGCCGGCGCTCGATCGCGCTGAGGGGCCTGGCGCTGCGGCTTCTCTTCGCGGTCGCCGCTGGCCTTGCCCTGGAGCTGCAGGTTCTCGACGACGACCTCGGTCGTGTAGCGGTCGACGCCGTCCTTGTCCTGCCACTTGCGGGTCTTCAGGCGACCGTCGATAAGCAGCGACGAGCCCTTGATGACGTACTCGCCGATGATCTCGGCCAGCCGGTCGTAGGCCACGACGCGGTGCCACTCGGTGTCCTCCTGCTGCTCGCCGGAGTTCTTGTCCTTCCACCGGCGGGAGGTGGCCAGGCTGAGGCTGACGACGGCCGTGCCGGCGCTGGTGTACTTGACCTCCGGGTCGCGGCCGACGTGGCCGAGGAGGATGACTTTTTGGTAGGTGCTCATGTGGGTCCTGTGTGGTTGGTGCCGGGCTGCTCTGATTGCCCCTGGGTCTCTTACGTCGCCGGAGGGGATTGCCGGCCTAGCGAGGTTTTGACGACGGGCTTTGTCGCTAGGTAGATCAGAGCTTTTGCGTTGCGCCCGGCCGGCATCGCTTTGAAACCGGCGAGCCCATAGGTATCAGGTCGCGCGCGCCGAGATCGACTTGTCGGTGTAGACCTCCACGCCCGGGTACTCCATCGCCCCGCCCATGGCCTTCGCCATCGCGGACAGCTTCGACTCGCTGATCTCGACCATCGCATGCAGCTCCGGGCGGGACGCAGCGAACTGCAGGAAGGCGGCCTTGTCGGTCACGCGCGCCTTGACGATCTCGCGCACCTTGCTGATCCCGGCGGCCTTCACCGGCGCCTGCTCGTGGCTGGCGTTGACGATGTCGAGCGCCTTGGCGAACGTATCCACCGCGGCGAAGGCGTTCGCGTCGTTCATCGCACGCAGCGCGGCGTCGGCCTTGGCGCGCTCCTCGGCGGCCTTCGCCTCCTGCGCCTGGCTGTAGCGGATCAGCTTGCCCTTGATGTCCCCCTCTACCCGAGCCAGCAGCTCGAGCGGGCCCTTGAAGAGGGCGTTCACCGCGCGCTGCGCCTGCAGCAGCGGGCCGACGATCTCCTGGCGCTTCTCCTCCAGCCGCTTGATCTTGCCCTTGACGGCCTTCAGCTCGTCGGCCGCGAGCTGATAGTCCTCGTCGCTGTCGACAGCGAAGCTGGACGCCATATCGTGGGCCGACTGCGCGGCGGCGAGCATCTCCTGCTCGTTCGGGACCTGCAGCCGCGAGACGGCGGCGAGTGCGTCAGACATGTTCGTTCTCCTGGTTGAAGCGGTGGATCAGCAGGCAGGCCTGGAACAGCACCCAGTCCCGCGGTGAGGTGAATTCGTGCAGCCGGTAGCTGCCGTCAGGCCTGAGCTGCAGCGCGCCGCGGCGCAGCGGTCGGCCGAAGTTCAGCGCCTGCTCGTAGGCGGCCGTCTGCGGGCCCGTCCCGCGGTGGATGGACGCCGACGTCTTCAGGTCGATGACCCATTCCTCGTCGTCGATCGACACGACGCGGTCGAGCGTGCCGGCGTATCTGTGCATGCCGTGATAGACCTGCTGCTCGTTGAGCAGGATCACCGCGCCGGAGGCATGCCGCCACGCCCGATAGGCCTCGACGTATGGCAGGCAGTCCTCATCGATCGAGGACTCGTCGAGGCGCCCCTGGTCGTGCAGCTCGCACGCCGCGTGGACCATCGTCCCCAGCTCCGCCTTGGCAGCCAACACGCCCGGCGGGACGCTGGAGAAGTCGTACAGCGGCCGCAGGATCTGGGTCACCGACGGCACCACCTGGCCGGCCCACGCGTAGGTGTGGGTGGCGGCGTTGAATTGCAGACTCATCGCGCCAGCAGGTCGGCCTTAACGGCTGCGAACTGCTCACTGGTCATGGACCCCAGCTCGACCCCGTGCGCCTCGCGCAGGAAGTCCTCGCCCAGCTTCAGCGCGGCGAGCTTCTTCTTCACCCAGTTGACCTCGCCGGCGCTGGCCGCCTGACCCTCGGCCTTCTCGGCTGCGCGCGGCGCCTGGCGCTGCCGCTGCTCCGGCTTGTCCTCGACGCCCTGGCCGTCTTCTTCCAGGTCATCGTCGGCCGCGAGGCAGAGGATGGCGCTGTACTGGTAGCGGCGCAGGTAGCTCATCGCCGCGCCGAACCGCTTCGGGTCGTCCATCTTCGTGAACGACGGGATCGGCATGCGCGAGAAGCGCTCGCCGCCGGCGGAGTGCGCCAGCACGGTGTCGATGAAGGCCTGCCCCTGCGGGTCGATGCCAACCGACTGGATCACCGCCAGGCCGTTGGCCGACAGCGCCGGGCGGGTGGCGGAGATCAGCTCCTCCATGTCCGCATAGCGGAACTTGTAGCTGCCCTTGTCCGACTTGATGAAGACATCTCGGTTCTTCACGATCGCCCGGAACTGGCCCTGGGCTTTGGCCAGCGCGCCAGCCAGCGCGCCGCGCACGTCTTCGTTCGTCTCGCTCACTTCGTTTTCTCCTGGGATGTAAGGATGGTTGGCAACCGGGCCGATCAAGCGACCGCCTCGCGGAAGAACGCCAGCGCCTCGACGTACCGGCGGCGCAGGCTGTCGGCTCGCGCGGGCCCGAGAGCGGCGACGCGGTCGATGTTGTCGGCCAGGTCGCACATCTTGATCAGCGACGGGCGCCGACCGGACTCTGCCAGCCGGCTCAGGTAGTCGACGTAGGGCTCCCCGTCGCGGCGCGAGAGGGCGTCGACCAGCCGCGACACCGACGGGCCGAACAGGCGCTCGATGTTGTCGAGCTGGATCAGCTTGTCCTCGACGGCGTCGTGCAGCAGAGCTGCGACGACCATCTCCGGGTCGCCGCCGATCTCGGCCACGGCCCGCGCGACGCGGATCGGGTGCAGCGCGGCGGGCCCGCCCTGGGCCTCGTGCCTGCCGTCGTACAGCTTGACGACCAGGGCCACCGCATTCAGTTGGTCGTAGATCACTTGCCGCCACCTTTCTCCATGAGCTCGCCGATCATCTTGTTCATCGACTTGATCACTGCGCGGTTGCCCATGATCAGGCCTCCGCCAGCTTGTCGGCGTAGGCCT
>CAZSBO010000206.1:0-346 GCA_964605265.1 uncultured Prosthecobacter sp.
GCCTGGCTGTTGGATTCCGCAGTGATACTTACTGTCAATCGTTTTCCAATAAAGGGACAGACACTTTATAAAAGAATTCGAATCGGATCAGATCCAACCTTCACCCCTAGTCCCAACAAAACCGCCTGCGCGGTGGCGGTTTGCGGACACTCTGTTGGCATGCGACATCTCCTGGTCCTGGCCTGCCTGTTGGCTGCGGCATTCCTGCTGATGGGGCGTCGCCCTCTCCCGACTCTTGAAACCATGCCTTCCTACCCCGCCCCGCCCACCCCCGAGATCTGGCGGGTGTGGTCGCCGGATCAACGGTTGGCGGATCTGCGGGCGCGGGTGCAGCCGCTTTTGACCG
>CAZSBO010000206.1:356-5841 GCA_964605265.1 uncultured Prosthecobacter sp.
TGGCGGCGCAAGGTACTCCCCTCGGTTCGCCGACCCTGCTGCGCGCCTTCAAGGAGAGTGGCGAACTCGAACTTTGGCTGGCGGGCGACGCGGGCTGGCAGCTCTTTCGCACCTACGCGGTGGCAGCGCAGTCGGGCGGGCTCGGCCCCAAGCAGCGCGAGGGCGATCGCCAAGTGCCGGAGGGCCGCTACGGCATCACCGCCAGCGCCCTCAACCCGGCCAGCACCTACCACCTGTCCTTCAACATCGGCTATCCCAATACCGAGGACCGTCGGCTGGGTCGCACCGGCAGTTTCATCATGATCCACGGCGGCGCCGCCAGCATCGGCTGCCTGGCGATGACCGATCCGTGGATCGAGGAGATTTACCTGATCGTCGAAGCCGCGCTGCGCGCCGGCCAGGCGGAGGTGCAGGCACACTTCTTCCCCTTCCGGATGAACGAAGAACGCCTGCGCGGAGCAGCGGACTCGCCCTGGCACGCCTTTTGGCAGAGCCTGCGCCCGCTGCACGACGAGCTGCCGCCTCACCAGTGGCCGTCGACCTCGACCCCGAGCCGGTAACGCCCCTTGCTCTGGCTGAGCTTGACGCGGGCACCGTAGATCTGGCCGAGGTTGGCCGAGGTGAGCACGTCGTCGCGGTCGCCGCAGGCATGCACCCGCCCTTCGTGGAGCAGGAGCAGGCGGTTGAAGCAGGGCAGGATTTCCTCGACGTGATGGGTGACCAGCACCAGCGAGGGCGCCTCCGGCCAAGTGGCGATGCCGGCCATCCAGGCGAGGAACTGCTCGCGCGCCACCGGATCGAGGCCCGCGCAGGGTTCGTCGAGAATGAGCACCTCAAAGCGGGCCATGAGGGCGCGGCAGATGAGTACCTTCTGTTTTTCGCCCTGCGACAGGGTCGCCCACAGGCTGCGGCGCAGGTGGCTGCCACCGACCGCCTCGAGCAGGCCGGCCGCCTGCTTTTTCAGCGCGGCGGAGGGCGGCTGCCAGAGGTTGAGTTTGGCGTCGCGACCACTGGCGATGACGTGCAGCACCGGCTCGCCCGGCTCAATGAAGGTGGCGAGGGTGTTGGTGACCAAACCGACGCGCTTGCGCACCTCACGCCAGTCGCTGTTGCCAAATTGGTCGTCGCCGATGCGGATCTCGCCATCGGTGGCGGGTTCGTAGCCGGTGATGAGGTTGATCAACGACGTCTTGCCGCAGCCGTTGGGGCCGAGGATGCACCAGTGCTCACCGCGCTGCACCAACCAGTCGATGTCCTGCAGAATGCGGCGACCGCCGCGCACGAAGCTGGCCTTTTGGACTTGAAGCAGGGGGGGCATGGGGCGGCATTCATGGACGCGCTTTTGCCGGCTGGCAAGGCGGCGGCCGTTGACCGCGGCGCTTTCCGGCTGTTTATTGACCTTTCCCATGGAAACCCGACGCACCGCCCAGCAGCACCGCAAGACCGCGGAGACCGACATCCGGATCGAACTGGTTGTCGACGGCTCCGGCCAGTCGCAGATCGACACCGGCGTGCCGTTCTTCGACCACATGCTGACGCTGTTTGCCAAGCACGGCCTGTTCGACCTGAAGGTCAAGGTCAAGGGCGACATCGAGGTCGACTACCACCACACCGTCGAGGACACCGGCATCGTGCTCGGCCAGTGCTTCCGTGAAGCGCTCGGCAGCAAGGCCGGCATCACCCGCTACGGCTTCTTCCTGCTGCCCATGGATGAAACCCTGGCCGAGGTGGCGCTCGACCTGAGCGGTCGCGCCTTCCTCAGCTACCACGCGCCCGAGGGCGTCGAGGCGATCGGCGGCGTCAACCGCTTCAGCTACCAGCTGGTCGAGGAGTTCCTGCGCGCCTTTGCCTCGGCCCTGCTCTGCACCCTGCACGTCGAGATCCGCCGCGGTCGCGACGCCCACCACATGGCCGAGGCGATCTTCAAGGGCCTCGCCCGCGCGCTCGACGCCGCCACCCGGATCGATCCGCGCGTCACCGGCATCCCCAGCACCAAGGACGTTCTATGAAGCTCGGCGTGCTGGATTACGGCGCCGGCAACCTGCGCAGCGTGCTCAACGCCTTTGCCGCCATTGGCGCGCCGGCGCAGCTGGTCACGCAGCCCGGCGATTTCGACGGACTCGACCTGCTGGTCTTTCCCGGTCAGGGCGCCTTTGGCGACAGCGTGCGCATCCTCAAGGCGCACGGCCTTTGGCAGCCGCTCAAGGACTGGCTGGCCGCCGAGCGCCCCTACCTTGGCTTCTGCCTCGGCTACCAACTGCTCTTCGAAGGCAGCGAGGAATCGCCCGAGGTCGAGGGCCTGGGGGCCGCGCCGGGTCGCGTACGCAAGTTCCCTTCCCTGCCCGGCCTGAAGATCCCGCACATGGGCTGGAATCAGGTGCGCTGGGAAGCGCGCGCCGAGCCCTGGCGTCAGGGTCTGGCCGATCCCTGTCACTTTTATTTCGTCCACAGCTACTACCCGGAAGTGACCGACCCGAGCCTGGCACTCTGCCACACCGACTACGGCGTGCCCTTCGTCTCCGGCATCACCCGCAAGAACCTGATGGCGGTGCAGTTCCACCCGGAGAAAAGCCAGGACGCCGGCCTGACCCTGCTGCGCAATGCGCTGCAGGTGCTCGCACCCGGCAGCTGAAAGCCGCGCCTGCTACTCACCCGCGAGCCGCTTTGCCTGCTCGCGCGAGGCCGGCGCGAGCTTGACCAGCGGGTAGCGAATGGTCTGACCGTTGGCCAGCAGCAGCAGAACCTGCTCGCCTTCCAAGCCCTTGAACACCGCCTGCAGGGTTCGGCCCTCGCTGTTGGTCCAGGCCTGGGCCGCGACGGCTGCCGGTGTTGACGGCACAGGCTTCTCCACCGGTGCCGCCTTGCCGAGACGACGGTCGAGCTGGGCGCTGTACAAATCCGCCGGCTCGACCTTGCCGGGCGGGATGGATTCCAGCCAGAGTCCCTCGGGATCCGGCTTGCCGCGACCGCGCAGCTTGACGCCGATGAAGTTCTGTCGCGCCGGCCCAAAGCCCTCGGGCAGATCAACGTCGCTGCGCGAGCGCAGGTTCCAGTAGGTGTTGCCGGCGCCGGCGTGACGACCGATGCCCCCGTGCCCGCCCGAGAGAAAGACCCGGCTGCCCTTGCCGAGGTCGAGGTTGGAAAACAGGTTCTCGTAGGGGGCGCGCTTGTGGTGATCGAGCGAGAGATCGGGACCGGTGCCGTTGCGGAAAACACAGCCGACCGAGCCGGCGCTGACCGTCAGGTCGTGGATGTACTTCGTGCGAAACTCAAAGTCCGTGCACAGGCAATCGAGGCTGGTCAGCGACAGCCCATGATGGCCGGTGGCCTCGTGCGGATTGTTGGCCCGCCGGGCAGACTCGATGACGATGCCACTCAGGGTGCAGAACACCGAGCCATTGAGGAAGATGCCGGAATCGGCATTGCGAATGACCACATCGCGCACCCAGCCATGGGCCACGCCGATGAACTGGATGGCATTGAATCCCCGCTCGGTGAAATGCCCCTCATAGGGCTTGTCGGGAAACTCGAAGGCGAGGTGTTCGACCCCGACCTCCTGCAGGCGCGGCTGAAAGCGCCGCAGCTCCGGCTTCCACTCGGCACGCAGCTCCGTGCGCAGGGGCCGGTCGAGCGTGACGACACTGCCTTTCACCGCCGTGATGCGACTGACCTGACGCAGGGTCAGGCTGTCGCCGGCGCGCGAGAGATCATCGGCATCACCACGATACAGATACTGCAGCAGGGTCTTGCCCGAGGTGTCGGTGGCAAGCACCACCACCTCGTCGCCCTTCTCGAAACCATGATCGCCGGCCAGCATCAGCTCCGTGGCCCCGCGGGCCACCGGTTCGGCCACGGCCGTGCCGCTGCTTGCGTAATAGCCGGTCGATCCGGTGACCCGAATGAAGGCGCCCGAGTAGGCGTAGGCCGTGCCGCCGGTGTCCGGGTAGCTGATCGGCAGCGGGTCAATTTCCTGCAGCGGGACCGTCGCGAGCAGGATCGTCTGGTCCGGACCGGCGCCCTGCAGCACGGTGCCGTTGGCGCCGTTTCCCAGGGTGAGGGGACGCGAGAGCAGGTAGCGGCCGGCCGGAAGATGAATCACCTTGCCGGGGTTGGCCTCGATCGCCTTCTGGATCGCCGCCGTGTCATCGGCCTTGCCGTCGCCGACCGCCCCGTGATCCTTGACCGAAACCTCCGGCTTGCGCTCGGGCAGGGCTTGTTCGCCGCGCTGGTAGCCGGCAAAGGAGAAGTCCGGCAGCGGGCCACCCGCCGCCTGCCAAGCCTCGCCGGCGACCCCATAGATCTTCGCCGGCTCCGCCCGCAACCCGGGGACAAGCGGCAGCGCCAGGAGCGCAGCGCAGCAACGAAAAGCGACCGAGGGAGCAAGCATCACCGGCTGCAACGGCCGGCCCGGCTTTAGCTGAGGGAAAATCCACCGGAGGACCGGCTTTTCCAGGCCTGCCGGACTGGCACAGCCCCTTGCCACCCAGACGTGAGCCCAGTGGAGGGAACGCCAAATCCGCGGTTGACTTCGCCCTGCCTGCAAGGCAACATATCAACGCATCTTGATGCGTTAATTTGTTCTAACCCACCCACCCCATGCCTGATTACAAAGTCAAAGACATCGCCCTCGCCGACTTCGGCCGGAAGGAAATCGAAATCGCCGAGCACGAAATGCCCGGTCTGATGGCCACGCGCGAGAAGTATGGTCCGAAGAAGCCGCTCGCCGGCGTCCGCATCACCGGCTCGCTGCACATGACCATTCAGACGGCCGTGCTGATCGAGACCCTCAAGGACCTCGGTGCCGACGTCCGCTGGGCCTCCTGCAACATCTTCTCGACCCAGGACCACGCCGCCGCCGCCATCGCCGCCACCGGCACGCCGGTGTTCGCCTGGAAGGGCGAGACGCTGGAAGAATACTGGTGGTGCACCTGGCAAGCGATCATCTTCCCGGGCAACAAGGGCCCGCAGCTCATCGTCGACGACGGCGGCGACGTCACCCTGCTCATCCACAAGGGCTACGAAATGGAGAACGGCGACGACTGGGTCAACACCCCGTCGGACAACCACGAGGTCAAGGTCATCAAGGACCTGCTCAAGGACATCGCCAAGAAGCAGCCGGGCATCTTCCACGAGATCGTCAAGGACCTGAAGGGCGTCTCCGAGGAGACCACCACCGGCGTGCATCGCCTCTACGAAATGGCCCGCGCCGGCAAGCTGCTGTTCCCCGCCATCAACGTCAACGACAGCGTCACCAAGTCGAAGTTCGACAACCTCTACGGCTGCCGCCACTCGCTCACCGACGGCATCTTCCGCGCCATGGACGTCATGCTCTCGGGCAAGGTCGCCGTGGTCTGCGGCTATGGCGATGTCGGCAAGGGCTGCGCCCAGGCGCTCAAGGGCCAGGGCGCCCAGGTCATCGTCACTGAAATCGACCCGATCTGCGCCCTGCAGGCCGCCATGGAAGGCTTCCGCGTGCTGCCGATCG
>CAZSBO010000207.1:0-5832 GCA_964605265.1 uncultured Prosthecobacter sp.
CGGCTTGTCCGCGCCCGACTGCTCAAAACCGGCCATTTCCACTGCGCCCGACTCAGCGTCGCTGGGCACGAATGTGCTCGAGCGCGGCCTCCTGCATGAAGCGGATCGCCGCCGGCGTGTTGGTGTGACCGGCGAGCACGTCGGCATGCAGTTTCTTGGCCACCGGCAGGGCGTTGTAGGCGGCCAGCACACTGGTCGGCGGGCAGGTCACATCGATGTAACCCAACGACACCGACGCCCCCTGGCATCGGGCGTGCGCGGCAAAGTTGACGGCGTCGACATAACGCGCGGTCTGCTGCACGGCAGCGTCGGGCCGGCCGTCAGCCCCGGCAGGCACCAGCTTGGGCCAGCCGTTGACCCGGCCGACCGCCGCACCGCTGTGATCACAACCGGCCGGCACGCCGGCGCAGATGAAACTGACACGGTCGTCGAGGCCGGCCGCGGCAAGGGCTTGATAGCCCCCCTGGCTGGAGCCGTAGACGATCAGCGTGCGACCATCCCACTCCGGCTGGGCGGTGAGGAAATCGATGGCGCGCACGACACGCAGGAACATGCCGGTGAAGTAGTTCTGCTGACGCTCCATGCGACCGGCATACCGGTAGTCCTTGAGCGCCCCGGCAGACTGGGCCGTGTAGAACGCCTCGGGCCGACCGTTGGGCAGGCCGTGGGCGTTGATGTCGAGCGCGAGAAGGCCGCCCTCCTTCGCCGCCCAGGCAGCGCTACCCGCAAGGCTGGCACTGCGCACCCCCGCGCCATGGACGGTGAGCACCGCCGGCAGGCTGCCGGGACGCGCACCGACCGGTCGGCTCAGGTAACCCGACACCGGCGCCCCCAGGCAGGCGACCTTGATGTCGAAACACTCGAGCTTCACCGCCGTCGAAGCATTGGTCGCTGTGGCAGGCGCCGGCACGGGCACCAGCTCCGCCGCCGGCTCGACCGCGGCCAGCGCCGCCTTTTGTGCCGACCAGAAGGCGTCAAAGTCGTCCGGCACCGGCAGGCTCGGGCGGAGCTCCTGAGGATCGAAGCCCGCCCCGGCCAGGGCCGAGGCCTTGCCGGCGGTGGCGCGCAGCAGCAAAAACCCCGGCTCATCGAGTTTGCCTTCCAGCCGCCCCTTGCCGCCACTCAGACGCAACTGCACCGGCGCTTGCGGGTCGACACCGTCCTTCGACAGCACGCAGGTCACCGTCACATCCTCCGCCGGCTTGCCCCCCTGACTGGCCTCGATGAGAAAAACCGCCGTCTCGCCGCGTCGATGCAAGGCGTCGGGACGCTCGACCGAGGCTTTCAGGCGCAGGGCCGGCGCGGGCGGGGGCGACGATTTCACCTGGGCGGACAGGGGCAGGGCAAGGCAGAGACAGGGGAGGAGCAGGCGGATCATGGCGACGGATTCCAACGCGCGTGACGCTCTCGGTCTTCGAAACCCGGCAAGAAAAGTCCACGGCAACTGAACGCGCCGAGCCGGAACACCGTCAAAGCCCCGTCTTGACCCCGCCGCAGGCGGCCGCCACCCTGCTGCAGCCAACCGGAGATCCGATGCCCAACCCCGCGCCCACCGCATGAGCCCGCCGGACAACAGCGGCCTGCAACTGCAGGACCGCATGGGTGCCGGCAGTTGCGGCGAGGTCTTCCGCGCCACAGCCGGCGGCCGGACCTGTGCGGTCAAGCTCTTCTCGGCCATGTCCATCAACCGGCGTGCCCTCGAAGCCACCCTGCGACGCCTCGCCACCCTGCCACCACACCCCGGCGTTCTGCCGGTCGAGCAGTTTGAAATCGGCAGTGGTCCGTGCCGCCTGGTCATGCCCTTGGTCGGCGCCCTCGAGCGCGACCCCCAGGGCCGCCGGATCTGGCGCGCGCCCACCTTGGAACCCCTGTGCGAAACTGGTGTCGATCCGGAGCGCGCCAGGCATCTCATCCATCAAATCGCCGAAGCCCTGGCCTGGCTGCACCGCCACGGGCTCGTCCACGGCAACCTGCGGCCGGCCAACGTCTTCGTCGAAGACGGTCCACCGGAAACCGCGCGCCTGACCGACCTCGCGCAGGGCTGGGTCGGCGGCGTGCACCGGCTCGACCTCACCGATCATTCCCTCAACCTCGCCCCTGAACAGGCGGAGAATCCGGACGGTGTCTTCCAAGGCCTCGGCGCCGGCGCGGATGTCTACAGCTTCGGCGTGCTCGCCTACCGTTTGCTCACCGGCCAACGTCCGCGCGGCGCAGCCGTCTGGGCGGCGCAATCCGCCTTCGTCGCGGAAAAGGCCGCCGCCGGCCTGGCCTGCAGCATCGATCAGGCCGCCCTGCTGGCCGCCGTGCGCGCCCAACCCAAGATCGAGTGGCCGGCCCCACCGGCCGACAAATGGGACGAGCGCCGTCGCCACCTGCTCGAACGTTGTCTCGATCTCAATCCGGCCGCCCGTTGGGCCGACATGCGCGAGGTGCTGCGCGAATTCGAGGTGCTGGAGGCGGACCGCCAGATCGAGGCAAGCCGCGACTGGGTCGATCAGGAACGCCGCGCCCAGTCACGGCGTGGGCTCGTCCTGCAAATCCTCGCCGCCAGTCTCGCCGCCCTGCTCGTCGCCGGCGGCGCCGCCGCCTTTCTGCTCATCCACCAAGCCCGCCAGTCGACGCTGACCGCGCAGACGGAAGTCGCCGGCCTGCGCGCCGACCTCAGCGCCGGCGAACAGCGGCGCAGCGAGCTGAACGCGGAACTCGAACGCCACCGCGCCGCCCTGCGTGCGGCCGAAGCCCGCCACGTTGAGGCCCAGGCCGCGGTCGACCAGTTTCTCACCCTGCTGCTGGAATTTCCCGCCGGCGACGAACTTGAGTCGGAACTGGTGCGCAGCCAACTCGACGACGCCCTGCGCTTTTGCCTCGCCAGCCTGCCGGCGCTGGAAGCCGACCCCGCGCTCGGCTTCGAACGCCTGCGCGCCTATGCCAACCTTGGCCGCATCCACCTGCGTCTGCGCGAGCCTGGACCGGCGCGCGAGTTCCTCGACAAGGCACGCAAGCAGGGGGAAAGCCTGCTCAAGCAGCCGCCGGCCGGGGCAGCTCTCGGACAGATCCACACCTGGCAGGGACGCACCTGCCTGCTGCTCGCGGATTTGCACGAACGTCGCGCCGAGCGCGCCACCGCACTGGCGCGCCTGCGCGAGGCTGCGCACAGCCTGGGGGAAGGCCTCGCGGCCGAGCCGACCAACCGGCCGGCCCGCCAGGAGGCCGCCCGCGCCTGGCTGCAATTCGGCCTGCTCAGCCGCCAGCAGGGCGGCTTGGACGAGGCCCGCAAGGCCCTGGCCCGGGTGCGCGCGACCCTGGACGCCCAACAGCTCGGCGACGCCCCCCTGCCCGAGGAAAGCTTCCTGCTGGCGCGCACCCGCTTTGCCGAAGGCCTCGTCCAGCGCGACGCCGGCCAAGCGCGCGAAGCCCTCGACACCCTGCTGGAAGCCGTCACCGAGATGGGGCGCCTCGTTGCCGGCAGCTCGCCACACCACCAGGGCCAGGCCCTGCTGCTGGCCGAAGCCTACACCGAACTCGCCGAACTCATCGCCCGCCAGGTCGGCGCCAAGGAGTCGCGCGAGGCGCACGATCAGGCAGTGCCGGTCCTGCTCGAACTCAACCGCCTGCACCCCGAGTGGGCCGATGTGAAGTACCTGCTTGCCCGCAACTACGGCGCCATCTCTCTGATCGAGCGCGACCTCGGCAACCGCGAGACCGCGGTGAAGAAAAAGCAGGACGCCATCGAGCTGGTCAACGAAATCCTCGCCGATGAGGCCGACAACCCGCGCCTGCGCGCCCTGCAGGCCCGCCTGCGCGGCGAATACGCCGAACTCATGTCCGACCTCGGCAAGCCGGAGGCCGCCCTGCCCATCCTCGAACAGGCCATCGCCGCCGCGGTCGAACTGCTGGCCAACGAAGACGGCGCCCGCCTGACCCACGAACGCCGCGCCGCCGAAATCCAGCTCGCCCAAATGTACGGCGTGCTCGGCCACACGCACCAGAGCCTGAAGCAGACGGCCGAGGCCAAGGCCGCCTTCACCACGGCGCTCGAACGCTGGCAGAAACTTGCCGCCCTGGTTCCCGGCGACGAAACCCTTCAGCAGGGCCTGACCTGGACGCGCGAGCGGCTCGCCAAGTTGAAGTGAGCCTCACGGCCGCCACACCGCCGTGCCCATGTGATAGCCGGGATGCTCCGGGGCGCTCTTGCTGTAGTAAGCGGTGACGATCCGGCCATCGACCAACTGCACGCTCGACGGATAACCGCAGTCGTTGGAATCACTCACCGCCAACCGAACGTGCGGCCCCCAGGTCTGACCATCGTCCGAGCTGAACTTGGCGCAGACGCCGTGCCGGCCGGCGATGCGCACGCCATAGGTCAGCAGCAGGCGACCGTCGTTCAGCCTTAGCAGGTGGCCGTTGATCTCGTTGCGCTCCGTGGCCCGCACCGGCTTGGCCCAGGTGCGGCCGTCGTCGTCGCTGCGGAAGATGTCCATCGCCTCAACTCGCGCCGCCGCCAGCCAGCGCCCCGCGCCCAGCGGGAACAACTGGGTTTCGTTGTGCCGCTCGCCAATGACCGAGATCGGCTGCCAACTGCGTCCGTCGTCCTCACTGCGAAAGTGCCAGGAGCGAAAACTCTGGATCTTCGACGTGCGCTTCGGATCCGACAGCCGGCCCTGATAACAGGACACATGCAGGGCGCCGGAGGCATCGGCCCAAACATCGCCAAACGGGATGTGCTCGGTCCAACCCGGCTCGGCGCGCGGGAAATTCTCGTGCCGCATCCAGGTGCGACCACCATCGGCGGAACGCAGGATCCAGTTGCCGAGAATGGCGTCGCGGAACGGCGCCTGCTTGGGCCGCTCCGGCTGCTTGTGATCGGTCCAGCCCGAGCAGAGCACGACCAAATCGCCATTGCCGCCAAGGCCGGCGGCGTGATTCATGCGGATCGTGCCCGGCTCATGCCGGGTGATCGTCGAACGTTTCTCCCAGGTGATGCCGTCGCGGCTCGCCCAGCAGTCGATGTCGCCCTCCAGCGTGCCATGCCCAGGCTGGTTGTGCAGCACGGCGAGAATCTCTCCCTGCGGCGTCAGCGTCAGGTTCGGCCAGGCGCAGACGTCCTTCACGGCGACATGGCGACTCAGCTCGCGTGGCCGCGGCTCGCGCGCCAGCGCCAGCCGTTCCTGGGTGCGCCGCCACTCGAGACCGGGATGTTCGGTACGAAACCGCACCAGCCGGCCATGCTCCATCTCGGTGACATAAACGGTGCGACCGTCAGGCCCGCCAAAACACAGGTTGGAAGGCTTGGAACCGAGCACGTCCACCTCATGCAGCACCTCGCCCTTGGCGCCGAGCACCACCACCGTGCCCTTGCCGTGGCGGGTGACATGCAGTCGCCCCTCGACATCGACCCGCATGCCGTCAAAGCCGTGGTCCTCGAAGCGGGCAAACTCGCGCTTGCCGCTGAGCCCGCCATCGGCCTCGATGCGAAAGGCCCAGATCGTGCGCTGCACGCTCTCGTTGACATACAGCGTGCGACCATCCGGACTGAGATCGATGCCGTTGGCGGTGCCAAGGCCTTCCGCCGCCAAGGCGACACGCCCCGCGCGGTCGATCCGCCAGATGCGTCCCGTGCCGGCCTTCCAATCCGGATCGCTGGCGTAGATCGTGCCGTCGGCGGCCATGGCGAGGTCGTTCGGCTGGCTCATGCGCGCCTCGTGCGCAAAAACGCGCACGGCCTTTGTCGCCGGATCCACCTGCAGGAGGTTGTGGCCCGTGTAATCGGCGACGTAGAGCAATCCGTCAGGCCCGAACCGGCTGCCGTTGGCCGTGCTGCCCTCCGGCAGG
>CAZSBO010000208.1:0-5831 GCA_964605265.1 uncultured Prosthecobacter sp.
ATGTCCCTGCGCGCAGTCATTTTTGATTTCGATGGCCTCATCGTTGACACGGAAAGCAACGGTTACCTGACCTGGAAGGTGATCTTCAGTCGCCATGGCCACGATCTGGCGGTCGAGCGTTATGCCGAGGTGATTGGCACCGACTTCAGCACAAGCTACGACCCGCGCCGCGATCTCGAGCAGCGCACCGGCCTGACCTTTGACTGGGACGCGGTGGAGGCGGAACGCCGGGCCCATGAGGACGAACTGCGCCGCAGCCTGCGGCCGCTGCCCGGGGTCATCGACCGGCTGACCGAGGCGCGTGAACTCGGCCTGGCCACCGCCATTGCCTCCAGCAGCCAGCGCGCCTGGATCGATTCCTGGATGGACCAGCTTCAGTTGCGTCCGCACTTCGACCACATCACGACCGTGGACGACACTGGCCGGGTCAAGCCGGATCCCTCGCTTTTCCTGCATGCGGCCGACAACCTCGGCGTGGCTCCGCATGAGGCGGTCATCTTCGAGGATTCGCTCAACGGCCTGCGCGCCGCCCAAGCCGCCAACATCCGCTGTGTGGTCGCTCCGGGACCGATGACGCGGCACCTGGAATTCGAGGGTGCCTACCGTCGCGTCGCTTCGCTGGCCGAGGTGACGCTGCGCGAACTGGCGGATCCGAACTGAAACCCGCCGCCTGCTGCCATGAGCGCCGACCTGCCTCCGCTGCCGCTGGCCGGTCGCTACGCCGGTTTTCGCGAGGCGGTCTTCGACGGCATTGAGGAGGAGTTGCCCGGCCTGGAGTTGCCACCCGGTGAACTCGAGGTGCAGAGCCTGTGGTTTGGGGGTGCTTTTGGCGACGAGGCGCTCGATGAGGATGGTAGGCGGGTGAGGGTCGTCGATTTTGGCGAGTGGAATGCCGGCGCCGGTCCCGATTTCACCGGTTGCGCGGTCGAGATCGACGGGGAACTGCGCCGGGGCGACATTGAACTCGACCTCGATGTGCGCGACTGGGAGCGCCATGGTCACGGCGCCAATCCGGCCTTTGCCGGTGTGGTCCTGCACCTCTTCCTGCAGGCGCCGAGCGGGCGGTTTTTCACGCGCACCTGCGAGCATCGCGCGGTGCCGCAGGTGCGACTGGATGCCGCGCGGTTGGCTGAACCGGCCGGGTTGCGGCGCGGCCCGGCCCCGGCGCGGCTGGGTCGCTGCCAGCGGCCCCTGGCGGCGATGGAGCCGGCGCGGGTGCTTGGCTTGCTGGAGGCGGCGGCGCAGTTTCGGCTCGAACGCAAGAGCCTGCGCCTGCATCGCAGTGTGCGGGCGCAGGGCCGCGAGCAGGCCGTCTATCAGGAACTGGCGCGCGGTCTTGGCTACCATCAGAATGCCCAGCCCTTTTACCTGCTCGCCCAGCGGCTGCCGGTGCGGCGACTGCGCCGGCTGCCGGCGGCGGAGCGCGAGGCCCTGCTGTTTGGGGTGGCCGGCTTTCTCGGCCGGGTGCGTCACGAAGAAACCGTCGGCGACTCGCGCCAGTACCTGCGGCAGTTGTGGGACAACTGGTGGAAGCAGATCGATGCCGCCTCGCGCTGGCTGGAGCCGGCGCAGTTGCCGCGCTGGCAGCTTTCCGGTTCACGCCCCGGCAACCACCCGCAGCGTCGCTTGGGTGCGCTGGCAGCCCTGCTCGACGACTGGGAACGGGTGGCGGCGCCGCTGCTGGAGGCGGGTCGCTGGAGCCGCGCCGCCTGGCGCGAAACCCTGCTTGGCCTGCGTCACCCGCACTGGTCCAGCCATTACACGCTGACCTCCGCGCCCGCTCCGGCACCCCTGGCCTTGATTGGCGATTCCCGGGTTCAGGAACTGCTGGCCAACCTCGCCTACCCCCTGCTCGTGCCCGAGCGCACGCGTCTCTGGGCCGAGTACCTGGAATTGCCGGCGCAGCTCGACAATCACAAGCTGCGCCGCGCCGCGCAGCGGCTGTTTGGGCCAGGTGCGCGCCCGGAAGGGATCGGTCGCCGCCTGTTTCACCAACAGGGGTTGCTGCAGATCTACGAGGACTTTTGCCTCGAGGACGATTCAGGCTGTCGCGACTGCCCGTTTCCCGAGCGGCTGGCGCAGTGGGGGTGAGGCCGGTCTTCAGGCCACCGGGCAGCGCAGGCGCACCTGGGTTTGACCCGCCTCCGAGGCGAGGCCGATCTCCAGGTTCATTTGCAGGCAGAGCATGGCGGCGATGGTCAGGCCAAGACCGACATGGCCGGCCTTGCCGCTTTGAAAGGGGTCGAAGATCCGCTCCAGCGGGCCGCCGGGCAGGGCGGCGCCGGTGTTGCACACCAGCAGTTCGACGCATCGCTGAGACGGTGCCGCCTCGCCGGGAACCTCGGTCACCTTTAGGACGACGCCTCCACCATGGGCTTGAGCGGCCTCCGCCGCGTTGGTCAGCACCTCCAGCAGCACCTCGCGGAAGCGGGTCGGATCGACCTGGATCGAAGGCAGGTTGGTTTCGAGCTCAATCTCGAAGGGCACCTTGGCCTTCGCAAAAGGGGCGGCTAGGGCTGCCTGCATGAGGCGAAAGTAGTTGCCGAGGTCGAGAGCCTGCAACTGCGGTTTGGCGCAGCCACCCGCACTGCGCACCCGTTCACCGAGCTTAAGGACGTCGGTAGCGGCTTCCTGAATGTGTTCTAGCCCCTCGGTGGTGGCCTTGCTGACCCCTTCATCCATGAGCGCCAGGCTGCTGAAGCCCTGAATGACGCCGAGCAGGTTGTTGAGCTTGTGGGTGAACCCGCGCAGCATGTCCTGATGGAAGCTGTCGCTGTATTCGGCGGCACGCGTGAGCCGGATGGGATGAACGAACTGCATGAAAACGGAAGGTCGAGTATTGCAGGCGTGCCGTGGCTCTGGCAACGGCTTTTCGCTGGCTTGCGACACCGGTGCAAATTCAACTGGCGGGGGGGGCTTTGCCCGCGGACAGTGGTCAGCCCCGAATGGACGCCGTCTCCTGGACCCTGGCCGCCCTGCTGGGCCTGCTTTTTTACACGCAGGCCGGTTATCCGCTGCTCATGGCCGCGCTCGCCCGCCTGTGCCCGCGCCCGCTGCAGCCCAGCGGACCCGATATCCGCGCTCTCAGTGTGGTCGTCTGCGCCCGCAATGCCGGTGAAGCCATCGTCACGCGCCTGCGCAACCTGCTCGCCTGCGAGTGGCAGGGGGAACTCGAGATCCTGGTCTACTGCGACGGTTGCAGCGATGACACCGCAGCGCAGGCCGCCTCGCTCGGCGACCCGCGTGTGCGGGTCATCGCGGGGCCGGCCCCGCTCGGCAAGGCGCTGGCCCTGAACGCCGCCGTGCCGTTGTGCCGGCATCCGCAGGTCGTGCTCTGCGACGTCCGCCAGCGTTTCGACGCGGAAACGCTGCGGTGGCTGGCCGCGCCCTTTGCCGATCCGGAAGTGGCGGCGGTGAGCGGCCGCCTCGAGATCGCCGCCTCCTCCGCGGGTGGCGGTCAGGGGGTCGATCTGTACTGGCGGATCGAGCGCAAGCTGCGCGAATGGGAGAGCCGTTACGATTCGGTGGTCGGCTGCACCGGCGCGGTCTGCGCCATTCGTCGCGACGCCTTTGAGCCGCTAGAAGCGGGCACCCTGCTCGACGACGTGGTCATTCCCATGCGCCTGGCGGCACGCGGTGGCCGCGTGCTGTTCGAGCCGCGGGCGCTCGCCTTTGATCCGCAGACGCTCGACCCGGCCAACGAGCGCGTGCGCAAGCTGCGCACCCTGGTCGGCAACTACCAGATGCTGGCGCGCCATCCCGAATGGCTGCTGCCCTGGCGCCACCGGCTCTGGTGGCAGTTGCTCTCGCACAAATACCTTCGCCTCGCCGTGCCCTGGCTGCTGATCGCCATCGCCGTTCTGACGCCGCTGGCGACGCGTGCCGGCTGGACGCTTGGCCTCGCCGCCGGTCAAGTCTGCGCCTACGCCTGCGCCCTGCTCGGCCTGGCGCTGCCGCACGCGCGCTGGAAGCTGCTCACCGTGCCCGCCGGCTTCCTGCTCCTGCAATGGAGCTGTCTGCGCGCCCTCTTCGCCTACCTCGCCCACCGCCGCGACCTGCGCGCGCTTTGGCCTGCCACACCGACCCCATGATCCGCGCCCTCGACCGCTGGCTGCCCTCCTACCTGCTGCGCGACCGCCGCCGCCCGCGCGGCAGCGCCGACCGGCCGGTGCATGTTTTCCTGGCGGTCTGCGACCACTTCGAGCCCTTCCATGACACCGATCGCGAGGGGGCCCTGCGCGCGCTGGCCGATTGGCAGGCGCAGTGGCCGCGGCTGGTGGCGGATTACCGCGACAGCTCCGGCCGCGGCCCGCGCCACACTTTCTTTTATCCGGTGGAACAGTACGACGCGGAGGTCATCGAACGCCTGGCGAACCTGTGCACGCAGACTGGCAGCGAGGTCGAGGTGCACCTGCATCACGGCGATGACACGGCGGCGAGCCTGACGCGGCAGCTCGAACTCGGGCTCGGGCAGTTGGCCGGTCACGGCCTGCTCTCGCGCGGGGCTGATGGCCGGCCGCGCTATGGTTTCATCCACGGCAACTGGGCGCTCGATCATTCCCACCCGCAGGGCCGGCACTGCGGCGTTGCCGAGGAACTCGCCGTGCTGCGTTGCACCGGTTGTTATGCCGACTTCACCCTGCCGTCGGCCCCCGACCCGGCGCAGACGCGCACGATCAACGCGGTGTATTATGCCCGCGAAGATGGCCGGCCGCGCTCGCATGAGCGGGGGAGGGCCGTCGAGACCGGTGTCACCGCCGCACTCGCCGAGAGCGATGACCACTTGCTGCTCGTGCAGGGGCCGCTGGGGTTGAACTGGCAGCGGCGCAAGTGGGGGCTGCTGCCGCGACTCGAGAACGCCGACCTGACCGGCGCCAATCCACCGACCCTGGCGCGTTTTCGCCTCTGGCAGCAGCTTTGCCCGGTCGTGCGTGGCGGTCCGCCCTGGATCTTTGTCAAGCTGCACACCCACGGTGGCATCCCGCGCAATTACCGCGCCCTGCTGGGTGATCCGGCGCGGGCGTTTCATCGCGACCTCGCTGCCGCCGCCGCTGCGGATCCGGGGCTGCGTTATCACTACGTGACCGCGCGCGAGATGGTGAATCTGGTGCACGCCGCCGAGGCGGGGGCGGCGGGCGAACCTGCCGAATGGTTTGACGGGCGTCTGTCGCCACCGCCCGCAGCCATCAGGCCGGCTGGGGAAGACCGAGGTCGATCGGTGCCGGCGGCTGAACCTGGGTGAGTTGCTCGATCTGGCGCAGGGCCTCGGCACCATGACGGCAGGCACCGCCGCGCAGGACCGTACGCACCGTGTCGAGCAGGATGAAGAAGTCGAGCATCATCGACATGTGCTTCATGTAGTAGAGGTCGTACTCGAGTTTGCGGCGCGCGTCCTCGACCGAGGAACCGTAGGGGTAGCAGACCTGGGCCCAGCCGGTCAGACCGGGCTGCACAAGCAGGCGTTCCTCGAAGAACGGGATTTCGCGCGCGAGCTGGGCGACGAATTCCGGACGCTCCGGGCGCGGACCGATGAAGCTCATGTCGCCCATCAGCACGTTCCAGAGCTGTGGGATCTCGTCGATGCGAAAGGTGCGCAGCAGGCCGCCAACCGGTGTCAGGCGCGGGTCCTGGCGGCCGGCCGCCCACTGGGCACCGTTGGCCTCGGCATCGACGCGCATGGTGCGCAGCTTGTGGACGCGGATGGTGCGGCCGTGGCGGCCGCTGCGGATCTGGGAATAGAAGATGGGGCCGTCGGACGTGAATCGCACGAGGGCCATGCCGACGAGCAGGGCGGGGGAGAGCACGAGGCCGAAGGCGATCGAGAAGGCGAC
>CAZSBO010000209.1:0-5707 GCA_964605265.1 uncultured Prosthecobacter sp.
CGACCTGCAGGGCAGCGCACGGCGACGCTGTAGCTGGACTGTCCTCGGCGGGGAGGCACTGATGTGGTGGTGTACGTGATCATCATCTGACAACTATAGTAGACAACCAAGCCGGGATCAATACCCGCCGCGGCCGAACTTCCTCGGCTCCTGGTTCGCCCACGACGCACCGGTCGGCTTGACCTTCGCGAAGCGAATCATCATCAGCCCGTAGCGGCTGGCGCTGATCACGTCGTCCTTCTTCTTGACGATGATCCCGTCCTTGCGGTGGTAGGTGCGCTGCTCCTCGAGCCACGGGCCGCAGGTCTTGAAGACGCGCCAGCGGCCGGTCTGCATGCGCTCGACCATGTCCATGATGCCGGCCTCGACGCCGTTCGTGCCGTCCTCCCACGTCGCTCGCTCCGGCAACATGTTGACGCCGGCGTCGACGTACTGGCGCTTGAGCTGCTCGCCGCTGCCCTTGTCGTGCTGCAGGCCGTCGTGCGGCCACGCCACGGGGATCCACCGCCCCCTGCCGTTGATCACCGGCGCCTGCTGGGCCGGCGTCTGCTCTCGCATGCGCCAGCAGTCGTAGACGTAGATGATGTCGCTGTCGCGGTCCCACGCCAGCCAGGACGCGGCTGCTGGGTGGTCCCAGCCGAAGTCCAGCCCGCAGATTCGTGGCCAGCTTGCAGGCATGGCGAACGGGTCGACGGTGAACAGCTCGGGCTCGACCGGCAGCACCAGGCCCGAGCCAAGCACCGGGTCACCCTCGGTGCGTGCCTTGCGCTCGTGGGCTGGGTAGCTGGACAGCAGGCGCTCGCGCGTCTCCTCGGTCAAATGTGGCGCATGGGCCCATCCGGCCTTGATGAGGGCCTTGGCCAACGGGTCAGCCCTCGGATGCCCGCAGCAGAGTGGCCATCAGTATTGGGGCGTCGACCAAGCCGCCGTAATCCCTCTTGGCTCTCTGCATGCTGTGCCAGTAAATCTGGGCGGCGCGCGATCGGCTGACCCCCATCCGGCGGGCGATGTCCACGAATGTGCGGCCTTCGTGGCGAAGGCAGACAACCTTGGCGGCCACCATCATTGCGTGCGTCACGTTTGGGCTCGTCATTCCACCAGGTCCGCGTTCTCGATGAAGTCCATGACCACGTCCGTCGCGCCGTTGAGCGGCGTGAAGGTCACCATCACGATCCCGTCGGTCGTCGCCGTGCGGGTCAGGCACTCGGTGTAGATCGCCTGCGGCGGCTCCTCGTCCAGCCAGCAACCCTCGCGCTCGGTGCCCTCGAAGGCCTTGCGCCCCTGGTCGTACGACTTCAGGGCCAGCATGCTCTTGCCGCCGCCCTGGCGCTTGATCGAGACGTAGTCGAGCGCGCCGTTGGTGTTGGGGCGCTTCTTGACCTCCAGGATGTCGACGGCCGGGATCAGGCCGGTGCCGTAGTCCTCGCGCGGCCCCATCAGCTCGGCCTGCACGATGTCGCGCGTCGTCTCGAGCGTCGTGCCGGCCGCAGTCCACCGGACGTCACCATCGAACTTCCGGCCAGGCCACCACGCGGGGTAGCGGCCTGTCAGGTGCAGCATCGTCTCGTAGGCGCCAGCGACGGTCTTGCCGACCCGGTTGCCGGCCATGAACAGCCGCTCGTGGTACGTCAGCCCGGCCCTGAAGAAGGCCATGTGCTTGACGTACAGCTCACGCCGCAACGGGCCGTCGTCCGGGAAGAGCTGGCGGTACTTCCAGCCCTTCAGCTCGGACTCGAGCCCGGAGATCAGGCGCTCGACTTCGTCGAGGGTCATCCCCCGCCCAGCTTGTAGATCGCCGCCGGCTGCCCGCGCGTGTTCGGTGATCGTCGTGTTCCGACGATGTGGACGTAGCCCGCCTCGCGGTAGGCCACCAGGCGGACGGACAGCGTCTTCTTGGGGATGCCCGTCGCCCGCGCGATCTCCGCGGCCGTCGACCCGCCGGGCTCGATCGCGTCCAGGATCGCCGTCTTCGGCCACTCGGTCCTGATCATCGATGCGCCTTCTGCGTGTAGGCCAGCAGCTTGTCGATGACGTTGAGCCTGGCGCTGTCGCCCATGCTCTCGGTCACGAGCCACTGCGCCGGCACGAGCGCGTCGACGGCTCCGTTGGGGACCCAGGTCACACCCTGGTCGACGACGCGCGTCATGGCCGCGCCGGCTCCGGCCGGGTGCAGGTCCAGGGACAGGTAGACCTGCCCGTCCTGGCCCATGCCGTAGGTCACGGGCCCGGCGATGGTCGGGATCTGGAACAGGTCGACGTCGCCGCCTTCGTAGTCGAGGTCGATCTCAGTGGGCACGGCCAGCTCCCGTCATGGACGCACGCATGGCCTTGAGCTGCTCGAGTGCGGCCTCCAGCTCCTCCGGCGGCAGGGCCTCTTTGTCGGCCGGGTTCTTGCTGTCGGCGATCCCCAGGCCGTAGAGCTTCATGCGGACCTCGACGACCTTGGCCATCGCGCCAGGGTTCTCCTTGTCGCGGGCGGTGGTGAAGGCCTCGTCCAGCTCCTGCATAGCCTCGGCCACGCCGTAGGCGCGCGCCGGCGTCTCGGCCGGCTTGCCGCGGCTGGCCTCGATCACCTTGGTCGCGTACTGGTCGCGCAGCTCCTTGATCCTCGCGGCGACGTTCGGCTTGGCGGTCAGGCGGAGCGCCTCGACGTGGGCGTTCTGGGCGGAGCCCTTCCAGTTGTAGACCTTCATCAGCGCGTCTCGCGGCGGCATGCCGGACGCGACCGCCACGGCGACGGCTTCTTGCTTGACTGTCAGTGGCCTCATCTGCCTATCCTTGGGGTTCGAGTCTTTGGTCTTGGGGTCGTCAGTTGGGGTAGCGAGCTGATTTCCCACCTGAAACCGGCCGGCGGCTGCGATCCTGGGGGCACCGCGAGGCAAACGACCCCAACGGTCATGGGGCAGACGTCGATCCTCGACACCTCCTTCAGGACGGCCATCCGCCAGCCCTTGGTCATCAGGTAGCCGCGGGACAGCATCCGCCAGTAGGCGGCCTCGGTCTGGGCGCTGATGAACCGGTTGGCCATCACCGCCCACGCATTGGCGTCGGACGAGTAGACCGGGACGCTGAGGGTCGCCCGGCCGACCTCTACTGGTTCCGCCACGAGTACCTCCAGACGACGGCTCTCGCCACGGGGCCCCTGCGGGGGACCTGCTGCCGGCTGATCTCCTCTCGCTTGAGCATCTTCGCCAGGCAGCTCGACAGCTCGCCGCGGTCGAGGGAGACGCCGGCGTCGAGGGCGAGGTCCATCAGCTCGGAGAAGGTCAGCCCGTCGACGTCCCGAAGCAGGACGCGGACGAGGTCTGTGAGGGGGACGACGACACGGGCGTTCAACGCTGGGCCTCCATCCACGCCAGCGCGAGCTTGGCGCGGGCGCGAAGGACGGCCTTTCGGCGATCGTCTGGCTCCCGGCTCGACTGCGGCACCAGGCCGTACCACTCGAGCCAGGCGCGGCGGTCCTCCTGGGGGAGCTTGGCCAGGATCGCCGAGAACCGCTCGGCCTCCATGGTGTTGTGCGGGACCCTGACGCCGCCAGGAAGGCGCTCAGGTGAGCCGGCGTACAGGCGCTCGGCCGATCCGCAGGTGTCCTTCCACCCCGTCTCGACGCGGGCCTGCTCGGACGTGGCGCGGACCCAGTTGCTGACCGCCCACGCGAAGGCGACATCCTGCCGACGGCTCATCGTTTCTTCCTCTTGGGCTTCGGGCGGTCGACACGCTCGATCACGGGCGGCTTGCAGGCGTAGCCCCACGACGGCCACATGTGGACGTTGGCCCACGAGTCCGTTTGCGCATACATGCGAATCGCCTTCTGCGCCTGCATGGCGATCGGGCGGCCGCGCCTGGCCTCGATCCACCGGAGGTGGTCTGCGACCTTCTCCCGCTCTCCGCGGGTGAAGGCGATGACGGCGTCGACGGTGCGGCGCCACCACTCTTGGGGGTCATCGGCCATCGCTGCGCTCCATCGGCACAAGGCCGGCCGCCAGCGGGCCATCCTCGAAGACCAGGGCAACGCCCACCCGGCCCCACGGGTCCACGGGGTACACCTGCGTCTTGATGCCCACCAGCTTCGCCTCGGGCACCATGCGTTTCAGCTCGGCCTCGACCACGGCCATCAGCCTGGCCTGCACCGCCCGCGTGAATTGCTGGTCCAGCGCCATGTAGGCATCAGCCATACAGCAGCCTCCCCACCGTCTCGCCAAGGACGTCCAGCTCGTCCTTCTTCATGACCTGCCACATGCGCTTCTGGCCGCCCAGGCCGTTGAAGCTGCCGCGGTGGCAGTCCTCGCACAGCGGGATGGCGGTCATCCACTGGCCCTGCTTGATCTCGTGGGCCTCGCTGGGCGCCAGGTCCCCGCCGCCGGCGCCGCACAGGCCGCAGGGGAGCAGCTTCACGCGGGTGACGTGGCGGCGCTCGAGGGCCGTCATGGGTTTCTTGTTTTTGCTATACACAGGCACCGCCCCAAGTCTCGCCGCGAAGCGCGCGACTAACGGCCGACTGGCTCGCGCCGTGCTTTTCCGCCGCGGCCCGCTGCGTCATGCCGCCGTCGACGTCTCGCCTGATGGAGGTCAGCTTCTCAGCCGACAGCGAGTTGTTCGACCTATTCCTGTTCTGAGTCACCATGGTCGACCAACGGCAGTTCGCCGGCTCGTAGTCGCCGTCCAGGTCGATGCGGTCAATGGTCATCCCGGGCGGCCGAAGACCCATGTCGTCAACAAACGCGCGCAGACTCATCCAGCGCTCGCAGACCTTTATGCCGCGTCCGCCGTACCTTGGCCACCCGATGTCGCGCGGATTCATGCACCGCTGCAGCATGCAGTACCAGCTCCGGTAGGTTGGCGTGCCGCCAAGCCCGTGATTGACGCGCCGATCCCTGGACGTCGGCATGCAAGCCCTCACAGGATCTCCCCCGTCTCCGGGTCGAAGTCCAGCTCCGACCGGAAGCGCACGCCCTGCTGCGCGCCGAAGGCCTCCATGAGGTCCATCAGCTCGCCCATCTGGGCCTTGTCCATCTTCGACGTCGAGCTGCCGAGGACGACGAACCCGCCGTCGATCCCGGGGACGACCTTCTGCCGCTTCAGGGCGGCCGTGAAGACGTCCTTCCACTCGGCGCCGGTGAGCTTCTGGCCGTGCCAGTCGACCTGCCGGCTGACGTCGGCCAGCATCGCCCACATGCGGCGGTTCTGCGCCGCGCTGCGGGTCGGCTTCTTGACGACGAGCTGGAGTTGGTGACCGTCGGCGAGCTGCAGCTTGGCCCACTCCCACGCCCTGGCGAACAGTGCCCGGCCATTGATGGGGTCGCGAAGGGTCAGCTCCACAGGACCCCCTGCTCGGCCTGCACGAACTGGTACACGACGCGCTTCTTGCGGTCAGCCGGCCCGACCGGCACCAAGCGCCTGGTCATGCGCGGCCCCAGCATTTGCTGCAGGCCGCGCAGGCACCGTCGCCACTGGTTCTTCGGCCAGCCGTGTGCGGCGGCGAGTTCCTTGGCGGTCATTGGTTCGGACCACATCAGACGACCTCCTGTGTCCACCGGTCGCCGTCCTTGCGGATCAGCAGGAACCGGAACGGGTGCAGACTGGCGGCGACCCTCAGCCTCACGCGCGCCGCCTCGCGCATGAAGCCCTTCGTCTCGTGGATCTCGAGCGTGTCGTCGGCCGTGACGACCAGGAAGTCGGGCGTGTAGAAGGCCCCGTCCGCCAGGCG
>CAZSBO010000210.1:0-5564 GCA_964605265.1 uncultured Prosthecobacter sp.
CCGCACCGAAAAACGCCCCCAGCTCTTCGACCTGCTCGCCGATCCCCACGAAGACCGCAACCTCGCCAAGGACCACCCCGACCTCGTCGCCCGCCTCGCCGCCAAACTCCAGGCCTGGTGGCCCGTCACCCAACGGCAGGTCCTGACCGAATGGACCGATGCGCCGGGGGTGTGGAAGGGCGGGGAGTGAAGACTAGTTTAAAGTTAAAGGTTTCAAGTTTAAGGTGGGGAGCGTGGGGGTTGACTTCGGCCACGATACCTCCCAGGGTTCTTGAATGGACTACAACCCACTGACCGCCACAGGAACGGCCGTTTGGGGATTGGCAATCGCGGTTTCGGCCCTCCGCAGTTGCCTCGCGGGCCATGCAGCTCTTTCCCTCCTCGGTTTTGGGATCTTCATGATGCTCAACATCGAGCTATGGGCGCTCGCACCGAGTCAGTTTCAAATGACCGAGAGCCCCTTTCTTCACTTCATCGCGTGGGCAATAGCCTTGGCTCCCCTGCTCTTTCTAATTCGTCAAGCCGTGCAAAATCGAAGGAAAAGGTAGGGCAGCAAATCCGTGGGCTGCCGCAGCTTTCCCCACCATAGCCCGCTGCAGTGGGAATGCCCGTCACTTGGCGCAACTGGATTCTTATGCCCTGTTCAAACTTTCAGGGGAATGCCCCAATTCGCCACACCTGAGAGAATGAATCGTAGCTCCAATACGGGCCATCAAAACCTTCGAGAATGGTAATCCGGTAGAGTCCCTTCTCGCCGACCTGATAGTCTGGGCGCCATCCAACCCGAAGCTCGAATCCCAACCGTTTCATCACTTCGTGGTCGCGTGCATCGGGCAAATGTCCGTGTGTCTCACGATAGCCTTCAATCGCCTCGATGATTCGATCAGCGTTTCGTCTCTCTGCCGTTGAAACCCAGTAGCTCCATCCTCCTGAGGTGACGACCGCGAGGATCAGCAATGAAATGAGTCGGCGTTTCATCGATTTCATTTATGAGCTGCCCTGGATCATTCAGCCGACCATTGCCAAAACAAAGTCGCCCACAGAGGCTGCGTCAATGACTAGAGCCTCTTCGACACGGGAACTCCCGTCAAGAAAAAGCCCGCCTTCCGTGTCTTCCGTAGGCCGCCCAAAGGGTTCGGGGTGCTGTGGGCCGGTGACGGCGCCGTTTTTTCAAACGGGGCTGGATGCCTGCCTTGGGCACCACTGGCAAGCGGTTCAGGATGGAGGCCAGCGCTGCCACTTCATGGGTGAGCACGGCAGTGGGATCGTGTTCACAGCGGTTCACCTCCTTCGTTGAGGAGGGTGAGGTAGGCGTCGTAAACGAAGACGCGGTTGCGACGCTGGCCGGTGAGTTCGCGGGCAATGCCTGCCGCGACGAGCTGCTGCATGGCCTTCGAGGCGGTGGGGAAGGTCATCGCATGGGTGAGACAGAGCTGCTTCAGGCTGAGCATGGGGCGCTGGCGCAGGGCGGCGAGCACACGGAGCGCATTGGCGGCTCCGCGCCCGATGTCCTGCATGCGGCGGGTGTCGATGTCGAAGAGCTCGACAAGGCGGCGGGCAGTCTGCACAGCACCGAGGGCAGTCTGCTCCACGCCTTCCAGAAAGAAGTCCACCCAGGCCTCCCAGTCCCCTTGGGAACGGACGCGGTCCAGCAGCTCGTAATACACCGGGCGGTGCTGCTTCAAATATAGACTGAGGTAGAGCAGCGGCTGAGTGAGCAGGCCGCCCTGATGCAGCAGCAGGGCGATGAGCAGGCGGCCGAGACGGCCATTGCCATCCAGAAAGGGATGGATGGTCTCAAACTGGACGTGGGCCAGCGCGGCCTTCAGCAGCAGGGGCATCCCGCCGGCCTCATCATGCAGGAAGTGCTCCAGCGCGGCCATCCTGGCCTCCACCTCATGCGGTGGCGAGGGAACGAAGCGGGCATTGCCGGGGCGGGTGCCGCCGATCCAGTTCTGGCTGCGACGGAACTCGCCGGGCTCCTTGTCACTGCCGCGTCCCCGGGACATGAGTTTGGCGTGCATCTCCCGCAGGAGACGATTGCAAAGGGGAAAACCCTCCCGCAGGCGGGACATGCCATGGTCCAGGGCGGCAATGGAGTTCGACACCTCAACCACGTCATCAAACAGCGCTCCGGGCACCTCCTCCAGCTCGAAGAGAAGCAGGTCGGAAAGGGAGGACTGGGTGCCTTCAATCTGCGAGGACAGCACAGCCTCGCGGCGGACATAGGCATACAGAAAGAGCTGGGGGTCCGGCAGCAGGGTGCTGACGCTGTCCAGCCGACCGACAGCAAGGGTGGCACGCTCCAGCAGGCGCTGGCGCAGCCCAGACACGTCCAAGGCAGGCTCCGGCGGCAGGTCGTGCGGCACAAAGGCACGCACGGTCTCGCCAGCGGTGGTGGTCGTGTGGTAGGTGCCAGTAACGGTCCGAATCATGGTGCGAAGCTTGAACAAGCACAGCAGCTATTAAAGAATATAGGCATAGTATTGAATAACGGCAATGAATCCCACCTTTTTGTGATGTCCATCCACTCTGTCAGCCAAGGCGGCCACTGCATCGGTGAGCTGGCCATCATCCAGGTCGTCTCCACTCTCTGCCCATTCCCTCAGGATCAGCGTCAGATCAGCGGTTCACCACCGGATGGCGCAATGGCGTCCCACCGGTGCCACCTGCGATCGAGGGTCCTGCCTCTGCCCTCCGTGAACTCCGTGTCCTCCGTGCAAAACTCTTTTCGAGAACCGTCGTCCGACCGGCCGCGCCAGAAAGCGCCGGCGCAGCGGCGCCTGACACATCCTTTCAGAAACGCGTTTTTCCTTCTCAAATTTGGGCGGTTCTGGTAAACTGGCATATTATGAATGGGCTGGACGTTCGCTGGCAGCAGCGTCTGCAGAACTATCAGAGGGCCATGGCTCATCTGACGGCGGCGGTGGAACTGCGTCGCCAGCGCGATCTGAGCCTGCTGGAGCAGCAGGGACTGGTTCAAGCCTTCGAGTTCACCCACGAGCTGGCTTGGCACACGCTGAAGGACTTCCTGGAATCGCGCGGCGCGGCCCGCATGTATGGTTCGCGCGATGCCACCCGCGAGGGCTTTGCCCATGAACTCATTGAGGACGGGGAGCTGTGGATGGAGATGATCCGCGATCGCAACCGCAGCACGCGGGTCTACGACGATGGCACGGTCGACACCATCGCTCAGGCCATCGCCGAACGCTATTTCCCGGCCTTTCAACAGCTCGCCGAGCGCATGGCCCGGCTCGCCAAGGAGGAAAGCCCATGAGCCATGGTCTGCCGTCGCCGGTGATCGACCGGATTCAAGAGGTGCTCGACCGCCATCCGGCGGTGGACCGGGCGGTGCTGTACGGCTCGCGCGCCAAGCGCTGTCACCGCGACGGGTCCGACATCGATCTGACCCTGCAGGGCGACCGACTCGATGACCGGGCGCTCAACCGGATCGCCAACGAGCTCGACGACCTGCTGCTGCCCTGGCAGTTCGATCTCTGCCACTTCGACCGCCTGACCCATCTGGAATTGGTGGCCCACATCCAGCGGGTCGGCGTGATCCTGTACGAACGCGAAGCGATGCGCGTGGCGGCGTGAACCGCCGGCATCAGGGCAGCTTGGCCAGCGCGGCGGCGACGTTGTCGACACTGAGCAATTCGGGCAGGATGACCGGGGCCTCCTGGCCGGGCAGGTAGAGCACGTTGACCGGCACGGCGGCCTTGCCGAGGGCCGACAGGGCCTCAGTGATGCGTGGGTCTTCGTTGGTCCAGTCGGCCTTGAGCAACACGACCCTTTTCTCGGCGATGAGCTTCTGCAGGCCGGCGTCCTTGTACACCCGCTTGTTCACCTGGCAGGTAAGGCACCACTTGGCGGTGAAGTCGATGTACACCGGCTGGCCGGCGGCGCGCAGTTCGGCGAGTTTCTCCGGCGACCAGGCCTGCCAGGTCAGGCCGTTCTCGACCTGGCTGCCGGCCGGGCCGGGCGCGCCTTTTTCCACCTGCGGCCAGCCGAGGGCAAGGCCGCCGGCGAGGGCGAGCAGGGCCAGCAGGACAGCGAGGCGGCGGGTGCGGGTCGGTTTGTGGGGCAGCGACCAGCGGCCGTAGATCCAGCAGCCGAGAGCAAGCACGACCAGGCCGAGCAGGGTGAAGAGCAGCGGCTGGCCCTCGACCATGCCGGTGAGCACCCAGACGAGGAAGGCGACCGTGCCGAAGAGCAGGAAGGACATGCCCTGCTTGAAACTTTCCATCCAGGCGCCCGGACGCGGCAGCTTGGCGACCAGGCCGGGCATGAGCGACAGCAGCAGGAAGGGGCTGGCCAGGCCGAGACCGATGCAGGAGAACATCAGCAGCGCCTGCAGGGCCGGCAGGGTGACGGCGAAACCGAGGGCCGGGCCGAGGAAGGGCGCCGAGCAGGGCGTGGCGACGACGGTGGCGAGCAGGCCGGAGAAGAAGGAACCGCTGAGGCCCTGCTTGGCCTGCAGGTCGGCCCCGACGCCGACCGCCGAGGCGCCGATCTCGAACAGGCCGGCCATGTTGAGGGCGAAGACGAGGAAGAAGGCGGCGAGACCGAAGACGAAGTCGGGCGACTGCAACTGGAAGCCCCAGGCCTTGCCGAGCGAGATGACCAGGCCGCCGAGCGCCCAGAAGCAGAGCAGGATGCCGAAGGTGTAGGCGAGGCCATGCAACAGCACGCGGCGACGGTCCTCGCCGGCCTGCTGGACGACGCTCATGATCTTGATGCCGAGCACCGGAAAGACGCAGGGCATGACATTGAGGATGAGACCGCCGATGAAAGCGAAGAGCAGGTAGACACCGAAGGAGTGAGCGGGCTTGGCGGCGGCAACTGCCGCATCAGCGCCTTTCGGCTCGCCCTTGGGCTCCGCCGCGGACTCAGCGGCGAAAATCTCCGCCATGGCGGGATCGATCTCGGCACTGGCGGCGAGGATCAGCGTCAGACGCGCCTCGGCCTTGGCCGGCATGCAGTTCTTCGGATCACAGGCGAGGGCGTCGACCTTGACAACAATCTCCGCAGTGTCGCCAACCTTGCCGGCCGGGATGAGTCGCGCCGGCAGGTACACGGTGCCGTCGTAGCCCTCACTGGTCTTGCCATCGGTGGAAGGCACCTCATGGGTCGCCGGCCAGGGCAGTTCCTCCATCGTCCAACCCTCGGGCAGGATCCACTTGAGGGTGGTTGGCTTGCCGATGACATCCGGCGGCAGGACCTTGCCGTAGGTGTGCCAGTTCTGCTCGTGGATGAGTCGCACCGCCACCCGAAAGGGCTGACCGGGCACCGCCTGCTTGACCTCGGCGACCAATTCCGCCTTCACCTTCGGCGCCGCTCCAGTGAAACTGAGCTGGGCGGAGACGGGCGCGAGACACCCGAGCACAAGGGAGAGCAGAAGCAGGGCTTTCATGAATGAGGATACGAGACACCAGGGCGCCCGCTATTCCAGAGACTAGGGGGGCGGTTGAATGTTGAAAGTTTAATGTTGAAAGTTGTCACCCAAACCCGCTCTGGGGGGGGAACCATGCCCGCCGGCCCTTGCTCCTTGCTCCTTGCTCCTT
>CAZSBO010000211.1:0-5249 GCA_964605265.1 uncultured Prosthecobacter sp.
GGGCGTCTGCAGCAACGGTCGCGACGCGCTGTACTGGTCGTGGACCGATGCCCTAGTGAAAACCGACCTGACCGGCAAAGTGCTGCGCCGCGTGCCCGCCGATGACCACCAGGGCGACCTCTGCCATCACGCCGGCAAAATCTACGTCGCGGTCAACCTCGGCAGGTTCAACCGCCCCGCCGGCGAGGCCGATTCCTGGGTGTACATCTACGATGCAGAGACACTCCAGGAAGAGCGCCGCGTGGCTGTGCCGGAACTCGTCCACGGCGCCGGCGGCATGGCCTGCGACGGCCGCCGCTTCCTCATCGTCGGCGGCCTGCCCGACGACGTGAACGAAAACTACCTCTACGAGTACGACCTCAACCTGAAGTTCCAACGCCGCCACGTGCTCGCCAGCGGCCACACCCACCTGGGCATCCAGACCGCCGAGTTCGACGGTCAATCGTGGTGGTTCGGCTGCTACGGCACACCAAAACTCCTGCTGCGCGCCGATGCCGACCTGAAGCTGTCCGGCCGCTGGGAATTCGATGCCTCGGTCGGTCTCATCCACCTCGGTGCCGACCGTTTCCTGGTCGCCGTCAACAAGGCACAAAAGGGCGTTGGCAACAACGCCCGCCTGCGTTTTGCCCGGGCCGACGCCCGCACCGGCCTCGCCTTCGAATCCACCCCCACTTCCCGCTGACCCCTCTCCGCCCATGAAAGCCGCCCTTCTCCTCTTCCTGGCCAGCCTTGCCCTGTCGGCGGCGGCTGCCGACAAACCGAACTTCATCTTCATCCTCTGCGACGACCTCGGCTATGGCGACATCGCCTGCCTGAATCCCAAGGGCAAGATCGCGACACCCAACGTCGACCGGCTCGCCCGCGAGGGCGTCACCTTCACCGACGCCCACACCTCCTCCTCGGTCTGCACCCCCACGCGCTACGGCGTCATGACCGGTCGCTACAACTGGCGCAGCAAGCTGCAGAAGGGCGTGCTCGGCGGCCTCAGCCCGCGCCTCATCGAAGCCGGCCGCCTGACCGTGGCCTCCATGCTCCAGCAGCAGGGTTATCACACCGCCTGCATCGGCAAGTGGCACCTCGGCATGGACTGGACCCTGCACCCCGGCAAGCAGGTCAGCGAACTCAGCATCGAAACCCGCGATCAGGCCTTCAGCGCCGACTTCAGCAAGCCGGCCAGCAACGGCCCGAACGCGGTCGGTTTTGACTATTATTTCGGCATCAGCGCCTCGCTCGACATGGTGCCCTACGCCTTCCTCGAAAACGGCCGCGTCACCGCCCAGCCGACCGAAGACCGCGGTCTGCTCATGTTCCATGGCGACGACAAGGGTCGCCAGTCGCGCGCCGGCCCGGCGGCACCGGGCTTCACCGGCTACGAGGTGCTGCCGACCCTGACCGACAAGGCCATCGCCTACTTTGGCGAACGCGCCGCCGACGCCAAGGCCGGCAAACCCTTCTTCCTGTACCTGCCCTACGCCAGTCCGCACACGCCCATCCTGCCCAACCCAGAATGGCGCGGCAAAAGCGGCCTCAACGCCTACGCCGACTTCGTCATGCAGCAGGATCATGAGGTCGGTCGCCTGCTGCAGGCGCTCGACCAGCATGGCCTGAGCGACAACACCTTCCTCGTCTTCACCAGCGACAACGGCTGCTCGCCGCAGGCCCGCTACGAGGAACTGCTCGCCAAGGGCCACAACCCCAGCGCCCAGTTCCGCGGTCACAAGGCCGACATCTATGAGGGCGGCCACCGCGTGCCCTTCCTCGTGCGCTGGCCGGCCAAGGTGAAAGGCGGCCAGACCACGACCCAGCTCACCTGCCTGACCGACTTCATGGCCACCGCCGCCGCCATCACCGGCGCCAAGCTGCCCGAGGACGCGGCCGAAGACAGCTTCAGCTTCCTGCCCGCCCTCACCGGCACCAGCGAGGGCATCGTCCGCCGCAGCGTCATCCACCACAGCATCGGCGGCTTCTTCGCCATCCGCGAGGGCAAGTGGAAGCTGGCCCTCTGCCCCGGCTCCGGCGGCTGGAGCGAACCCCGCCCCGGCAAGGAAGCCAAGGATGCGCCCGGCCTCCAACTCTTCGATCTTGAGGCCGACGTCGGTGAAACCCGCAACGTTCAGGCCGACCACAAGGACATCCTCTCCTGCCTGCAGATGAAGCTGGAGGAAATCGTCGCCAACGGCCGCAGCACCCCCGGTGCGCACCAGAAGAATGCCGTGGCGGTGGATCTGTGGAAGAAGTGAGGCGCGGGCCTCACCAAAAACGGCGACCCGTCACCGGGTCGCCGTTTTTTTGCGACGGTGTCCAGACTCTCAGCCCTGGACCAGAGCCAGCGCGTCATCGACGCTGGCGCCGTCGTGCACCATGGCCATGAGGGCGCGGGTGATGCCCTGGGGATTCGGGTGCTGGATGACGTTGCGACCGTACACAATGCCGGCCGCGCCCTGGGCAAGCAGGCCCTGGGTGCGCTCAAGGATTTCGCGGTCGCTGACGCGGCCTCCGCCGCGCACCAGCACGGGGATGCCGGCGGCGGTTTCCACCACCTGATGGTACAGGCTGACGTCGTCGGTGGGATCGGCCTTGATGATGTCGGCACCCAGTTCGACCGCCTGACGGACGAGATGCATGATGGCGGTGAGATCGCCATTGACCATGTAGCCACCGGCCTTGTCGTTCGGCTGGAAAACCAGCGGTTCGATCATCATCGGCATGCCGTAATAGTCGGCCTGCGGCTTCAGGCGCAGGATGTTCTCGACGCACTGCTCGTGCACCTCCGGCGCGCCGGGGATCTGGAACAGGTTGACGCAGACGCAGGCGGCGTCGTAGCGCACGGCCTGCAGCATCGTCTCCTCGATCATCAGGCTGAAGCGCGAGGCCGGCAGTTCCTTGCCGTAGATGTTCGCCACATCGGTGCGCAGCACCAGCGAGGGCTTGAAGCGTCCCGGAATCTCCTGCAGGTGGCGCGCCTGGCCGAGGGTGAGCTGAATGGCGTCGGGCGCGGCATCAACCAGGGTTTTGACCACCTTGCGCATGTCCTCAATGCCCTGCAAAAAGCCGGGCTGGTTGAAGAAGCCGTGGTCGACGGCGACGTCGAAGCAGCGGCCGGACTTGGCATTGAAAAGGCGGTTGAGGCGGAAGGTTTTCATGGGGGCCGAAAAACTAGGCCGCGTTGGCCGGCTGGCAAGAGCGCATCGCGGGGGCGTCTCCCGAGAAGATGCCGGCATTGACGTGACTGACCCTGTTGACGCCACCGTCAACACCGTCAACACCGTCAACACCGTCAACACCGTCAACACCGTCAACACCGTCAAAGCGGCCGCGTGCCAGTGCACTCGGGAAAACCCGTGCACCCCCAGAAATCCCCCTTGGCGGACCTGCGGCGACGCATGGGCTGCCGGCACTGCGGGCAGTCGGGGCCAGGCTCGCGCTGTCGCTCGCGGGCTTCGAGGCGTTTGGCGGTCAGTCGCTCGCTGAAACCGCCGCTGGCTTCGAAGGCCGCGCCCTGGGCCTCAATCTGGCTTTTGAGCATGTTCAGCGTGCGACTGATGAGCAGCAGCATGGCATTCGCCACCGCCAGCTCGTCATCGCTGTCCAACCAGCGGGCATACTTCTGGCGCTGGGTCAGCGCATGCCGGGCCGACTCATGGACGCTGTCGTCACTGAACGGCGCGGGATCCAGCGAGATGCGATTGACGGCCTTCGCCTCCGGAGAATGCACCGACCAGGGAAGCTGGACGCGATCGAGGATCCAGATTTCGTAGTCGCCGCGCAACTCACTCAGGCTGGCCCGGGCCACATCGGTGAGTTTCATCTCCGTGTCCTTCGATGTGGCGGAGCGCTCCGAGCCCTCGATGAGGTTCTGGCGCCCGCTGCGCGCCGCCTGGGTCATCTGATCATACTGCCGGCCCTTCGGGTCATAAAACTTGGTGCCGGCCAGACGCGGGTCCTGCGTGATGAAGCGCCGACAAAACCTCAGTGTCTCAAGCTGAATGAGGGTCGCGAGCGTGAAGCTGTGCAGCTTGCGAAACCCACCGTGTTTGTCGAAAAGCTCGGCCATGATTGGACGCCTATTTATAATATATTATACTAATACTTTATCCGGGTATATCAATCCCGTCAATCCCGCCCCATCCTTGCTTCCACCTGCACCCCATGGCATTTCCGTGCATGACAACCGACCGCCGTAGAAAACTGCATCCTGAGGAGAGTCGCGAACTTCTCCGTCGCCGAGCCGCTGGCGAGGCAGCCAGCGTGCTGGCCAAGGAATACGGCGTCTCCAAAAAAACTGTGGACGATCTCTACCAGCAGACGGCCACCCGGGGCGCCCAGCTGTCACGCCGTCAGTTAAACCACTATCTAAGATTGCTCGGCCAAGAACCCGCCAACGCGCAACGTCTCATCGCTCAAAAGCCAGCCTCCAAGAAATCCAAACAGCCACACCCAAGCCGAAAAAAGCTGGATGCAAAAACTTGGGAGGAAATTAAAAAGCGTCATGCTGATGGCACCTCCATCAAGGAACTGAGTTTGAAATTTGGAGTCAGTCGGCAGGCGATTCATGGAGGTCTCAAACGCCAAGCCTTGGCACGCGCGAACGATGAGGCCGACGACAGTCTCAAACGTCAACCCTTGGTGCCAATGACCCTCGAACACTTGGATTGGCTCAAGGAACAACTCATGCCCAAGGGCAGGCGCCGGAAAAAATCTTGGAATCAGCAGGAGGTCCGGCAACTGCTCACAAACCACTTCGGTCAGCGCATCAGCCTGCGGACTTTTCGCAGTCAGCTCGAATGGCTGGGCGTACGCTCCCCCACTACACAGGGAACAGCAGCCCGACGCGAGGCGTTGCGCGAGGCCAAAAAGCGCGCCCATCAAGAGCAGGAGCAACTCGTCCTTGCCTCCATCCAATCCGGCAAGCTGCCGCACATCGTCAGGGGACGCCCCAAAGGCCGGCGAAAGACGGACTGACCCCGACGCCCCTGCGCGTGCTGCAGATCAGTCGCACCAGCGTGCTGGGTTTTCCCCTCACCACACCCCAAGCGCTTCCAACTGGCGGGTGGCGGCGCCGGGCCAGTCGCGGTTCGCGAGCGGGCTGGCGGGACTCGGATGCAGCACACGGCCGGTGCGGAATCCGCCGCCGAGGGCCTCGCGGGCGCGTTCAGCCCGAGCTTCAGCAAAGGCGCCCACCCCGATCACCCATGCCGGCTGCAGGGCCTGGATGACGCGGCGCAGGTGGGCGTCGCAGTGAGCCTCCA
>CAZSBO010000212.1:0-5246 GCA_964605265.1 uncultured Prosthecobacter sp.
GCCTCGCCCGATCCCGCACGCCTCGTCGTCAACTGGCAGACCGACAGCCCCGGCAACTCGGTCGTGGAATTCGGTCCCAGTGCCGCACTCGGCCAGCAGGTCGCGGTCGAGCAGGCGACCACGCATCACCAGGTCGAGATTCCCTTCGAAGCCCGCGACGGCCACCTGCATTACCGCGTGCGCAGCGGTGACGCGGCTTCCGGGGTCTTCCGCTGCCAGACGCCGTCGTCGCGCGAACTGCGCCTCGCCATCGTCGGCGACTGGGGATTCGCCCTGGATCGCGACCTCACAGCGCTGCGCCGCGACAATCCGCACCTGCTGGTCAGTGCCGGCGACAACGTGCCCGACCTGCACGGCCGCGGTCGTGAGGGCGGACGCGCCTTTGCCGCCCTGATCGACCGCCACCCGGACCTGTTTCGCAGCGTGCCGTTTCTGCCCGTGCTTGGCAACCACGACCGGGAGCTCACACCGCGCGGGCCGAAGCCGCCGGCGCAGCCGGTTTACGATGTGGAGGCGACCGCCTACCGGGCGTTTTTTGCGCTGCCGGGCGACGAGTGGAAGTGGCACTTCGATCTGCCGGGCTTCGACCTGCGCCTCATCGCACTCGACCTCAATCACATTCAGGATCACGGCACGACCTGGCAGACCTGCCACGCCTGGCAGCCGGACTCGCCACAGTTCCGCTGGTATGCCGACCTCCTGAAGACGACGCAGGCCGGCTTCGTGCTGACGGTCATGAACGAGAAGCAGACCCAGCTGCAGGGACTCGCCAAGGGCGCCTGGCACGAAAACTTCCGCAAGGGCAGCGCCCTGATCACCGGCTTCGGCTACTTCGCCGAACGCGCCGTGCTCGACGGCGGCCTGCCCTATTACAACACCTGCCTGAAGGGCACGGGCGACCTCTACAAGGACCCGAAATCCGCCTTCCACGCCCGCGAGGACAACTACCTGCTGATCACCGCGCGCGCCGGTGAACCCGTGCTGCGCGCGGAACTCAAGAACCTGCGCGGCGAGGTGCTCGACCGCAGCGAGATCGCCCGCCGGCGCTGACCCACTTCAGCGCCGCCGCCAGCGCGCGCGATGGATCGGGCGGCCCAGCCCGAGCCAGTGGCTTTCGAAGTCGGTCGTTGGGTAATAAAAGGCGTCCTCCGGCCAGTCGAGCCGCTCGAACTCCGCGCGGCCCTCCAGGCTGGCGAGCGCGTCCTCGCAGTACACCCGGTCGTCGGTCTTCAGCAAAAACTCGCCGCCCGGCTGCAGAACGCGGGCGAGACCACCGAGAAATTCCTCCTGATTGACCAGGCGACGGCCGGCATGGCGCTTCTTCGGCCAGGGATCCGGGCAGAGCAGGTGCAGTCGCGCAACGCCGGCCGTGGGCAGCAGCCAGCCGGTCGCATAACCGCTCTCCAGACGCAGCACGCGGGCGTTGCTCAGGCCGGCCGCATCGATCTTGCGCAGGGTCTTGCCGACGCGGCCGAGCATGCGTTCGATGCCGAGGAATTCGCGCTCGGGATGGTGCGCCGCCAGCGCGGCGAGAAAGCTGCCGTCGCCGCAGCCGAGCTCGACTTCGAGCGGGCGGTCGGGATCGGCACAGAGTTCCGCGCGCGGCAGCTCGCGGAAATAATCGGAGGGCAGGAACAGGGCGGACATGCGGGGGCGCGGGCGAGACTAGCCTGCATTTCTCGCCCCTGTCCACTGCGGCTTGCACTCGGCCTGGGGTCGCGACGGCGCACGGAACCGGACCCGCGGCCGGAGCCTTCCCGGATCGACTCCGCCGCGCACTTTCGGCAGTGACATTTGCGCCGCGACGACGTATTCATGGAGCACCATGAACCGCCGCACCTTCCTCGCCACGTCGGGAGCCGCCCTTGCCGGCTCGGTCCTCACCTCCCCGGTCCACGCCGCCGTCATCGGCCTCGAACAGGCGCCCCTGCCCTACGCGCCCCAGGCCCTGGAGCCGCACATCGACGCGATGACCATGGAGATCCACTTCGGCCGCCATCACGTCGCCTACATCAACAACCTGAAGGCGGCCCTTGAACCGGCCGGCCTGCCCGGCAGCGATGTCGCCGGCCTGATCAGCGACCTCGCCAAGGTGCCCGAGGCCCAGCGCACCGCCGTGCGCAACAACGGCGGCGGCCACGTCAATCACACCTGGTTCTGGCAGTGGATGGCCCCCGCCGGCAGCGGCCCCGCCGCCCCTGAAGGCAAGCTCGCCGCCGCCCTGCAGAGTGCCTTCGGCAGTCTCGATGACTTCAAGAAACTCTTCGGCGAAGCCGGCGCCAAACGCTTCGGCTCCGGTTGGGCCTGGCTGATCGTCAAGAAGGACGGCAGCCTCGCCGTGACCTCGACACCGAACCAGGACAACCCGCTCATGCAGGGTGTGGTGCCGGAGAACGAGCTGGGCACGCCCATCCTCGGCCTCGACGTCTGGGAACACGCCTACTACCTCAAGTACCAGAACAAGCGCCCCGATTACATCAGCGCCTGGTGGAACGTCGTCAACTGGAGCGCTGTCGCCAAGGGCTACGAAGCCGCCAAAGCCTGAGATCATGACCGGCCTGATCGAGGTCAAGGTCGCGGAGTTGGCGCAGCTGTTCAACTCCATGGATCCCTCGCCCTTCCACGAGCGGGACCTCGATCATGATGCCGAGGAGTTCATCGTCAGTTGGGCGCAGGAACATCCGCGCGAGCATGACCTGCGCCTGCTGATCCATCTCGCCCGCCCACCCGCCGGCGAACTCGCCGAGCTCGAGCCCTTTAAGGACTCGATCCGCCACTACTTCGACTACCGCGCCGGCCTGCTTTGGCGCGAATTCCGCCTGCTCATGCGCGAGGGGCGCGCCGCCCTGATCATCGGCCTCGCCTTCATCGCCGTCTGCCAGATGGTCGCCCAGACCCTGCTGCACGACGGCCAGGGCTGGCACGCCATCGCCCGCGAGGGCCTCACCGTGCTCTGCTGGGTGGCCCTCTGGAAGCCGATCGACATCTACCTCTACCGCTGGTGGCCACTGCTGCGCCGCCGCCGGTTGTACCAGCGGCTGGCGGTCATGGCCATCGAGTTCCGCGCCGCCACCGCTCAGGACGGCAGCGCGGTCATCGGCACCGGCAGGGGCTGAAGGCTGGACTCGGTCGTCTGGAAGAAGTCGACCCGGCCGCTGGTCACGTCGTAGAGCGCGCCGACGATGGCGATCTTGCCTTCCAGGACGAGCTTGTCGAGCGTCGCACTGCGCTGGCGGATCATGCGGATGGTGCGCATGACGTTGTGGCGCGAGATCTCGTTGGCGAAGGCGACTTTTTCGCCCGGCGACCACTGGTCCGGCTTCTTCAGGGTGGCGGGATTGATCGACTGCTGGATTTCGGTGACCAGGCCGTCGAGGTTGCCGCAGGGGGTGGCCTCGCTGGCCTTCTTGGCGGCGGCAAGCAGATCGACCGCGGCATTGACCGCGCCGCAGCTCGTGTGGCCGAGCACAACCACCAGCTTCGAGCCGACCACCGCACAGGCATACTCCAGGCTGCCGAGCAGTTCCGGCGTGGCGATGTTGCCGGCCACGCGGGCGCTGAAGATGTCGCCGAGACCGAGGTCAAACACCACCTCGGCGGGCGCGCGCGAGTCGATGCAGCCGAGCACGGCCGCCATGGGGAACTGACCGCCCGAGGTGGCCTCGACGAGGCGGTTTTGGTCGCGCGTCAGCGGCCGGCTGCCGAGGAAGCGCTCATTGCCCTCCTGCAGCAGCTGCAGCACGCGCTCAGGGGTGAGTTCCTGCAGCAATTCACGGCTGCTGTAATCGACATACTGGATGTGGTCCTGCAGCTGCGGGTACATGTCGCGGAAACCCTTGAAGCTGAGCTTGACGCCCAGGGCGCCCGCGGTCGTGTCGCGGAAGTCGGTGATCAGGTCGAGCACGTCCGGATCGATGTAATCCGTGTTGCTGGCATCGAGCAGGATGTGGCCGCCGCGCGGCACGCTGCGCAGGGCCTGCTCAAGCGAGGCGCGGCTGAGGAAGCTGACCTGGTTGGCCAGGACGATGTGCATGACGTCGCCGCTGACATGCTTCTCGAGGATGCGACGCAGCGGCCGGCGGGCGTTGTTGTGCAGGATGAAGCCGATCGACACGGCCAGGCCAATGAGCACACCGATGAGCAGGTCGGTCAGCACGATGGCGACGATGGTGATGATGAAGGGCAGGAACTGCTTCTGGCCCTCGCTCCACATCTGCCGGATCAGCTTCGGGCTGGCCAGCTTGAGACCGGTCATAAGCAGGATGGCGGCCAGGGCGGCAAGCGGGATCTGGTTCAGCAGGGCGGGCACCAGCATGACGCAGCCGATGAGCAGAACGCCATGCCAGATGGCGCTGACCTTGGTCTCCGCCTTGGCGTTGATGTTGACCGAGCTGCGCACGATGACGCTGGTCATCGGCAGGCCGCCAATCAGGCCGGCGGCGATGTTGCCAACGCCCTGGGCCAGCAATTCACGGTTTGGCGGGGTCGCCCGCTGCTTCGGATCGATCTTGTCGACCGCCTCGATGTTCAGCAGGGTCTCCAGCGAGGCGACCACGGCAATCGTCACCGCCGAGGTGTACACCACGGGGTTCGACAGCACATTCCAGTCGGGGAATATGAGGGCGTTGCGAATGAAGTCACCCGGACCCGCGGTGACCGGCACCGCCACCAGGTGGCTGGGCTCAATGACCAGCGCACCACCGATGGCGTGGAAGAGCTGGTTGAGCAGCACACCCAGCACCACCACGATCAGCGGCGCCGGCACCGGCGACTGCTTGAGGACCTTGACCTTGTCCCAGAAAACGATGAGGGCGATCGAGGCGATGCCCACCAGGACCGCGCCGGGATGGACGTCGAAGAAGGCCACCGCCAGTTCGGAGAAGGTGTTCTCGCCATCCTTCTGCTGGAAGGATTTGTCGCCCATCGGGTCGGCATCGTGGCCGAGCAGGTGCGGGATCTGTTTGAGGATCAAAATGACGCCAATGGCCGCCAGCAGGCCCTTGATGACGCTGAGCGGGAAGAAGGCGGAGATGAAGCCCGCCCGGCAAACCCCCATGATCACCTGCAGCACGCCTGCCAGGACAACTGCCACCAGGAAGGCCTCGAACGAACCCAGGGTGGCGATTTGGGCCGCCACCACCGCCGTCAAACCGGCGGCCGGTCCACTGACACTGGTGTGCGAACCGCTCAGCAGCCCCACCAGGATGCCGCCAACAATGCCGGCGATCAGGCCGGCGATGGGCGGT
>CAZSBO010000213.1:0-1925 GCA_964605265.1 uncultured Prosthecobacter sp.
TGATGTATAAATGACATCATGACACGCACTCAAATCCAGTTCCCCGAACCGCTGTACCAGCGGCTCAAGGAGATCGCCGAGAGACAGGATTGGTCGCTCTCCGAGGTCATGCGCAAGGCGGCGGAGCACTTCGTCACCCGCTTCCCGGAGGAGCCCGCGCCGAGGAAGGCCTGGCGCTTTCCCACTCTTGACTGCGGCGGCGACTTCCTCACCGATCCTGCCGATGTGCGGCCTGAAGCGGAGGCCATCCTTGAGCGCAGCGCGTCATGATCCTCGCCGCCGACACCAACCTCCTCCTCTACGCGGCCAATCCTTGCTCGCCGCATCACGAAGCTGCCCGCCGCTTCTTTGAGGAGGAAATCGTCGGCGAGCGTTTCCTGCTCTGCGGCCTCGTGCTGGTGGAGCTTTACATGCAGCTCCGCAATCCCGCCATTTTCAAAAAGCCCAAGACCGCCAAGGAGGCCACCGCCTTCTGCGACGCCCTCCGCACGCATCCCGCCTGGGAGTTCGGCGACTACGAACCGGAGGTCGGCAAACCCCTCTGGAACTGGGCCTCCAAAACCACCTCGGGCTTCCGCCACATCATCGACGCCCGCCTCGCCCTCACCCTCCGCCACCACGGCGTCACTCACTTCGCTACAGCCAATCCCAAGGACTTTGAGGGCTTTGGTTTTGAGAAGGTGTGGTGTCCGGTGAGCAACTGAGCCATTCATTATTCGTCGCAATATTCTCACCTTAGAGCGGCGAGGCATCGTTCAACGCTACAAGGCAACCAATGAACGCGTGCGCCTCCTTCAAGATGAGCTTCGAATTTAGGATGCTTCCTCGCTGCCATACCATTCAAAGAGCCCAAGTCACACGATCTCCAGCACGGTGCCTTTCCCTGAAATCTTCGTGTGCGACACCATGGTGGGCAATGCCTCTGACGACTTGACACTTCTAAGGAACCCCACGCACCGCGATCCACACATGAGCTACACTGACCCTCGAATGGTCTGACGCCTTTCAGGGGCAGCCCCCAGCCGTTGGCGACAGCGCTTTGGAGCAGTCCCGAGTCCTCTTGAAACGAAAGCCCGCCGCACGGCGGCTTTTCTTGACACCTTCGCGGTAGATGCCGTGGTGGACCAATCAAGAAGCGGTACTCTCCAGCATCCATTCCCACGCGGGGCGGATGGTGATGCCTGGGGGAGCCTCGCTCCGGGCATGGCTGAGGCCGGTGGAAGTGGCGGTGAGGATGAGACCGGGGAGCTTTTTGTGTTCGACCATGGCTTCGGAAAGGGCGCGGAACTCGCGTGCCCGGGTGGTGGCGTCGCTCATGTCGGCGCAAACCTGGATCAGCGTGGGCCGTCCGGTCAGCGGGGCGGCGAGAAAATCCACCTCCGCGCCGCTGGAGGTGCGCACGTAGGCGAGTTCGCACTTGCGGCGTTCGAGTTCGACGAGCACGGCGGTCTCTAGCGCGTGGCCAGTGTTGGGGTTGCCGCTGCGGTCGAAGGCGGTGATGAGGCCCGAGTCCACCGGGTAGGCCTTGCGCGGATTCGACTGCCGCTGGCGTTCGCTGCGGGTGTGCATGGGCACGAGGCGGATGAGGAAGGCATCCTCAAGGTGTCCGAGCATGGCGTGAAGTGCGTCCTTGGAAACAGCCACGCCTTGGGACTTCTGGTCATTGAAGAAACGATGCACGCTGAACAGGCCCGCCGCCGCTCCGAGCAACTGCCGCGTGAGATGCCGGAGCGCCACGACATTCGTGACGCCGTGCCGCTCGATCACGTCGCGCAGGATGACGCTGTCCACATAACCTTGCAGCAACGGCAGCCGATCCTCTGCGGCGAGCCCCTGGGCCTCCGGGAAGCCGCCTTGAGTCAGATAACTGCCAAAGAGCTTCTCCACCCGGGAGCGTTGCGCCTTGGGCAGGAAGGCCGGATCAC
>CAZSBO010000213.1:2025-5183 GCA_964605265.1 uncultured Prosthecobacter sp.
ATCGATCTTTATTGAAAGGACAATTCAGAGGCTTTCCTGCAACCGCCCAAAGGCGACAAGGCTTCGACGCGAGCCGCCAATGCGAAGCCTCACCGCGCACCGCCCCCCTGAGCCTCGCCGCCCCTCGGGTTGCCTGACGCTGTTTAGGGTCAGGCACCGACCGTTGGAGACATGGCTTTGTGACGGTCCCGGGTCCCCCTGAAACGAAACCCCACCGCGCGGCGTTGACAGCCAACCCCAACGCCCTCCATCGTTCGCCATGTCCGCTTTTTCCGATCCCTTCCGCGAAGTCCGCGCCGCCGATGGCGTGCTGAAGTGCCCCTTTCATGGCGAGGAGATCACGATGATCCTGCGTCATGAGGACGTGCGGCGGGCGGCGAAGGACTGGCAGACCTTCAGTTCCGACGCCCCCTTCCGCGTGCCGATCCCGTCGGAGGAGGAGGTGCGCTCGGTGCGCCAATTGCCGATCGAAACCGATCCGCCCGACCATGAGGACTACCGCGCCATCGTCGAACCGTTTTTCCAGCGCGCCAAGGAACCGGAAATGATCGCCCGGGTCGAGGCCCTGATCGGCGGTTTCCTCGACGACGCCCTACGACGCGGCCGGATCGAGGTGGTGAACGACTTCGCCCTGCCCGTGCAGTCGCGCGCCCTCACCTACCTGCTCAACACCGCCGAGGCCGAGGCCGAGACCTGGATCGGCTGGGGCATCCACGTCTTCAAGGTCACCGGCGGCGAGTTCAAGAAGGGCACCGTGCTCGATGCCTACCTGGAACGGAAGTTCGACGAGGCGGCGGCCCACCCTGGCGACGACTTTTTCAGCGCCCTCGTGCAGGCCGAGTTCCGCGGCCGGCGCCTGACCCGCGAGGAGTGCCTGGGCTTCGCCAACCTCGCCTTTGCCGGCGGCCGCGACACCATCATCCACAGCATCGCCTGCGCGCTCGGCCACCTGGCCGAGCATCCCGAAGCGCTGGAGTTCCTGCGCGCCGATCCGAAGCGCATCACGCTCGCCAGCGAGGAGTTTTTCCGCGTCTTCATGCCGCTCACCCACATCGGCCGCGTCTGTCCGGCCGGCGCGGAACTGCACGGCGTCGAGGTGCCGCCCGGCCAGCGCATCTCGCTGTGCTGGTCCTCAGCCAATTTCGACGCGGCTGCCTTCCCCACCCCGGAGGAGGTCCGCCTCGACCGCAAGCCAAACCCGCACCTGTCCTTCGGATTCGGCAACCACCTCTGCCTGGGCGCCCCGCACGCGCGGCTGATCCTGCGCACCCTGCTGCGCCTCTGCTGCGAAAAGGTCGCCAGGCTGACCGTCGTCGAGGCTGTCGAGCGGGTCGAGCATGAGGCCGCGTTCGACCGCACCCTCGGCTACGAGCGCCTAGTCTTGGCCCTGGAGCCGCGCTGAGGCCTGGCAACCGCCAAAAATCCGCCGGCTTTCGGCCGCGGACGCGCGATCGGACTTGCGCGACGCGGCGCCATGCCTTCTTTCCCCGTTTCCGCCCCTTTCACCCTCATGAACACCCTCAGCACCTTCCCCACCGGCTCCGGCGCCCCCGGCAAATTCCACTCCCTGCCCGAACTCGAGAAGCAGGGCGTCGGCAAGGTCTCCCGGCTGCCGATCTCCATCCGCATCGTGCTGGAGTCGCTGCTGCGCAACCTCGACGGCAAGAAGGTGACCGAAAAGGATGTCGCCAACCTCGCCAACTGGAACGCCAAGAACCCGGGCGACTACGAGATCCCCTTCACCGTCGCGCGCATCGTCCTGCAGGACTTCACCGGCGTGCCGCTGCTGGTCGATCTCGCCGCCATGCGCAGCAAGGTCGATGAACTCGGCAAGAACCCGAAGATGATCGAGCCGCTGGTGCCGGTCGACCTCGTCGTCGACCACAGCGTGCAGGTCGACTTCGCCGGCACCCAGGAGGCGCTCAACAAGAACCTCGAGCTCGAGTTCGAGCGCAACCGCGAGCGCTACGAATTCCTCAAGTGGGGCGAGCAGGCCTTCGACACCTTCAAGGTCGTGCCGCCCGGCATCGGCATCGTGCACCAGGTCAATCTGGAGTACCTCGCCAAGGGCGTGCTCGAAAAGGACGGCGTCTATTACCCAGACACCCTCGTCGGTACCGACAGCCACACCACCATGATCAACGGCCTGGGCGTCGTTGGCTGGGGCGTCGGCGGCATTGAGGCCGAGGCCGGCATGCTCGGCCAGCCGGTCACCTTCCTGGTGCCGGAAGTCGTCGGCGTGTACGTCACCGGCGCCCTGCGCGAGGGCGTCACCGCCACCGACCTCGCCCTGCACTGCACCCAGATGCTGCGCAAGCACGGGGTGGTCGGCAAGTTCGTCGAATTCTACGGCCCGGGCGCCGAAAGCCTGCCGCTGCCCGACCGCGCGACGATCGCCAACATGGCGCCCGAGTACGGCGCGACCATGGGCTTCTTCCCGGTCGACGAGGAGAGCGTCAACTACCTGCGCGGCACCGGCCGCAGCGAGGAGCTGTGCGCGACCTTCAAGAACTACTTCACCGCCCAGGGCATGTTCGGCATCCCGAAGAAGGGCGAGATCGAATTCAGCAGCGAACTCGAACTCGACCTCGGCCAGATCCAGCCGAGCGTCGCCGGCCCGAAGCGTCCGCAGGACCGCATCACGGTCGACGCCCTCAAGCAGACCTGGGAGGAGATGCTCGCCAAGCCGACCCCGCAGGGCTACGGCAAAAAGCCGGAAGTCAGCCTCGGCGCGCCCGACAACCTGCCGGCCGGCCTCGACGCCGAACCGGAAGGCGGCTCGGTCGCCCAGGCGCTCGGCGCCCAGGAAGGGGTCGCCATTGAGGAGAACGCCGACCCGGCCTACCCGCTTTGGGAGGTCAAGGTCGACAGCAAGGACGGTGAAAAGGATGTCATCACTCACGGCAGCGTGCTCATCGCCGCCATCACCAGCTGCACCAACACCAGCAACCCCAGCGTCATGCTCGCCGCCGGCCTGCTGGCGAAGAAGGCCAACGCCAAGGGCCTGACCGTCAAGCCGGCGGTCAAGACCAGCCTTGGCCCGGGCAGCCGCGTGGTGACCGATTACCTCACCAAGACCGGCCTGCAGCAGGAACTCGACAAGCTCGGCTTCCAGACCGTCGGCTACGGCTGCACCACCTGCATCGGCAACTCCGGCC
>CAZSBO010000214.1:0-5181 GCA_964605265.1 uncultured Prosthecobacter sp.
ATCTTCACCTTCGACGACCACGAGCTGGTCAATGACATCCGCGGCTGCGGCACCACCGGCTTCCGCGAGCGACGCGCCGTGTTCCGCGACATTGGCATTCGCGCCTGGCAGGACTACGCCGGCTGGGCCAACCCCTTCGAAACCCGTCAGGACATCCACTTCGGGCGCGCCACCCTGCAGAAGGGCAGCGACGTGCTCGTCGATCCCTCCGCCGACTTCACCCGACTCGATCTTGCCCAGGCCGCCAACCTGCACGTGCACTGGGGCACGCCCGACGCCGGCGAGGACGACCTGCGCCTCGACAAAGAACCGCCGGCCAACCCCAACGCCGGCGTCTTTGCCATCCGCGAAGTGCTCGACAAGCATCGCCTGCGCCTTGCCCCCGCCGCCTACGCCGACAGCGCCGGCAGCTACTCGATCGGCCGCCGCTCCTACGGTCGCTTCACGGTGTCGAACTGCGACTACCTGGTCCTCGACGCCAAAACCCACCGCGAGATGCACAACCCGGCCAATCCTGCCCAGCCGGGCCTCAGCTTTCTCGGTCGCGAACAAAAAGCGTGGTTGAAGCAAGCCATGCAGACCAGCAGCGCCGATTTCTTTTTCCTCGCTTCCTCGGTCAACTTCATGATTCCGCACAACGGCGCCGGCGGCCATGAGTTCAGCGCCGGCAAGGATGAGGCCTGGACCTCCCTGCTCGCCGAACGCGAGGAGTTGATCGAGTTCTTCGACCGCCTCGGCAAGCCGGTCTTCATCCTCACCGCCGACCTGCACAACAGCTTCGCCGTGAAGATCACCGACCGGGTCTGGGAGTTTTCCTCGGGCCCGCTCAACTCGGTCAACCATGTGCCCGCCAACGACGAGGGCGGACGCCCCGCCACCGGCCTCTACCCGTCCGGCCCGCGCACCTGCGACATCCGCTGGTCGAGTTACATCCTGCCCGACCTCGAGCGACCGCAGCGCCTCTACCCCTACTACTGCGTGGTGCAGATCAACAACGTCTACAACATGCCGCAGCAGCTCGGTGGCACCCGCTGGGTCGCCTACCCGCATCCGCAGGTGATCTTCCAGTACTTCGACGGCCGCACTGGCGACTTCGTCTACGCGGAAGCGATCAGCACGCCGCGCACCGCCAAGCCATGAAGCGACGCCTGCTCGCCGCGCTGGCGCTGATCGCGGCGCTCACCACCGTCCTGTGGCTCGCCCATCGGGCCAATCGCGTGCCGCGGCTGCCGGTTCCGGACGGAGTCCGCGTTGAGACCCGCCAACTCCAGCTTCAGGGCGTCACCGTGCCGGTCGATGTCTACCTGCCCACCCAAGCCGGACGTGCCCCGGTCGTGCTGCTGGCACACGGCTTCACCCGCCACCGCCGCGTACTCGCCGGCTGGGGCCACCGACTCGCCCAGGAGGGGCTGATCGCCGTGACCCCCAACCTGCCGTTCTTCGCCGACCCGGAGCGCAACGCCCGCGCCCTCGTCGAACTGGCCAGCCAAATCCTGGCCACACCAGCCTTCGGACCGACCGCTCCCGACGGCCGCCTCGTCTATGCCGGCCACTCCATGGGCGGCTTCGCCAGCCTGCTCGCCACCGCCCAGGACCCGCGCGCACTGGCCTGGATCGGCCTGGATCCGGTCGACTTCGCCGGCCTCGGCCGACACGCCCTCGCCCACCTGCGCGTGCCCGCCCTGGTCCTGCTTGCCGAACCCGGTGCCTGGAACCTCAACGGCAACGCCCGCGCCTGGCTCGAGCTGGACAACCCGTCGCTTACCCTGCTGCGCGTGCGCGGCTCGACCCACTGCGATCCGGAACATCCGACCAGCCGCCTCGCCGAACTCGCCTGCGGTGCCACCGATGCCGGCCGCCGCGCGGTGTACGAACGCCACGCCCTCGCCCTGCTCCGGCGCGTGCTGTTCAAGTCAGCCTCGGCCATCCCACCGGCTGCCGACGTCGAAATCCTGCGCACGGGTCGCTGACGCCCCGCCGTTTGGGCACGAAAAAGGGCATGACCGCAGCGCGGTCATGCCCCGAAAACTGGAATCACCGACCGCTTATTCGCCGTCGCTGCCAATCGCCTCGACCGGGCAGCCGGCCATGGCTTCCTCGCACTGGGCGCGCTCGTCGTCGGTCTCCGGCTGCTTGTACACGTAGGAGTGGCCGCCGTCGTCGTCACGGGTGAAGTTGGCGGGGGCGGTCTCGCGGCAAAGATCGCAGTCGATGCATTGATCGTCCACGTAGTAGGCGCCGGTAATGTTCTGGGAATATTTGTTTGCTGCGTCAGCCATTGCTTGGGTCTCCTGCTTGGAGTTGGGCAGGGATGGTAATGCCCACCGCCGCGGATTCAATCACTTTTTGCGAATCCCTGCGCCGGGGGTTGAGCCGGCCCGGTTCCCGAGTAAGGCTGACGCCAACCATGAGCCAGGCAACCGCCCCCCAATCCCTCCAGCCCCAGGAAGGCTGGGTCGTCCAACACCTCTTCTTCCACGTCGACCATGGCCTCTGGGCCGCCCTCACCCCCCCGGAGCAGGCCGAGCGTACCGACCGCCTGCAGGCCACCGTCGATGCCATCCGCGCCCACCCGAAGACCCAGCTGCTCACTTTCAGCATGGTCGGCCCCAAGGCCGATCTCGGTTTCATGCTGCTGACGCCCGACATGCAGGACTCCGACCGCTTTGCCAAGCAGCTCGCCCTCGCCCTCGGCCCCGATGCCCTGTCCCCCTCGTGGAGCTACCTGTCGATGACCGAGTGGACCGAGTACAGCGAGTCCGAGGAGGAGGCCGCCGCGCGCCTGCAGAAGACCGAGGGCCTGGAGCCCGGCACCGAAGCGTTTGAAAAACGCCTTGGCGAGTGGAAGGCGCACATGAGCAAGTACTACCAGGACCGCCTGTACCCGAACATGCCCGACTGGCCGGTGATGTGCTTCTACCCGATGAGCAAGCGCCGCAACGTCGGCGCCAACTGGTATGCGCAGGACTTCGCCAAGCGCCGCGAACTCATGGGCGGCCACGCCAAAACCGGCCGCAAGTACGCCGGCAAGGTGCGCCAGCTTATCACCGGCTCGACCGGCCTCGACAGCCACGAGTGGGGCGTCACGCTGTTTGCCCACGACGTCTTCCAGATCAAATCCATCGTCTATGAAATGCGCTGGGACGAGGTGACGACCCAGTTCGGCGAGTTCGGCGATTTCTTCATCGGCATCCAGCTCCCCGTGCCGGCCCTGCTCGAGCGCGTCCTCAGCGCCTGATCCCATGCCTCCGAACCAGCCCATCACCATTGCCGGCCGCTGCTTCCAGTCGCGGCTGATGCTCGGCACCGGCAAGTTCGCCTCGGGCGAACTCATGCGCGAAGCCATCGTCGCCTCCGGCACGGAAATCGTCACGGTCGCCCTGCGCCGCGCCGATCTCTCCGGCCAGGGCGATCCCTTCGCAAACATCCTCGACTTCATCCCCAGGGACGTGCTGCTGCTGCCCAACACCAGCGGCGCCAGCACGGCCGAGGAGGCGGTGCGCCTCGCCCGTCTCGCGGTCGCCGCCGGCCTGCCCAACTGGGTGAAGCTGGAGATCCATCCCGACCCGCGCTACCTGCTGCCCGATCCGATCGAGACCCTCAAGGCGGCGGAAGTGCTGGTGCAGGAAGGCTTCATCGTCCTGCCCTACATCAACGCCGACCCCGTGCTCGCCCGTCGCCTGCAGGACGTCGGCACCGCCACCGTCATGCCACTCGGTTCGCCCATCGGCTCGCACCAGGGCATCACCACGCGCCGGCAGATCGAGATCATCCTCAGCCAGGCCACCGTGCCGGTCGTGGTCGATGCCGGCATCGGCGCGCCCAGCCACGCCGCCGAAGCCCTGGAAATGGGGGCCGACGCCGTCCTCGTCAACACCGCCATCGCCATCGCCGCCGATCCGGCGCGCATGGCGTCCGCCTTCAAGGCCGCGGTGGAGGCTGGTCGCGCCGCCCACGAAATCGGCCTGGCGGAAAGCCGCCCCGAAGCCAGCGCCACCAGCCCGCTGACCACCTTCCTTTACTCCTAAGCGGCGGATGAAAGCCCTCGACGCCCTCTTCCACACCCTCGACACCCATCCGGAACTGCCGCTTGAGGGTCGCCTGCTCTTTCTGCATGCCCAGGCGCATCCGGCGCTTGCCGTGCTGCCCGGCAAACTGACCTGCCAGCAGATCTGGAAACCCGCCGCCGCCGCCCTCCAGCGCGACGGCATCCCCAGCACCCGCGAGGCCACCGGCGAGTTCGACACCGTCCTGCTCCTGCCCGAGCGCCAGCGCGACACCATCCTCGCCGATTTCGCCCGCGCCCACGAGCACCTTGCCGACGGCGGCACGCTCGTGGTCGCCCTGCACAACGACTGGGGCGCCAAACGCATGGAACAGCAGCTCGCCGACGTCGCCGGCGAGGTGCAAACCGTCTCCAAGAACCACTGCCGCGTCTTCTGGACCCGCAAGCATCCGGCCTGGAAGACCGACAAACTCGCCACCTGGCAACAGAACGGCGCCATGCGGCGCATCCTCGACGGCCGCTTCTGGTCGATGCCGGGGCTGTTCCACTGGGATCACATCGACGAGGGTTCAGCCCTGCTCGCCGCCCACCTGCCCGCCACCCTGCGCGGGGCAGCCGCTGACCTTGGCTGTGGCTGGGGGTTCCTAAGCGATCACCTGCTGCGCCACTGCCACGATCTCGACAGCCTTGACCTGTATGAAGCCGATGCCCGCGCCCTCGAGTGCGCGCGCCGCAACACCGGCCTCGTGCTCTGCCCCGTGCGACCGAAATTGCACTGGTCCGACGTCACTCAGGGCCTGGGCGGCACCCGCTACGACGTCATCGTCATGAACCCGCCCTTTCACGATGGTCGCGACGCCAACGCCCTGCTCGGTCTGAAGTTCATCACCAGCGCCGCCCAGGCCCTCAAGCCCGGCGGCGAACTCTGGCTGGTCGCCAACCGCCACCTGCCCTACGAGAACCTGATGAGCGAGGCTTTTGAAAGCCATCGCACCGTCGCCGAAAACGGCAGCTTCAAGGTCCTGCACGGCCGCAACCCCACCGCCGTCACCCGCCAAGCCGGCCGCCCCCGCGACCACCGCCGCCGGCGGTGAGGGCGCCAAGGCGCCCTCAAATTTCAAATCTCAGATTTCAGATCGGGGAGCGCCGAACCGGCTGCCCGACGGCGCCCCCCC
>CAZSBO010000215.1:0-5072 GCA_964605265.1 uncultured Prosthecobacter sp.
TCCGGCGAAGGACACCTACGTGATCGAAGCACCGCTCGCGGCCGGCACCTTCAGCGGCCTGCGTTTGGAGGTGCTGCCGGATCCGTCCCTGCCTGGCGGCAGTGTCGGTCGCCACAGCAACGGCAACTTCGTGCTCACCCGCGTCGAGGCCGAGATCCGCGCGCCCGGGCTGGCCCAGCCGCAGCGCCTGGTCTTCACCGAGGCCGAGGCGGCCTACTCGCAGAAGGGCTGGGGCATCGAATCGCTCGTGGCCGACGCCGACGCCAAGCGTTCGAAGCGTGCCTCAACGAAGGGCAAGAATCGCGGCAAGGGCTGGGCGGTCGATGGCAACACGCGCCGCGAGGCCAACCGCGCCATGCTGCTGACCGCGGAATCGGTGTCGGTGCCGAAGGACGCGCGCCTGACCGTGCGCCTCGTCCACGACACCCTCGGCACCCACCAGATCGGCCGCTTCCGCCTCGCCGTCAGCACGGATGCGCCCGAGACCGTGACGCTTGCCGGCGACGGCGCCGCGCCGGCCGATGTGCGCGCCCTGCTGGCCGTCGCTCCGGGGCGGCGCAACGCCCAACAACAGGCGCGACTGAAGGCCTTCTTCCGCGCCGGCTTCGACAGCCCGGTGAAGCGTGCCGATGCCGCGCTCGCCAAGGCCCGCCGCGAGCTGATGGCCTTCGAGGATCAACTGCCCAGCGTCATGGTCATGCGCGAACTGCCGGAGCCGCGTCTGGCGCGCGTGCTGGAGCGCGGCGAGTACGACAAGCCCGGCGAGGAGGTGACGGCCGCCACGCCGGCCGTGCTGCCGCCGCTGCCCGAGGGCGCGCCGCGCAATCGCCTGACCTTCGCGCGCTGGCTGACCTCGCCCGAGCATCCACTCACCGCCCGCGTCTGGGTCAACCGCCAGTGGGAGCGTTTCTTCGGCCGCGGCCTGGTGAAATCGAGCGAGAACTTCGGCGTGCAGTCGGACCCGCCGAGCCATCCGGAGTTGCTCGACTGGCTGGCCACCGAGTTCATGCAGGGTGGCTGGGACATGAAGCAGTTGCAGAAGCAGATCGTCATGAGCGCCGCGTACCGACAGGATTCCGGCCTGCGCCATCTGCCGGCGGAGTTTCTTGCCCGTGATCCGGAAAACCGCCTGCTGGCCCGCGCGCCGCGGCTGCGCCTGTCCGCCGAGGCGATCCGCGACCAGGCGCTCGCCATCAGCGGCCTGCTCGATCCGCGTGTGGGCGGGGCGAGCGTGCGGCCCTACATGCCCGAGGGCGTGTGGGACGAGACGAGCCGCTATGGCGACCTGCGCGGCTACAAACCCGACCCGCAGGGCGGACTGTATCGTCGCACGCTCTACACGATCTGGAAGCGCACCGCCGCGCCGCCAACGATGCTGCTGTTCGACTCGCCCTCGCGCGAGACCTGCACGGTCAAGCGCTCGCGCACCAACACGCCGCTGCAGGCGCTGGCCCTGCTCAACGAGGTCACCTACGTCGAGGCCGCGCGCGTGCTCGCCCAGCGCATGCTGCTGGAAGGCGGTGCCACACCGGCCGAACGCATCGCCTGGGCCTTCGCCCGCGTCACCGGCCGGCCCCCGGAGGCGCGCGAGGCGTCTGTGCTTGCCGCCGGACTGGAACGCCAGCTCGCGCGGTTCCGCGCTGCGCCCGCCGAGGCCGAAGCCCTGCTCAACCACGGTCACGCCCCGCGCCCCGACGCGCTGGATGCCATCGAACTCGCCGCTTACACCGTCACCGCGAATGTCTTGCTGAATTTGGATGAGGTGGTTAACCGTTGATGAATGAAATCTTCCACACCCTCCCCTAGACCCGGCTGGACCCTTGTCCGCTGCGCATCCCACCAGGACATGCGTCGGGAGGCCATCCGTCGCTGGCAGCGCGTCAGCGCCACCACACGCGCTCAAGCCGCCTGGGAAATGGTCCAGGAAGCTTGGGCTCTGAAAGATCGACCCGCTCATGAACTCCGACTTCAGAGAACTCTTACAGTGCTTCGCAAAGCATAGAGTGCGCTATCTGGTGGTCGGCGGTTATGCCGTTATCCACTATGCGGAACCGCGCTTCACCAAAGATCTCGATCTTTGGATCGAGCCTTCTTTGGCCAATGCCCGCCGTGTGGCAAAGGCGTTTCATGAGTTTGGCATTCCTCTCATTGAGATCACCGAAGCCGACCTCGCCCAGCCGGACACCCAATTCATGCTCGGACGTTCACCGGTCATGCTGGACTTCCTGACCACCATCCAGCCCCTCGAGTTTTCCTCATGCTGGAGCAGGCGCAAAAGTGTCCGCCATGACTTTGGTAGGGTGAACTACCTTCACAAAACGGACCTCATCATTGCCAAACGTCACGCGGGTCGCCCCCAAGATCTCGCGGACCTGTCTTCCCTGGATGAATCCGCTCCTTAGCCGCCTGCGCAGCATGCCGCCGTCTCCCCACTCCCTACTCTCCACTCCAATGAACCGCCGAACCTTCCTCACCCACAGCTCCACCGGAGTCGGTCTCGCCGCGCTCGGCAGTTTGATGGAGCCCGGTCTGGCGCGCGCCGCCGGCGGTCTGACCGACTGGCCGCACCGGCCGATCAAGGCGAAGCGCGTCATTTACCTGTTCCAGTCGGGCGCGCCCTCGCAGATGGACCTGTTTGATCCCAAGCCGCAGATGGCGGCCCACTTTGGCAAGGACCTGCCGGAGTCGATCCGCAAGGGCCAGCGGCTGACGACCATGACCTCGGGTCAGAAGAACTTCCCGGTGGCGCCGAGCATGTTCAAGTTCGCCCAGCACGGCCAGAGCCGCGCCTGGATCAGCGAGCTGATGCCGCACCTCGGGTCGGTGGCCGACGAGCTCTGCTTCATCAAGTCGATGCACACCGACGCGATCAACCATGATCCGGCGATCACCTTCTTCCAGACCGGCCGCCAGCTCGCCGGTTTCCCGAGCATGGGCTCCTGGCTCAGCTACGGCCTCGGCAGCGCCAACCAGGATCTGCCGGCCTATGTGGTGCTGACCTCCTTCGGCAGTGGTCGCAAGGACGATCAGCCGCTTTACGACCGCCTCTGGGGCAGCGGCTTCCTGCCAACCCAGCACAGCGGCGTGAAATTCCGCAACACCGGCGACCCCGTGCTGTACCTGTCGAACCCCGCCGGCATGGACCGCGCCCTGCGCCGTGACACCCTCGATCAGCTCGGCGAACTCAACCGCCAGCGCCACGAGAAGATCGGCGATCCCGAGATCGAGGCGCGCATTGCCCAGTATGAAATGGCCTTCCGCATGCAGGCCAGCGTGCCGGACCTGACCGACCTGAAGAGCGAGCCGCAGCACGTGCTCGATCTCTACGGCCCCGATGTGAACCGCCCCGGCAGCTACGCCGCCAACTGCCTGCTGGCGCGCCGCCTCGCCGAGCGCGACGTCCGCTTCATCCAGCTTTTCCACATGGGCTGGGATCACCATGGCGGCCTGCCCAACGCCATCCGCGGCCAGTGCCACGATACCGACCAACCCACCGCCGCCCTCATCAAGGACTTGAAACAGCGCGGCCTGCTCGACGACACCCTCATTGTCTGGGGCGGCGAGTTCGGTCGCACGATCTACTCACAGGGCACCCTCACCGAGACCAATTACGGTCGCGACCACCACCCGCGCTGCTTCACGGTCCTGCTCGCCGGCGGCGGCATCAAGCCGGGCTTCACGCTCGGTGAGACCGATGAGTTCAGCTACAACATCGTCCGCGATCCGGTCAGCATCTACGACCTGCACGCGACCATGCTGCACCTGCTTGGCATCGACCATCACCGCCTCAGCTACAAGTTCCAGGGTCTCGACGCCCGCCTCACCGGGGTCGAGGGTGCCAAGGTCGTGCGTGCGGTGCTGGCCTGAGCCTCACTTCTTCGTGCGCGCCGGTGGCGGCACGCGGACGCCGGCGGCTTCCATGACGAGGCGCTGAAAGGCGTCGCGCGGCTTGCCGCTGTCGGGCACGAGCACGTTCTGCACAAGGTAGACCGTGACCAGGCCGGTGGCCGGGTCGATCCAGCCGTTGGTGGCGAAGGCGCCGCCGTGGCCGAAGCTGCCGACCGGCATCGACGCGCAGACGCGCTGGGTCTCGGTGTTGTGCATCCAGCCGCAGGCATAGTTCAGCTTTTTGCCGCCAGCGGTCACCGGTTCCAGCATGTCGCGCACCGCCTTCTCGCTGAGCAGGCGCCTGCCGCCGAAGACACCGCCCTGGGCGATCATCGCGTAAAAGCGGCCCATGTCCGCCGCCGTGGAAAACAGGCCGCCGGCCGGTTCGGGCATGTGGCGCACGCTGGCGTCGCTGGTGACAAACGGATTGTACCCGGGCACCAGCTGGCCGCTGTCCTCGTCGCGCTTGTAGGTCCGCGCGATCCGCGCGCGCAGGGCGTCGTCGGGATGGAAGGTCGTGTCGCGCATGCCGAGCGGTTCGAACAGGCGCGTGCGCAGGAAGTCCTCGTAGGCCATGCCGCTGACGATCTCGAGGATGCGGCCGGCGACGGTGGGCCCGAAGCCGTACTCGTAGGCGCTGCCCGGCTGGAAGGCGAGCGGTGCCTTCAGCAGTGTCGTGACGTAGGCCTTCAGCGAGATGGCGCCGTCGGTGGCCTTGCGCGGCGGGAAGGCGATGCCGGCGGTGTGCGACAGCAGCATGCGCAGGGTGATCGGCTTTTCCGGCGCGGCACCGCCGGCCACCGTCACCTTGGCGAGCTCCGGCAGCCACTGCGCGGCCGGCGCGTCGAGCGAGAGCTTGCCCTCGTCGACCAGCAGCATGACCGCGGCGCCGTTGACCGACTTCGTCATCGAGGCAATCCAGAACAGCGCGTCCTTCGGCATCGGCCGGTTCTGGGCGACATCGGCCTGACCGACCGCCTCGTGATGGACGACCGTTTCGCCCTGCATGACCAGCGTCACGATGCCGGCGGCCTGACCGGCGGTGACCGCCTGCTCCATGGCCGGCCGGATGGCGGCAAGGGGGACGGGATTCAGTTCGGCCCGGGCGGGCGCGAGGGCGAGCAGGAGGAAGAGCAGGGAGCGGTGCAGCATGGCTGGAGTGAACGTTGTGAAGTGGGGGGATG
>CAZSBO010000216.1:0-5057 GCA_964605265.1 uncultured Prosthecobacter sp.
CGGCTGGGGCACCGACATCTACCGCGCCCGCCAGCTTGTGCAGGAGCGCCTGCAGGGGGCGCTCGCCACCCTGCCCAAAGAGGTCACACCCGGTCTGACACCGGTTTCATCCCTGATGGGGGAGATTTTGCTCGTCGGTCTTCGCTGCACGAAAAAGCCTGGCGAAGCCGGCTACATCTCCCCGATGGACCTGCGCACCCTGGCCGACTGGACCCTGCGCCGGCGGTTGCAGAGCCTCAGCGGCATCGCCGAGGTGCTCACCATCGGCGGCGGCGTGAAACAGATCCAGGTGCAGCCCGATCCCTACCGCCTGGCCGCCTTTGGCCTGCGCCTGGCAGAGCTGGAGGAAGCGGTCAGCCGCGCGGCGGGCAACGCCACCAGCGGCTACCTGCAGGCCGGACCGCAGGAGATCATGGTGCGCAACCTCGGCATGACCACGAACCTCGACGACCTGGCCCGCACGGTCATCAAGACCGTGGGCAGTCGCCCGGTGCTCATCGGCGATGTGGCGGAGGTTCGCCACGCCGTGCAGACCATGCGCGGCGACGCCAGCGTCAACGGCACGATGGGCGTCATCCTCAGCATCGACAAGGCCCCGGGCTTCGACACGCTCCAGCTCACCGAACAGATCGAGACCGCGCTGGAGGAGTTCCGGCCGACGCTGCCGGAGGGGGTCACGGTCGAGATTCTGTTCCGCCAGGGCGACTTCATTGAGCACGCCATCGGCAACCTCAAGGAGGCCATTCGCGATGGCGCCGTCATGGTGACGATCATCCTCTTCCTGTTCCTGTTCAGCCTGCGCACCACGGCGATCACGCTCATGGCCATGCCACTGTCCTTCGCGGTGACGATCCTGACCTTCAAGGCCTTCGGAGTCAGCGTCAATTCCATGACCCTCGGCGGCCTCGCCGTCGCCATCGGCATGGTGGTGGACGATGCCATCGTCGATGTCGAAAACGTCTTCCGTCGCCTGCGCCAGAACCCGGACAAGCCCAGGCTGGAAGTCATCGCCGCCGCCTCCAGCGAGGTGCGCAACTCCATCCTCTACGCCACCGTGCTCATCATCCTCGTCTTCCTGCCCCTGCTCGGCCTGGAAGGTCTCGAAGGACGACTGTTCACCCCGATCGCCATCGCCACCATCACCAGCATGGCGGCGTCGTTCGTCGTCTCGCTGACGGTGATCCCCGTGCTCTGCTCGCTGCTGCTGAAAACCGGCGGCCGGGGCCATGGCGATGGCAGGGTCGTCCGCGCCATGAAGTGGCTCGTGCAGCGCAGCTTCCTCAAGCTGGCACTCGGCGTGCCGACCCTCGTCCTGGCGTTCGCAGGCACCCTGCTGATCGCCGCGCTGATGCTCTATCCGATCCTGGGCAAGGAATTCCTGCCCGCCTTCAATGAAGGCAGCGCGACGATCTCGCTGGTCAGCGCCCCCGGCACCTCGCTGGCACAGGCCAATGAGATCGGCGAGGTCGGCGTGCGCCTGCTGCAGGACATTCGCGAGGTGAAGAGCGTCGGCCGCCGGGCCGGCCGCGCCGAGCGCGACGATCACGTCATGCCAGTGAGCGTGAATGAGTTCGACGTGGAGTTTCACGACACCGGCCGGCCTCGCGAGGTCGTGTTCGCGGAGATCCGTGAACGGCTCGCCGCCATCCCCGGCACCTTTGTCAACGTCGGTCAGCCCATCGGCCATCGCCTGAGCCACATGCTCAGCGGTGTCTCGGCGAAGATCGCCGTGAAGATCTTCGGCCCGGATCTCGAGGTGCTGCGGGAAACCGGCGCGCAGGTGCGCGACCTCGGCCAGTCGATCCCCGGACTCACCGACGTGAACCTGGAGGCGCAGGTGCCCATTCCACAGATCAAGATCGAGGTGAACCGCGAGCGCGCCCTCGCCTACGACCTCCAGCCCGGCGACATCAATGCGCAGGTCTCCACCCTGCTGGGCGGCGTCACCCTGGCCGAACTGCGCGAGGGCCAGAGGACGATCGATCTCGTGCTGCGCCTGCCGGAAGCGTGGCGCGATTCACCGGAGAAAATCGGCAACCTGCTCATCGAAACCCACGGCGGCCAGCTCATCCCGCTGAACCTCGTGGCCGACATCCGCGAGGGCAAGGGCCCCAACGTCATCCATCGCGAAAACACCCAGCGCCGCATCGTCATCGGCGCCAACACCTCCGGGCGCGACCTCGCAGGCCTCGTGCATCAGTGGCAAAAACGCGTGCGCGAACAAGTCGCGCTGCCGGAAGGCTACGACGTGCGCTTCGAGGGTGAGTTTCAGGCCCAGCAGGCCGCCACCCAGCGCATTGCCATCTACTTTTCCCTCGTGCTGCTCGCCATCACCGTGCTGCTCTATGGCTACTTTCGCAGCCTGTCGCTGGCGCTGCAGGTCATGCTCAACCTACCGCTCGCCCTCATGGGCGGCCTCGCCCTCACCTGGCTGCTGGTCGACAACATCAGCATTGCCACCCTCGTCGGTTTCATCGCGGTCGGCGGTGTCGCGGCGCGCAATGGCATCATGATGATCAGCCATTACCTGCACCTCATGGCCCATGAGGGCGAAACGTTCAGCCGTGCCATGATTGTCCGCGGCACGCTGGAGCGACTCGTGCCCGTGCTGATGACCGCCCTGGCCGCCGGCATCGCCCTCATCCCGCTGCTGCTGGCGGCCGATGAACCCGGCAAGGAAATCCTCCATCCGGTCGCCGTCGTCATCGTCGGCGGCCTGATCAGCAGCACCCTGCTCGACCTCATGGTCACGCCCGCCGTCTTTTACCTCTTTGGCCGCAAGGCCGCCGAATCCGCGGTGCGGGGCCACGCCCCCGCCGCTTTGTAAACCCAAACCCAAGCACCCAACCCACCATGAAAGCCCTGCGCCTCATCCCCCTCCTGCTCGCCGCCACCACCGGCCTGCTGCTCGCCCACAGCGGCGTCGAACTCGGCCCCAACGGCGGCCGCATCCTCGAGTTCAGCACCAACGAAACGATGCACGGTGAAGTCACCGTCAAGGACGGTCAGTTCCACATCGCCGTGCTCGACAAAAAAATGAAGCCGGTCGCCGTGAGCCAGCAATCGCTCACCGCCACCACCGGCGACCGCGCCAAACCCCGGAAGCTCGAAGTCACCCGCGACGCCAAGGGTTTCCACCTGCCGCTGGTCAAGGCCGGCGAATGGCTCATCCTGCGCTACAAGGAAAACGACAGCACCAAGGCCATCACCGCCCGCTTTGAGTACGATCCCTCCACCTGCGACGCCTGCAAGAACCCGGAATGGCTCTGCAAGTGCAAGCCGGAGTGAGGATCAACGATCGCCACGTTCACCACTTGCCTTTCTCCCCTGGTCCACGGCGGCTGGCGGGAGTCGGGCTTGGTCGGCAAATGGATCCGAGCCTCTCTTCAAACGGCGGTGGCGGCAGACCACAGCGTGCGCAGGCCCTCGAAGCCGGCGAAGGCCGGGTCCACCGTCACAAGCGTCATGTTTTCCACCAGGGCCTGTGCGGCCAACAACCGGTCAAAGGGGTCGCGATGCTCGGCGGCAAGTTGCCCGGCCCGCAGGCAGTGGTCGAGCGAGACCGAAAGAGGCTCCCAACGCTCCGCCGCCACCGCCGCCTCAAAACCCGTCAGCAGCCCCTCAGGCAGGCCAAGCTTGCCCAGACGATGCTTGTAGGCGAGTTCGTAGGCGGAGACGGCACTGATCCAGATCTCGGTTTCCGGCGCACTCAGGGTGGCCAGCAGTGAGGCTGGCAGCCGCTCCGGCTCAGCCCACCACCACAACAGCACGTGGGTGTCCAGCAACAGCTTCATGGCGTCGCACTGGCAGGCCCGCGCAAGGGATCTGTGTCGCTGCCCAGCGACCACAGCATGCTTTCGTCCTGTGGGCTGGATTCCAACAGCACCTCGGACCCTCGCACCTGACCGCGGAAACGCCCGGGACGCCGCGGCGGCAACGCACGGGCGGGCACCAAGCGGGCGACCGGATGTCCACTTTTCGCAATGATGATCTCATCGCCTGCAGCCACCTGCACCAGCAAGCGCGAAAGATGCGTCTTGGCCTCATGAATGTTGACCGTCGTCACCATGCAATGAACTTAGTCTAGTTCTTAGACTAAGTCAATTCAGAAAGAGGATCAACGATCGCCACACTCTGAGACCCCCGCCTCCGCCAGCTGCACGCGGCGGACGGCAAGGGGCTCACTGTTTCGGTTCCTGAAATCCCGCGGGCAATGACAAAACCCGCAAAGCCGATCGCCGAACCGATGACCCACGCTCGCAGACCTTCCTGCTCCAAGCGAGCCATGTAGTCCGCAAGATCGGAGTGCCAATGCCGAAGCCCCTGCTGGCGAGCCGCAGTCGTCAGAAACGCCTCCTGTTTCGATACCAACTCGCGGATCGACTGTTCGTCGATCTCCAGCAGGATCGCTCCGGTCGTGTGAACGAAGTGATGGACCGAGACCTCGGTGAACTCGATCCGGGATGCCACCAGCCCCTCCTGCTCCGAGCGAAAACTCAGCTGCAGAACGACGCTCCTGCCCGAATCCTGGACCGTGTATCCGTCCAGGTGAAAATCATGGTAACGCATGGGGATGCCAAGGGCTTGAGGGCTGCGGGTTCGGTGACACCTTTTGTAGTTTGTGGCGATTTCGGAGGTCGCATGCAATCGATGTGAGCCAAAAATGCCAGTAATTCCCGGGGAAAAGAGGATCCTTCACGCGGGAATTTCCGTCAAGAAAAAGAGGGGTCCAGGCCGTCGGGTTTCATCCCGAGGGCAGGATCTGAAGCCCGGGGTGGAACGCGTTTCCGATCAGCACCGTCAACCGACCTCGAACCGCGACGCGGTTCCGGCATGCAGCCCAGGCGTGGGCGCGCAGCGGCCTTGCCTGGGTCATGAACCACCCCGGGCCGTTTCCCGCAGTGGACCCCAGCGGGGTCCCGTCAGGGGAGGCGGGCCTCAGACCGGAGCGCGAGCATGGCTTTAGCCTGCTCGCTCTGGGTCCAGCGCGTGTGCCCCCCCAAGAGCGAGTGACCTTCGGCACACTCGCGCTCCAAGAATCGCTGCGCTCGGCATCC
>CAZSBO010000217.1:0-4777 GCA_964605265.1 uncultured Prosthecobacter sp.
ATGCGCGCGGGGACGCGGACGAACTTCGTCATCGCGCCGTTGACGCCATAGCCAAAACCCTTGCGGGTCGGGTCGAGGTTGTACAGGCCGCGCCGGGTCATCGGGTTGTCCTGACTGATGACGGCGGCGGTTTCCGACACCACGCGGTCGCCCTCGCGCCAGTGCTCGACCTCCTTGCCAAGTTCGACGATGCGGCCGCCGAACTCGTGGCCGAGCACAACCGGGTAGTTCACCGGCCAGGAGTGGTCGGCGGTCCACTGGTGCAGGTCAGAGCCGCAAACGCCGACGTTGGCGACCTCGAGCAGGACGTCCTGCGGGCCGATCAACGGCGGATCGATCTCGCGGATTTCGACGGAGCCCTTTTCCGGGGCGAAGTTGACGACGGCGGCGGATTTCATGATGGGGCAGCATACGCGCTTTCCAGCGCGCTCCACGCCAAAGAGTGGGCGAATTGCGACACCTGAAAATCCCGCTGGCGCCAACGCCGGGCACCTGTTCAGTGGGAAGTTCGCATGTCCAAGCCTCTCATCGCCATCACCATGGGCGACCCCGCCGGGGTCGGTCCGGAAGTCTGCCTGCAACTGCTCGCCAACGAGGCGGTGCGCGCCTTCGCCACGCCGGTGGTTTTTGGCGATGCCCGCCTGCTCGCCCGCTGCGCGCGGCAGACAGGCCTGCCGGCGCCGCGCCGCATCGTCTCGGAGATCGAGTGGGCCGACATCTGCGCAACCCTCGATGAGCCGGCGGTGCTCGACCTGTTCGGCTTTGATGCCGCGGATTTCACCCCCGGCGTGGTCAGCGCCCGCACCGGCGCGGCCGCCTACCGCTACGTCGAGCGCAGCATCGAGGCCGCCCTGGCGGGTCAGGTGGCGGGCGTGGCGACCGCGCCGCTCAACAAGGAGGCGCTGCATGCCGCCGGCATCCGCTTCCCGGGGCACACGGAGATCTTTGCCGAGAAGACCGGTGCCGCGCGCGCCTGCATGTTCCAGTACAGCGACGAGGTGCGCGCCAGCTTTGTCACCGTGCACTGCGGCTACGGCGAGGTGCCCGGACTGCTGACGCAGCAACGCATCCTCGATGTCATCGAACTGACCGCCGAGGCCATGCGCCGGATCCGCGGCACGAACCCGAAGCTCGCCGTGCTCGGCCTCAATCCGCATGCCGGCGAACACGGCCTGTTTGGCAACGGCGAGGAGGAAAAGATCATCCGGCCCGCCATCGAGGCCGCGCGCGCCCGCGGCCTGACGGTCGAGGGCCCGCTGCCGCCCGACACCGCCTTCCTGCCGGCCAAGCGCCGCAGCACCGACGCCTTCATCTGCATGTACCATGATCAGGGCCACATCCCGCTCAAGGCGCTCGCCTTTGACACGGCGGTGAACACCACGCTCGGCCTGCCGATCATCCGCACCAGCGTCGATCACGGCACCGCCTGCGACATCGCCTGGCAGGGCAAGGCCACCGGCAGCAGCCTGTTCGAGGCGGTGCGCCTGGCGGCGAAGTTGCACCAATCCTGAGCCGGGCTCAGGGACGCACGACCTGCTGGGCATGCACCGCCTCGCAGATCCGGCGCAGCGAGCCTTCCAAGTCGCCGTTGGCGGTCTTGAAGGCATCGGCATCGATGGTCAGCGGTGCGCCCAGCACGACCAGCGGCGCACCATACTGCGGGCACTGCACGGCCTGTTCGAGGCTGAGCCCGCCGACCGCCTGCACGGGCACCTGCACCGCGCGCACGACCTCGCGCAGTTGGTCGAGCGGGCTCGGCATGCGCCGGCCGGCGGCGGCAATGCCGCGACGCTCGTCATAGCCGATGTGATGGATGACGTAGTCGCAGCCCAGGTCCTCCAGCCACTTGGCGCCGGCCACCATGTCCTCGCAGATCATGTTGTCGCCCATGACCTTGCAGCCGAAGTCGGCCCCGGCCTTGACGACGCATTTCACTGTCTCGGCATGGGCGCGCGCCATGACGACGACGTGGGTGGCACCGGCCTTGGCCATCATCTCGGCCTCCAGGTAGCCGCCGTCCATCGTCTTCAGGTCGGCGACGATGGGCGTGCCCGGAAAAGCCTTTCTCAGCGCGCGCACCCCGTGCAGGCCCTCGGCGAGGATCAGCGGTGTGCCCGCCTCCAGCCAGTCAACCCCGGCGCGCAGGGCCAGCGCGGCGGTTTCGAGGGCTTCATCGATGTTGGTGAGGTCGAGCGAGATCTGGACGATGGGTTGCATGGCGCGGTTGCACAGCATGGCAAACCCGCGCAACCTCGTCACGACAAAGATGAGGCGAAATGCGACACCGCTCAAGCCGCTCGACCGGCCGCGCCGCAGTGCGGCGGAGGTCGGCCGCTGGCGTCGCGAACGCGAGCGCTGGCTCGGAGCGCTGGCACCGGCCGGGCTGTTCCATCGGCTGTTCGACCATGTGCCGGGCGTGTACTTCTTTGCCAAGAACCGCGACGGCCGGCTCATGTTCGCCAGCGAGGGCCTGCGCCGTCGCTATGCGATGCGCGACGAGACGGAGATCCTCGGCATGACCGATTTCGATCTCAATCCGGGCAGCATGGCGCAGGCCTATGTCGATGACGACCACCGTTTGCTCGCCGGCGAGGCGGAACGCATCGAACGCGTCGAATTGTGGTGGGATGACCAGGGCATGCCCGACTGGTTCCTGGTCACCAAGCTGCCGCTGCACAACCGACGCGGCCGCGTCGAAGGTGTCATGGGCCTGCTGCGCCGGCCCGATGCGGCCGAGCGACGCCTGCCGGTGTTCCAGACGGTTGCACGGGCGGTGGAGATCCTGCGGCGCGACTTCGCCGAGCCCTTGAAGATCGAGGGCGTGGCGCGCGCCTGCGGACAGTCGCTGCGCCAGTTGCAGCGGCGCTTCCAGAGCGCCTTCGGCATCACCCCGCAGGAGTTTTTGCTGCGCACGCGCGTGCTGGCGGCGGCGCGCCTGCTGGAGGAGAGCGACCTGTCGGCGGCCGAGGTGGCCACGCGCTGCGGCTTCGCCGATGCCAGCCGCTTCTCCCGACATTTCCGCCTGCGCATTGGCGCCTCGCCCTCGGCCTATCGCCGTGCGCGCAGGGCTTCGTGAGGCGACTGCTCCGACGGGCTCACTTCCTCGCCGGTTCCGGCGGCGCCGGGATCGGGGTGGTGTCGACAGGGGTGTCCAGCCCGCGCAGCAGGCGGTCGGTGAAGGCCTGGCCGCGCTGTTTGACCTCGGCATGACCGACCGAGCCGTGGCTGCCGCCAGTGATGGGCACGAGCAGGCTCGGCACGCCGGCCTTTTGCAGGGCGGCATGGATGGTCTCGGCGTGACGGTAGGCGACGCGTTGGTCGGCGGTGCCGTGGAAGGTGAGGAAGGGCGGATCGTCCTTGGAAACATGCGTCACCGGCGACGCTGCCCGCGCTTCGCTTGGCCGGTCCGGCGCGGGACCGCCAAGCAGGCCGCTGACGGCGTCGTCCTGCCAGATCGGCTGGCCTTGCGTGTCGAACATGAGGGCTTGGGTGAAATCCTCGGGGCCGCAGAGGTTGACGACCCCCTGCACGCGGCTGCTCACGCCGGTGTGCGGGCCAAGCCCGCCTTCGAGCGCGGCGACATCGCCGCTGGTGCCGAGCAGGGACGACAGATGACCGCCGGCCGAGCTGCCCCAGGCGACGATTTTGTCGGGGTCGAGGTTCAGTTCCCTGGCATGGGCGCGAATCCAGCGGATGGCCGCCTTGCAGTCGTGGATCTGCGCCGGCCACGAAGCTTCGCCGGTGAGGCGGTAACCAACCGTCACCGACGCGTAATCGCCGGTGCGCGCAAACTGGATGGCCTGGGCAGCGTAGCCGAGTCGGTCGCCGTTCACCCAGCCGCCGCCGTGGATGAGGGCGATGACCGGCAGCGGCTTGTCGCTCCTGCGCTGCTTCGGCAGGTAAACATCGACCGCCTGCTTGGGGTTCGTGTTCCCGGCGTAGGGCTGATCGAGGCGCAGCTCGACCGCGTTTTTCTCGGCGAACTCGCGGGCGCGCTGCTTGGGATCGACGGGCGACTGGGCCAGGACCGGCAGGGCCAGGGCGAGGAGGAGGAAGCGTTTCATGGCAGGAGGAAAACGTCCGGGCAGAGAAGATCTCCGATGGCAGATCGCAAATTTCAGATTTCTGCGGGCCGCGGGAACTTGGGCTGACAGGATCGAATCCCGCCTTCTCGCGAAGGCGCCTATCGCGCCCGGGCCTGCAGGCGCTCCCAGGCGGCCTCGACCCAGAAGAACTGGGAGTAGTAGAGCCTGGCGTAGTCATAGTGGGCGATGACCCGTTCGACCGCGGCGCGATGGGGCTCGATGACGGCCGGGGCCGGGCAGAGCGTGACGATCCAGGCGGCGGCGGTCGGTTCGCGGATGAAGGCGGTTTCCTTGCCCCGGCGCGGGGCCTGCTTCAGGAAGTGGCGCAATTGCGCCTGCGCGAGTTCCACCGACTCCTGTTCGGTGGTCTGCGGTCGCCACTCGGCATTCATGACGCGCCAGTTCATCTCGAAGCGACTCGTGTCGGCGTTGTCGAACTGCAGGGCGAGCGGCAGTGTCTCCGCGGCGAGGCGTGCGCTGGCGGCGAGTCCTGCGGCATAGGCTGCCTTCAGCGAGGCATCGGTCTCCAGTTCCCAGAGGCCACGCAGGGCACCGACCGCGGCGCAGGAGGTCCAGTTGTGCCGCGGTGAATACCAGAACACCATGCCGCCGGCACAGATCTCGCGTTTGCTGAGGTTCTTGTCGCCACCGCGCGCGGCCAGTTCCTGCTCATACAGCTCCCGCCACCTGGC
>CAZSBO010000218.1:0-2635 GCA_964605265.1 uncultured Prosthecobacter sp.
GTCATGTCGTCTTCCGTTTCATGTAGTTGAGGAAAAGGTCTTGCACTCCGCGCTTCGTCACGTGGCGGTCGATGACCACCTCGTCAACCGTGTCGCGGGCCACGATGTAGTAGAGGAACACGTCGCGCCCGAGGCCTGCCTGCAGCTGGCGCATCGGGCCGATGCGTTCGATCATCTGGTCGTGCTTTTCGAGGTCCCACCAGTGCCCGAAAAACACAAGGATATTGCCACCCTCTTGTAGGTTGAGCCCATGCCCAGCGCTGGCCGGGTGTGCAAACAGCAGCGGTATTCGACCTGCGTTCCACTCGTCCTGCGTTCGAGGATCAGAGCCCAGCGCGCGACCTTGAGGGAACGCCCGCTGTAGCCGAACGAGGTCCGGCTTGAAATGGTAGGCCACCAGGACAGGCGTGCCAGCGGCTTCTTCGATGATGGATTCGAGAGCTTGCAACTTTGCATCGTGGACTTCCTCCCAGTGGTTTTCCTGCGCGTCGACGTAGACCGCGCCGTTGGCGCATTGCAGGCACTTCATCGTCTTGCCGGCTTGGCCGAACGCTTCGATGTCGTGACCCTCGAGCCGTGTGAACATTTCGCGCTCGAGGTCGTTGTAGTGCCCGCGCGCCTTCGCCGGTAGGTCCACCTCGACGCGCGTGACGATCGGGTCCTTCAGGTCGAACCAATCTTTCGGGTCCAGCGTCAGGCTGATGTCGCGCAGCGCGGCCTGAATCTGTTCCTGCGCGAACGGCATGATGACTGGTTTGATTTCAACCTTGTGCGAAAGTGCGTCCTTGATACGCTTGTAGGCGAACCATCGTTCCTCGAACGCGCTATAGCTGCGGCCCAGGCGCAGGCCTTGGTCAAGGAACCAGGCCTGGCCCCACAAGTCCTTGAGCCCGTTCGGCGCCGGCGTGCCGCTGAGGTTCCACCATTCCTTGACCTGCGGCAGCCAGGCCGCGGAGGCCAGCGCCTGCGCCTGCACGCCACCTTGCAGCACGCGAAACGACTTGAGGCGCGTAGACTCGTCGGCCACGACACGGCGCCACGGCCAGCGGCCACCTAGGTGGTCCAGCAACCACGGCAGGTTGTCATAGTTCGTGACGTGCAGCGGCACATCCCGGCGCAGCGCGGCCGCACGCTCCGCCGGCGTGCCGACCGCCACGGCGATTTCCAGATCACGCAGGTGCTGCCACTTGCGCAGCTCGTTAGGCCAGGTGCTCTGCGCCACGGTCTTTGGTGCCAGTATCAGCGTCGGCTGCGACTGGCCTGCCACGTTGTAGTAGGCGTCCAGCAGCGTGGCACAGATGACAGTCTTGCCCATGCCCATCCTGGCGAACAGCCCGGCGCGTGGCGTGCTCGCCAGGAAGTCCATGGCCAGCTCGGTGTAGGCGCGGGGCTCGAAGACTTTACGTCCCATCGTGAAACCAGTCGAACGCGTAGTGCGCCATCAGCCATGCACCCATGCACCCGGTGTAAAAGCCACCGGCGGCTTTTTCCCCGAGAAAAAGCGCCAGCAGCATGAAACCACCAGCACCGTAAGTGAAGCCCTTCATGCCAGCAGCCCGTCAACGCCTTCGAACGAATCGATCACCACAACGTGCTGACCCAGCCGGCGCATGCGCTCGTGCTCGCGCAGTTGGTGGGGCTCGGGCTTGACACCTGGCGCCTTCAGCTCGACCCAGTACCCGCAGGGCCTGCCGTAGCTTCCGGTCAGAGGGAACATCACAAACCGATCCGGCGCGCCACGCCGGCCGATCCACTGCACCTTGCGCACCTCACCGCCGAAGCCCCGCACCCGGTTCACCAGGTACTTCTCGATATCACTTTCGCGCATTGCGTCCTCCAGGTCTCGGGCAGTCCTCGGGCGGCACCACGACGCACCAGACGGCCTGCCACTGCCCGCGGCGCGCGTCCACCCAGCGGTCGACGTAGGTGTCCGGCATCCCCTTGAGTGCTTGAATCGCGGTCTTGTGCTTGGCCAGTTCGGGCAACGCCTGATTGAGCTGCTTCACGGTCAGGCCGTCAGGGTTCGCGCGCAGCAGCGCACGCACGGCGGGGTGATGTGACTTCACGACAGCACGATTACCAGGAACGCGAACACCGCGGCAGCGATGCACGCCACCATCACGATCACGTCTTCCTTGTCGAACTTCACTTCGTCGTCATTGAATATCTTCATGGTCAGTCCTAGAAGGGGCACGGGCCGGCGTGCGGCTTGTGCCCGGGTTGAAAAGTCGTTTCGATCATCGCTTCGAGAATTTCCTCGTCGCTCGCGTTGTGGCGGATGGCGTCAAACACGGCCCACCGCGGGTGCTGCTTGCACTCCGACGACCCCGGCCGGTGGCGCAGCGGGTATCCGTCGCATGTGCATGGCTTGCACTCCGGGCGCTGACGCTTGTGCTCCAGCAGCTGGAAGGCCGTAGCCCTGCGCGTGCGGCACACACCGCAGCGGTGCCAGGATCGATACGCGCGGTAGGTCATCGTCGGATTCTATCAGCTGCTAGAACAACCTGGTCGGTTCGTTCCACATGTCTGGCCACCACCGGTTGCCCTTGCTGTCGTTGACGTGCTTGGGTATCACCTGAAGGTTCGCGATGCAGTGCAGCCCGCACACACCGGCGCCACAGAGCGGCACGATGTG
>CAZSBO010000218.1:2735-4765 GCA_964605265.1 uncultured Prosthecobacter sp.
GCCAGCGGCAGGCCCTGCGCCCACGCCGGGACGGTGGCCAGCAGCAGCGACATGCCTTCGTGCGTGAGCCCCATCGGGTTGTCGTCCACTTCAGCCACCACCTCGTCGTGCACGGTGAGCACAACCTCGAACCCGGCATCCTCGACCTTCATCATGTTGTGCGCCAGCACGTCCCGGCTGGCCGCCTGCGTCACGTTCTCCACCAGCTTGCCGCCATAGGTCTTGATGCGGGTCCACTGCCTGGTGTACTGGTTCACGCCCATGTAGCTTATCTCGCCCTTGGCCGACACCTGCGGGTGCAGGTAGCACAGGCACCGGCCGCTGGGCAGTCGGATGCGCAGCCAGGTGCCATCGCGTTGGGCCTTGAGGTGCGCACCCGCAGGGAATGCGACACCGGGGGTGGCGATCGCATTCACGACGGCGCTGGCCAGGCGCTTCCACAGTTTGCACGATTCGACGTGTGCGTCACGCCACTTGATCTTCAGCGCCTCGCACGCGATCCACACGTGGCGCTCCAACCCGTACGTGGTGCGCCGGTTCTTGGTGGTCCACTCGTACATCCGTTCGGCCTGCGCGAGGGTGCCCTGGTCGGCGGACAGCCACACGGCTTCGGCCAGCTCGTCCAGGTCCAGGTTGTACACGACGGCGAACGTGATGAACGCGCCCACTCCACCCTCGTACCCGAGCGCCAGCTCCATCACCTTGCCGATCTGGCGCATGTAGTCGTCGACCGTGTGCGGCGTGGTGTTGAACGCTCTGGCGTACGACGCCTTGTACATATCTTCACCCTCGCCCGCGTCGAAGTCCGCGAACGCCTGCAGCTTCCACTCTTCGCCCGCCAGGAACGCCAGCATCCGGCCTTCGATGTTGGCCAGGTCGGACACCGCCAGCTTGCGCCCGGGTGGCGCCACGATGCACCCCCGCACGACGTTGGCCATGATGCGCATCGGCTCGTCGTGCACCAGGTCCAGCGCGTCGACCTTGAGCGCGTCGATCATCAGCTCCTGCATCTCGTGGCTTTTCATGTCACGGTCCGGGCGCTTCATGTTGTGCGGCTGGAAGATGCGGCCACCCCAGCGCTGGGTGCGCAGCGCGGCAGCGAACTGCAGCGTGTTGCGCAGCCGCCCGTCCGGCGACACGCAGTTCACTACCGCCTTGTACTTCGCGCTGCTAGCCATGCCTGCTTCGAGCCGGATCATCAGCAGCGTTCGCACCCCCTCGGGCAGCTCCGGGTCTTCCATCCGACGGCGCAGCGTGTCGGCCGTCAGGTCGGGCAGGTCGACGCCGTGCTCGGCCAGGATGAACTTGAGCAGTTGGTCGCGCTTGGTGGCGCTGGAGACAGCTCCCGCCGTCTCGGTATGGATTCGCGCTTTCAACGCAGCCTTGGCCCGTGCGGTGGCCTGCACGGCGGCGTTGGCCAGGTCCAGGTCCACGGCGAAACCACGGTCGTTGATCTTCTGGTCGAGAATCCACAGCTTGTGCTCGAACCCGCTGTGGCGCATGTTCCACATCGGCAGCTTCGTGCGCGCGAAGCGCATGGCCACGATGTCTTGCAGGCAGTAGTCGATGAACTCCTGCCACTCGTCCGGGTGTGTCTCGCGCGTGGCGCGGCGCAGCTTGTGGTTCTTCGGCCGCGGTTTGCAGAACAGCTGAATCAGTTCCTTGCCGCGCTTGCTCTTGGCCTGGTCCTCGTTGAGCTTGAGCACCGCGCCGATCTTCTCCAACGACCCGGGTAGGGAGTGGCACATGGCCTGCACCATGGTGTCGAAGAACCGATGGGCAGGGATGTTTATGCGCAGGCCCTTGCGTATCACTGTTCGGTCGAAGTGGCTGTTCTGCGCCACGACCATCACCTCGGGGTTCCAGAGCGCGTTGGCCAGGTCCTTGGGCATCGGCGCGCCAGTGGTGCAGTCCCACATCTTGGGCGGCCCGTCGTTGAGTGCGTACCCGAACAGCATCACTTCGACAGCATCGGCGTACCGGTGCGTGCCGTGGGTCTTCAGGTCCACTTCGCTGAAGGTTTCCGTATC
>CAZSBO010000219.1:0-4639 GCA_964605265.1 uncultured Prosthecobacter sp.
GATTGCGGCTGCCACGACAACCGCATGGACAAGATCTGGTGGAACGAGCAGTGGCTGGGCTGGCCGGTCGATGAAGCCTACGTCCGCAGCAGCAATGTGGCGGATGCCCACAAGCTGAAGGGGCGCCTGCTGCTCATCGTCGGTGAACTGGACACCAATGTGGATCCCGCCAGCACCACCCAGGTGGTGCATGCGTTGCAAAAGGCCGGCAAGTCCTTCGACTTCATGCCCATCGCCGGAGCCGGCCACGGCGCGGCGGAGACCCCCTATGGATCACGACTGCGCATGGAGTTTCTCACCCGCCATCTGCGGCCCTGAACGGGCGCCAACAGCCGCGGCGACACTCAGCCCTGCCGCGACCACTTGCGGTGCTCGCTCGGCGACATGCCGGTCACACCGCGGAACGCCCGTGTGAAGGCACTGTGATCCGCGAAGCCGCACTCCAGCGCAATCTCCGCGACGCTGGCCTCCGTCTCCCGGAGCAGGCGCGCGCCGGCCGTGATGCGGGTCTTGATGATCAACTGCATGGGGCTGACGCCATGAATGCGTTTCACGCTGCGCGCAAAACGCGCCGGGCTCATGCCGGCCTTTTTTGCCAGCGAGGAGGGGCTGACGCGCTGATCGTAGGTGCTCTCCAGATCGCGCAGCACCAGGGCCACGGCGGCGGGCACTTCCTCCTGGCTCACCCGCGCGGTGAGATCCTTGGAAATGCCGATGAGACCCGTGACAATCCCGCGCCTGTCACGGATGGGCAGCTTGCTCGTCAATCCCCAGCCCGGCAAATGCGGTCGCCGCCAGAACATCTCCAGCCGCTCGAGGATGGGCCGTCCAGTGCGCAGCACCTGCGCGTCCTGTTCCGTGGGAATGCGGCCATAGTCGCCCGGGCAGACATCGCAGGGGCGGCGCCCCAGCATCTCCGCCTTGTCGCGCAGGCCGTGCCGCTCCACGAGCGACTGGTTCACCACCCGATAACGCCCCGCCGCGTCCTTGATGAAAAAGGCGGTGTCATGCATCAAATCGGCGATCTGCTCCAAAAGCCGCGCATCGACCAGCAGGACACCCTGGTCGGATACCAAGCCTGGAAAGGGCGAGGCCCATGTCTTCATCCCGACACGATCAGATTGGCGCAGGGCAGCGGGCAAGCAAAAAATTCAGAGGGGCAAGACGGACCTGGATTCTGCCGCATTGGCGCCTTTGCACAAGTCGGACGGCGGATTTGATCAAGACACCGGAGGTCGGTCGTTTCAGGGTGGGTTTTTGAATCGTCACGCCGGCGGCTCGTCTTCGCATCATGATTGCCCTTCTTCTCCTTGCCAGCCTCAGCACCACCCCCCCGCGTGATGCCCTCCCGCTGGATGCCGCCGAATGGCCTTCGAACTACCGGTTGCACCTCGAGGGCGAGGCCCGAGTCCAACTGGCGGAGGGCCTGTCGCTGGCGCTGCAAGGCGAGGGGCCGCATGACATCGCGGTCGAACATCCGGCCAAGGGTCCGCCGGTTCTGCGGGTGTGGAAGACGGGCGTTCTCGTGCGTGGACCGGAGGACGTGCCCGCGCTGGCGAAAACAGGCGCCAGGGACTATCCGGAGGCGGCGCTTGACCTCGGAGATGACTTCACGGCGATGGCGCACTTTGAATCGACCGGACAGGGCACCCTGTTCGCCAAGTGTGCGCCGGCGGGCAAGTGGTCGCCGGATGCCAAGGCACTCTTCCTCCGTGGCGGACAACTCGTGTATGACATCGGCTGGCTGGGGGCCCTGACCGCGGGGCCGGGGGTGAATGACGGCAAGCCGCACACAGTCGTCCTGCGCGTCAGCGACGGCACGGCGCAGCTCTGGCTGGATGGCAGGAAGCTGGCGGAAAAAGCCGGCTTCACGCGCCCGGATCAGCAAGGCCATGTGTTCAGGGTGGGCCGCGCTGCGCCGAACTTTGCGGGGGATTTCACCCAGGGCAAAATCGGCACCGTGAAAGTCTGGCGGCGCATGCTGCCCGACAACGAGCTGGCTCTGCTCTTCAAAGCCGGCGCCACGGGCGCCAACACCCCCGACTTCACCCACACGCCGAAGGCGGCTGCCCGGCCGGTGATCGAGGGCGGCAAAGGCTGGGTGCAGGCCCTGGAGCGCAGTGACCACGCGGAAATCGTCGGCGGTTGGAATGACACAACGCTGAAGCAGGGCGAAGCCCTGTATCAAGCCCTCTGTGTGGTGTGCCACGGCACCAAGGAGCAGCCGGGCTCCCTGCCCACCGCCCTGCGCTTTGCCGAGGGGCCGTTCAAGAATGGCGCGGATCCGTATTCGATGTACCTGACACTCACGCGGGGCTTCGGCCAGATGGTGCCGCAACCGCAGTACACCACCGCCCAGAAGTATGCGGTCATCCACTACATCCGCGAAACCTTCCTGCGCCCGCACAATCCCTCGCAGCTCAAGGACATCGACCTGGCCGTTCTGCCGCGCGGCCTGGCCCGCGCGGAGGAGGAAAAGATCGACACCACCCTGCCGGCCTATCAACGCATGGAACTCGGCAACGCGCTGTTCTGGACGCTTGAGGTCGACAAGGACAACATCGCGCAGAAGGGCATCGCCATCCGACTCGATGAAGGCTCGGGAGGTGTCACCAAGGGGCGCACCTGGATGGTTTACGATCACGACACGATGCGGGTGGCCGCCGCGAGCACCGGCGCCTTTGTCGACTGGAAGGGCATCGCCTTTGACGGCAGCCACGGCACGCACACGAGCCTGATCGGCGACAAGGCGTTCGTCCTGCCGCCCGAGCCCGGCTGGGCGGTCGGTGAAGACGGATTTGCCGACACTCGCCAGCCGGCCAAGGACGGCAAACGCTATGGCCCGGTGCCCGGCCTGAAGTTTCTCGGCCTCTACCGGCACCAGAACCAGAACGTGATCGCCGCCCGCATCCATGGCACGCGCGTTCTCGAATCGCCCGCCTGGATGGACTACGGCGCGACGCCCATCCTGGTGCGCACCTTCAATGTCGGGGCCTCCGAACAGCCGCTGTGGGTGCGTCTCGCGCCGGAGCATTTGCAGGTCGTGCTGCAGGGCGATGGCAGGTTGACGCGTGAAAACGGTTTTTGGTTCGCCAGGCTCGAGGCCAATGCCAAGGCGCGTGTCTTCCTCTCTGCCGTCGATCCGGCCTCGCTGGCAACGATGGCAAAGACCTTTGCCGCGCCGCTCGACCTTGAGCCGCTGACACGCGGCGGGCCGGCCCAGTGGCCGCAAACGGTCACCACCACTTCGGTCGCCGGTGCGGAGGACGCCGCCTTTGTTGCCGATGACTTTCCGCTGCCCATCGAAAATCCCTTCCAGAGCTGGATGCGGCCCGGGGGTTTTGACTTCACCCCGGACGGCAAGGCGGCCATCGTCGCGATGTGGAACGGCGATGTCTGGCGCGTTGAGGGCGTCATGGCAAAGGCTCCCGCGTCGCTCACCTGGCGCAGGATTGCCAGCGGCCTGCATCAGCCGCTCGGCGTGAAGTTCCGCAACGGCGAACTGTTCGTGCTTTGCCGCGACCAGCTGGCCAAGCTCGTCGATTTGAACGGCGACGGCGAAACCGACTTCATCGAATGCTTCAATGACGACGCGCAGGTCACCGAACATTTTCATGAGTTCGCCATGGGCCTGCAAACCGATGTCGCGGGCAATTTCTACTATGCCAAGTCCGGCCGCCACGCCCTCGACAGCGTCATTCCCCAGCACGGCACGCTGCTCAAGGTCAGCGCCGATGGCTCGCGGACGGAGATCCTCGCCACCGGTTTTCGCGCGGCGAACGGCGTCTGCGTGAATGACGACGGCACGTTTTTTGTCACCGACCAGGAAGGTTACTGGACGCCGAAGAACCGCATCAACCGCGTCAAGCCCGGCGGGTTTTACGGCAACATGTATGGTTATACCTCAGTGACGGATGAGTCCGATGCCGCCATGGAGCCGCCCATGGTCTGGATCACCAACGACAAGGACCGCAGCCCGGCCGAGCTGATCTGGGTTCCGAAAAATGCGTGGGGCAATCTTGGCGGGTCCCTGCTCAACCTCAGTTACGGCACGGGTCGCGCCTTCATCGTGCCGCACGAGCAGGTGAACGCTCACTGGCAGGGGGCGGTGTGCGAACTGCCGATGCCCGCCTTTGCCACCGGCATCATGCGCGGTCGTTTTGGCAGCGACGGCGCCCTCTACACCTGTGGCCTGTTCGCCTGGGCCGGCAATGCCACCAGCCACGGCGGCTTCCACCGCATCCGCCGAGGCAGTCAGCCCGCCGGGGTGCCCCTGGAGGTTCACGCAAGCCAGGGCAGCCTGCGCGTGACCTTCAGCGATCCCGTCACCGACACCGGCTGTGTCCTCAAAGTCTGGTCGCTCAAACGCACGAAAAATTACGGCTCCAAGCACCACGACGAGCGCGAGTTGCCCATCCGAGGGGTGAAACTCAGTGAGGACAGGCTGACCGTCACGCTCGACATTCCCGAGCTGGCGCCAACCCACTGTTACGAGCTGAAAATCGGCGGGCGCGTGCTGCATGGAACGATTCATGCATTGCCGCCTCGCCACCAAGCTCGGTGAAAGGCGGAACCTCGCTTCCGGATTCGCCGACGTGGCACACCGACTGAAGGGCAAACTCGCGGCCTGGTTGACCGA
>CAZSBO010000220.1:0-4620 GCA_964605265.1 uncultured Prosthecobacter sp.
GCCAGCGCTTCGAGGAAAGCGGCCCGGCCTTCCTCGATTTCGTCTCGGCCGGTGGACGCTTCGTTCGCGGCGACTACGCGGAGGCCGCCACCCTGTTCCAGGCCGCGGCCGACGCCGCCGCCACCCTGGCCGGCCGTCGCGCCGCTTTGTACAACGCCGGCATCGCCGCCCTGCGCGCCGGTGAGTTCGCGCTTTACCAGGGCCTGCTCGGCCAGTTGCAGATCGTCAGCGCCGGCTCCGAGGCGGGTCGCAAGGCGGGCGACAGCGCCGCCGACCTCGAACTCGACCGCGCCCTGGCACTGGCGGCGGGCGGTCAACCTGGGGCCGCGTCCGGCCTCAACCAGTTCCTGCAGAACCACGTCAACCACCCGCGCGCCCTGGAGGCCTGCCTGGCGCTCGCCGAACTCTCCATGCTGGCCGCGCCGGCCAACTTCGCCATGGCCGAAAAAGCCCTCGCCCAGGCCGACGTCCTGCCCGGTCTCGATGAAGTGCAGCAGCAGCGCATCGCCCTCACCCGGCTCTGGCTGCTCGACCGCCGTGGCGATCTCAAGGCGCTCGCCGAACAGGGCGCCGCCTTTTTGAAAACCTGGCCGGAGGCCGAGCGTGCCGACGAGGTGCGCATGAAGATTGGCGACGCCTTTTTCCGCCTGGAGAACTTCGCCGCGGCGCGCACCGAATTCGAACTGCTGCCACAGGACTACCCGGAGTCGGCCTACGCCGACAGCGCCCTGTACTTCGCCGCCCTGTCCGCCTCCGCCACCCTCACCGAGGAGGGCCAGGCCGCAGCGCTCGAACTCTGGCAGACGCTCGCCGAACGCGGCGGCCCGCTCGGCCTCGCCGCCCGCCACCAGCAGGCGCAGGTGAAACGGCTGGCCGGTCGCGAAGCCGAGGCCCTCAACCTGCTTGAAACCCTGCTGGCGGAAAAGGATCTGCCGGTGGAAATGCGCCGCCAGCTTGTCTGCGAAAAGGCCGAGCTGCTGATGCTGCTGGGTCGCCCGCACCCGGAGCGTTTGGAGGAGGCGGTTGCCGGCCTGCGCGAGTTCCTTGCCGGTGAAGACCTGCCCTACCTCTGGCGCGCCCGCGCCGGCCACACCCTGGCCACGGTGCTGCACGCCGCCGGCCGCACCACCGAGGCCCTGGAGGCCTGTCATGAAGTCGTCAACAACGCCCCCATCGGTGGTCCGGCCAATCCGGCGGAGTTCCGCTGGTTCTACCGCGCCGGCTTCTTCGGCATCGAACTGCTGGAAGCCTCCCGCCAGTGGGAATCCGCTGCCCGCCTCGCGGAAAAGCTCGGTCGCCCGCGCGGCGAACGCGCCGCCGAAGCCGCTGAACGTGCCACCAAAATCCGCCTCGACCACTTCATCTGGGACGGGAAAAAGTGAGGGGCTATTTCTCCTCCACGCTCCACGCCCTCGGCTCTAGGCCGCGACTGCGTCGGCACACTCCTCGGCCGGATACGTCCAGATCTCGCTGAGCGTCGGATGGTAGTGCGGGATGCTGAGGAAGTCCTGCACGGTGGCGCGGTGATGCATGGCCACGACGACTTCATGGATGAGTTCGGTGGCGTGCGGCCCGGCGACACAGGCGCCGAGGATTTCACCGGTGACACGGTGGGCGAGCATCTTGACGAAGCCTTCCGTTTCGCCCATGCACATCGACTTGCCATGGTCGGCAAAGGGATAGCTGGCGGCCACGCAGGGCACACCGGCCTCGCGCAGGGCCGCTTCGCTGGCGCCGACCGCCGCCACCTGCGGATGGCTGAAGACGCCAAACAGGCGCAGTCGGTAGTCGACCGCCTCCTCCACGGCCTCGCCACGCAACAGGCGCGCGGCATTGCGCGCCGCCACCTCACCCTGCTGGATGGCGATGTGCACGACATCGAGCGGACTGCAGAGGTCGCCGGCGGCGAAGATGTGGGCCTGCGAGGTCTGCATCGTCGCCGCGACCCGCACCTTGGCGCCGTCGAGGGCAACGCCGGCCGCCTCCAGACCGAGGCCGTCGGTGGCGGGCCGGCGGCCGAGCGCCACAAGGATCTCGGCGGCCTCGACGCGCTGAAGCTCGCCGCCCTGCTCGAATTCCGCCCACTTGCGACCGTCCTCGCTGCGGCCAACCCGGCGCACCTGGGCGCCGAGGCGACAATCAATGCCGCGCTGCGTGAAGGTCCGCACCACCGCCTCGCCACACTCCGGATCCACCCCGGAGAGAAACTGGGTGCCGCGCTGCAGGATCGTCACGCGCCGGTCCATGGCTTCGAGATAGTGCGCCATTTCCAGGGCAATGGCGCCACCGCCGAACACCAGGAAGGACTCCGGCAGGTCGACCGCGTCCAAAATCTCGTCGCTGGTCCAGAAGCCGGTTTCCGCCAGCCCGGGCAGCGGCGGCAGATTCGCCACGGAACCGGTGGCCAGGCAGAAGCTGCGGCCGCGCACCTCGAAGGCAGCGGCGCCGTCGCGCGGCTCAACCCGCAGGGTGTGGGCATCCAGAAAGCCGGCGCGCCCCCGCAGCAGGGTGAAGCGACCGTCCTCCAACTGGCCGCGGCGGTAGCCGGCAAAGTCGTCGATCAGCACGCGCTTGCGGTCGCGGATCGCGCGCAGGTCGGGCGGGCCGGGGCGGGCGGACAGGCCGAACTCGGCGGCCCGGCGCAGCGTCAGGTTGCGCTCGGCCGACTCGATCAGGGTCTTGCTGGGCATGCAGCCGCGCAGGATGCACAGGCCGCCGAGTTCCGCGGCGCCGTCGACCACCGCCACGCTCAGGCCGAGGCCGTGAGCAGTGCGGGCCGCGGCATAGCCGGCGCTGCCGCCGCCGAGGACAACCAGATCAAAGACGGGATGCGTACCGGGGGAATCCATGCCGGCACGCTGCCGCGGGCCGCCGGTTCTTGCACCCAAAAACCGTCGATTTCGCCAGAAAAAGCCTTGGCAGGCAGGGGGGGCTTGCTAGCCTGAGGGTCAGCCCATCGAGCACGTTTCCGGAGCGGTCTTTTGGACGGATTCAGGCGATGGACAACCCGCACATCCTCCATGTCAGAAGAAAACTTTGATTCCATCGGATCAAACCTCACCGCCGTTGCCGCCGACCAGGCCTACGGCGCCGACCAAATCCAGAAGCTTGAGGGCCTTGAAGCCGTCCGCCTGCGACCGGGCATGTACATCGGCGACCCCGATGAACGCGGCCTGCACCACTGCGTCTTTGAAGTCGTCGACAACTCCATCGACGAACACCTCGCCGGCCACTGCAAGAACATCTGGATCAGCATTCATTCCGATGGCTCGATCAGCATCCAGGACGACGGCCGCGGCATCCCGGTCGAGATGCACCCGAAGGCGGGCATCCCGACGGTGGAGCTGGTGCTGACCAGCCTGCATGCCGGCGGCAAGTTCGGCGACGGCGCCTATGAATTCTCCGGCGGCCTGCACGGCGTCGGCGCCAAGTGCGTCAACGCCCTCTCCGACTGGTTCAAGTGCGAGGTCTTCCGCGACGGCAAGATCCACGCCATCGGCTTCGAACGCGGCAAGACGACCGAGCCGCTGACCGTGCTTGGCGACCTCGATGATCCGTCGGTCACCGGCACCAAGATCTCCTTCTACCCGGACGCGACGATCTTCACGATCACCACGACCTTTGTCTTCGAGCGCCTGCTCACCCGCCTGCGCGAGCTGGCCTTCCTCAACCCCGGCATCCGCATCACCCTGGTCGACGAGCGCGGCGAATCCCCGCGCCAGGAATCGCTGTTCTACGAGGAGGGCGTGAAGCAGTTCGTGCGCGAACTCGGCGCCGACAAGGACAAGATCCATCCGGACCCGATCGCCCTGGCCGGGCGGCGCGAGGTGATGATCGACGACAAGAAGAAATTCATCCTCGTCGACTGCGTGCTGCAGTGGAACAAGGGGTTGAACGAGCAGACGCTGAGCTTTGCCAACGCCATCCCCAACCCGGACGGCGGCACCCATTACAGCGGCCTGAAGGCGGCGCTCACCAAGGCGGTCAAGGCCTACATCGCCGGCAACCCCAAGAGCTTCAAGGACAAGCTGCCCGACATTGAGAGCGACGACTGCCGCGAGGGCCTGATCTGCGTGCTCAGCGTCAAGCTGCCGAACCCGCGCTTCAACTCGCAGACCAAGGTCAAGCTGGTCAACGGCGAGGTTGAGGGCGTGGTCAACTCGATTGTCTACGAGGGCCTGATGCGCCATTTCGACGAGAACCCGGCATCGGCGGTGACGGTGATCGAAAACATCATCATTGCCGCCAAATCGCGCGAGGCGGCGCGGCGCGCGCGCGAGGCGATCCGCAAGGACGCCATGAGCAGCGGCGGCCTGCCCGGCAAGCTGGCCGACTGCTCCGAGCGCGATCCGGCGAAGACCGAGCTGTTCATTGTCGAGGGTGACTCCGCCGGCGGCTCCGCCAAGATGGGCCGCAACCGTCACAACCAGGCGATCCTGCCCCTGCGCGGCAAGCTCATCAACACCGAGAAGGCGCGCCTGGAGAAGGTGCTGCAGAACAAGGAAGTGCAGACCATGATCACCGCCATCGGCACCGGCATCGGCGGCGACAGCGAGGTCGAGGGCTCCTTCAACATTGAGAAGCTGCGCTACCACAAGATCGTCATCATGACCGATGCCG
>CAZSBO010000221.1:0-4551 GCA_964605265.1 uncultured Prosthecobacter sp.
CGGCAGCAGGACGATGAGCGCGTAATGGGCATTCGTGGCGAACAGCACGCCGGCGCAGACGACGATCTGCAGGACCGCGGTCAGGCCCTGCTCGACCCCTTCCTGCACGGCCCGCTGCGCCGCCGGCACGTCGTCGGCCAGCCGCGCCAGCAGGTCGCCCGTGCGATGGCGTTGCAGGCCGGCCAGTGGCAGGCGCGCGATGCGTTCGTGCAATTGCCCGCGCAGGTCGTGGATCAGGCGCTGCTCAAACACCCCGGCCAGCCGCCCGCGCAGGGCGGCGAGCAGGTCGCGCAGCAGGAAGGCGCCGGCCAGCCAGGCGCAAACGATCCAGGCACCACGCGCGTCGCGAGCCGGGATGACCTCGTCGAGCGCGTGCTGCACGGCCTGGGGGAAAACGACCACCAAGGCCGTGCCCAGGCAGGCGAGCAGGACGATGCCGACCGCCGGCCCGCGGTGCGTCCAGGCCAGCGCCAGCAGCCGCCGGGCGACCGGGCGGCGGGGGACGGGCAAGGCGGCATCCTGCATGGGGGTCAGACTCGCCCGCGTCGGCCGACATTCAACCCCAAGCGCCTTGCAAGCGGTCGGCCTCTTGCCATCGCGCCGGGAGCGCGCATCATGGCGGCGCATGGAAACGCTCCGCCGCCTCGTCTTTGCCGTCACCGTCTTCCTGGTGGCCTTCCTCGTCTTTGCCCTCTGGCGCCGGGGCGACGACAGCTACGGCCTGCTCAACCTGCTGCGCGGGGAGAAACCCGGCCAGGCGGCGGCGGAAGTCGTCGCCGCCGCCAAGCCCAAGCTCGATCTCGGCGAGATCCCGCTGCTGGCGGCGATGAACGAGGAGTTCGCCAAGCTCTCCGCCGCTGTCCTGCCCTCGGTGGTCAGCATCACCACCAAGACCGTCCGCCGCGGCCAGACCGGCTGGCACCCGTTCTTTGGGCTGGTGACGGGTCGCCCCGAGGTCATCCCCGGCCTCGGCTCCGGCGCCATCATTTCCAAGGAGGGACACGTCGTCACCAACTACCATGTCATCGCCGACGTCAGCGAGGTGGTCGTCACCACCAACGACAACCGCCAGTTCCCCGCCCGCATCCTCGGCGCCAGCCGCGAGCGCGACATCGCCCTGCTCAAGATCGAGGGTGGCGGCGACTTCCCGGCGCTCGCCTTCACCAATTCCGACGAGGCCCGCGTCGGCCAGGTGGTGTTTGCCGTCGGCAACCCCTTCGGCCTCAGCGGCACGGTCACCCAGGGCATCATCAGCGCCAAGGACCGGCACTTGAGCGACAGCCAGCTCGACTACCTGCAGACCGACACCGTCATCAACCCCGGCAACTCCGGCGGTCCGCTCGTCAACATCCGCGGCGAGATCGTCGGCATCAACGTCGCCATCTACCAGGGCGACCAAAACGTCCGCGCCTGGCAGGGCGTTGGTCTGGCGGTGCCGGCCAACGATGCCAAGACGATTGTCGATGCCGTGCTGCGCCAGGCGCCGGCGGTCAGCACCGGCTACCTCGGGCTGGAACTCAGCGCCGAGGCGGTGGTGCTCGACGGCGGCTTTGGTGGCGCCCGCACCGGCGCCTTCGTCACGGATTTGGACCCCGGCTCGCCTGCCGAGCAGGCCGGGCTCGTCCCTGGCGACGTCATCACCGCCCTCAATGGCCGCGGTTTCCGCTCGCCCGCCGACCTGCTCAAGGCCATCCGCGCCCTGCCCCCCGGCAGCGAGGCCAAGGTCACCGTCGTCCGTGACGGCCGCGTCGTCGACGTGCCCGTGCGCATCGGCAAAAGACCGGATGCGCGGTGAGTGCCCCCGGGGACGCGCTGCGTCGCGTCCGCAGCTGGCCACCCCGGAGGTTGTCACGGACCCTGGGGCTTGGCTGTAGCGCGGGGCAGCGACCCGCGGGGGGGAAACGCGGTCACTGCCCGCGACTACAGACCGCAGCACCAACCCGCCGCGATTGCCGCCGGGAAAACCGGCTTGCATCGATGTTTCTTTCGTATGACGATAAAGGCAACGATATGTCCACCGTCACGGTTTCGCCCAAGTATCAGGTCGTCATTCCGAAGGCCATTCGGGAGGGGCTTGCCCTGCTGCCCGGGGACAAGGTGGAGATGGTGCAGCTGGAAGACCGGATTGAGCTGGTGCCAATTCGACCGATCGCTTCGCTGAAGGGCTTTTTGAAGGGCGTCAGGAACACCTTTGAGCGCGAGGGCGACCGATGCCTGCCGTAGTCGATTCTTCGGGTTGGATTGAGTTCTTCACCGGCGGCCCGAACAGCGCCCGCTTCGCCAAGGCCATCCAGGCAACGGCCGAGCTGATCGTGCCAGCCATCACGATCACGGAAGTCTATCGCTGGATCCTGCGCGAGTCTTCGATGTCGCAGGCCTTGATCGCAGCGACGGCGATGAAGCAGGGACGGGTGGTGCCTCTGGATGAGCGCCTGGCGGTGATCGCCGCCGAACTCAGTCATCGCCATCGGTTGCGCCTGGCCGACGGCATCATTTACGCCACCGCGCGCGCCGCCTCGGCGGAGTTGCTCACGCAGGATGCCGATTTGGACGGATTACCCGGGGTCATCTACATTCGGCATCCGAAGCGGAAAGACTGACGACGGGTAGGGCGGGTTGTCCCTGTCGCAAGGGACGCGCTGCGTCGCGTCCGAAGCTGGCGGCCTCGGAGGTTGTCACGGACCCGACGCAGCGGGTCCCTACCAGGCATGAATCTCCCTCACCCCACCACGCTCTTGAAGTAGGCGACGGTGCGTTCGATGCCTTCCTCGAGCGGGATCTTGGGTTCCCAGCCGAGGTGGCTTTTGGCGAGGCTGATGTCGGGCTTGCGCTGGCGGGGGTCGTCGGAGGGCAGCGGATGGAAGGTCAGCCTGGACTTGCCGCCGACCTTCTTGAGCACCATCTCGGCGAGCTCGATCATGGTGAACTCGCCGGGGTTGCCGAGGTTGACCGGGCCGGGCAGGCCGGTGCTTTCCATGAAGCGGACAAACCCCTCGATGAGGTCGTCGACGTAGCAGAAGCTGCGCGTCTGGGTGCCGTCGCCGTAGATCGTGAGGTTCTCGCCGCGCAGGGCCTGGACGATGAAGTTGGAGACGACGCGGCCGTCGTCGGGCAGCATGCGCGGGCCGTAGGTGTTGAAGATGCGCACGACGCGGATGTCGACGCCGTTCTGGCGGTGGTAATCGAAGAACAGGGTCTCGGCGCAGCGCTTGCCCTCGTCGTAGCAGGCGCGCAGGCCGATCGGGTTGACGTTGCCGCGGTAGGACTCGGGCTGCGGGTGCACCTCGGGGTCGCCATAGACCTCGGAGGTCGAGGCCTGGAAGACGCGGGCGCCGACGCGCTTGGCGAGGCCGAGCACGTTGATCGCGCCCATGACCGAGGTTTTCACGGTCTTGATCGCGTTGTGCTGGTAGTGCGGCGGCGAGGCCGGGCAGGCGAGGTTGTAGATGCGGTCGACCTCGGCCTTGAAGGGATCGATGACGTCGTGGCGGAACAGCTCGAAGCGCGGGTTGTCGAGGTGCGCGGCGATGTTGGTCTTCCTCCCCGTGAAGAAGTTGTCCATGCAGAGGACTTCATGGCCTTCGTTGAGAAGCCGCTCGCAGAGGTGGGAGCCGAGGAAACCGGCGCCGCCGGTGATGAGGATGCGCATAAGCCCCGAAACTAAAGAGCGCCCGGGCCGGCTGGCAAGGAAAGCCTGCGGCCCGGGCGCTGGGAGGGAACGATCAATCCTCGCCGCTGGCGGCCAGCTGGGCGAGCACGCTGAGGTCTTCCAGGGTGGTGGTGTCGCCCTTGACGACCTCGCCGGCGGCGATCTGCTTGAGCAGGCGGCGCATGATCTTGCCGGAGCGGGTCTTCGGCAGGGCGGCGGCGAAGCGGATTTCGTCGGGCGTGGCCACCGGGCCGATGACGTTGCGGACGTGCTTCTTGAGGTCGTCGGCGAGCGAGCGGTCGGCCTTGACGCCCTCCTTGACGGTGACGAAGCAGACGACGCCCTGGCCCTTGAGCTCGTCGGGGCGACCGACCACGGCGGATTCCGCCACGGCCGGGTGCGAGACGAGGGCGCTTTCCACCTCGGCGGTGCCGAGGCGGTGACCGGCGACGTTGAGCACGTCGTCGATGCGGCCGATGATCCAGAAGTAGCCGTCCTTGTCGCGACGGGCTCCGTCGCCGGCGAAGTACCAGCCCTTGAACTCGCTCCAGTAGGTTTCCTGGTAGCGCTTCTTGTCGCCCCAGATGCCGCGCAGCATCGCCGGCCAGGGCTTGCGAATGACCAGCTTGCCCTGCTCGTTGACGCCGACTTCCTTGCCGAGGTCATCGACGATGGCGGCGTCGACGCCGAAGAAGGGCAGAGTGGCGGTGCCGGGCTTGGTGGGGGTGGCGCCGGGCAGCGGGGTGATCATGTGGCCGCCGGTCTCGGTCTGCCACCAGGTGTCGACGATCGGGCAGCGGCCGCCGCCGACCTGGTTGTGGTACCACATCCAGGCCTCGGGATTGATCGGCTCGCCGACCGTGCCAAGCAGGCGCAGGCTGGAGAGGTCGTGCTTCTTCAGC
>CAZSBO010000222.1:0-4466 GCA_964605265.1 uncultured Prosthecobacter sp.
CGAGCGCCTGCAGGCAGTGCTGCGCAAAGCCATCGACCGCGGCCGCAGCACGCCCGGTCCAGAACAGCGTAACGACGTCGAGGTTCACTCACCCCTGCGCAACATCGAATAAAGATTTCCCGTATCGGCGCGACATCGGCTGAGGATTGAATTCTGCGTCAATTCATTCTAGGGAGAGCGATGACCCACCTTCCCTCTGCCTGCCTTCGAAGCGGCCTGGGCGCTTTCTGCCTGCTCGCCTTGCTCTGTCTGCCCCTGCCGGGCCGGAGCGATGTTTTTGTCTGGGATGCCTCAACCTTGACCGACGGCCCGCAGGACGGTGCCGGCACGTGGGCAGCAGGCGCACCGAACTGGTTCAATCAGACGCAGGCGTTGCAGAACCAAAACTGGATCGATGGCAGTCACGCCATCTTTGGCGCCGGCAATGGTGCCGCCGGCACGGTCACCCTCAGCGGCGCCCTGCGTGTCGGCAACCTGACCTTCAGCGCACCCGGCAGCGGCTCTTACGTTCTGACCGGTGCGGGCGTCCTCACCCTCGACAACTCGACCGTGACCACGGACGCCGCGGCAACGATCTCCAGCGTGCTGGCCGGCAGCACCGCCTGGAGCAAACTCGGCGCCGGACAACTGACCTTGGACGGTTCCCTGTCCAACACCCACAGCGGCCCGCTGACGCTCGGCGCCGGACGCCTGCACCTGGCCAAAACCGGTGGTGCCACCTCGCTCGCAGGCGACGTCCAGATCACCGGCGGCTTCTTGACCTTCATCAACAGCACCCACCAAATTCATACCGGCGCGCACGTCAGCTTGGCTGGCGCGGGCAGCGGCTTTAACGGCACCGCGCCCAACACAACCGCGGCAACGGTGACCCAAACCCTCGCTTCCCTCACCGTCAGTGGCGGCACCTTCAACGCCGGCGCCAATTCGGTCTGGAACATCGGCGAGGTCAGCTTCGTCGCCGGCGAAAACCGGGTCTTTGTCGGCAACAGCGGTTCGAAACAAACCTATGGCCGCCTCAGCCTGATCGGCATGAACGGCGCCACCACATCAACGACCGTGGCGAACGGATTCACCGTCTTCGGCAACGGCGGCAGCCTGGCGAATCGCAGCAGCCTGACCATCGGCACCGGTGGCCTGTACCTGGAAGGCAGTCGCATCCACCTCGGCGGCGGCACCAGCGGCAGCCTGCTGGTGCTCGATGGCACCGTCAGCACGGGCGGCAGCACGGGTTCAACCCTGGAACGCGTCGCCGGCGGCGCCCTGCCCCCGGTCATCAGCCTGAGCAGCAGCGGCGGCACGGTCAGCCGCACCTTCGACATCGCCGGTGGCGGCGCCAACCTCAACATCGTGCCGATGATCACCAACGGCGCCGCGACCTCCGCCTCCATCGTCAAAACCGGCAACGGCACCCTGACGCTGAGCGGCACGGAGGCAAACAGCTTCACCGGCAACGCCATTGTCAACGCCGGCATCCTGCGCCTGGCCAAGACCGCCGGGATCGACGCTCTCGCCGGTGACATCACGGTCAACACGGGCGGCACGCTGCAACTGGGCGCCAGCCACCAGATTCCGGACACGTCGGGCATCATCGCCGACGGCGGCACGATCTCGGCCTTCAACACCGACGAGACGATCGCCTTTTACACCCAGAACAGCGGCGGCTTCACCTCCGGTGGCAACATCGGTCACATGACGATCACCGGCGCGCTGACGCTCAATGGCGGCAACCTGCTGGTCATCAACAGCAGTCCCGGCAGTGCCACGCCTGCGAGTTGGGACGTGGGATCCGCCCTGCTCGCCGGCGCCGACATCCTGATTGGCGGCAGCAACGGCGCCGGCAATCCGCGCACCTCCCTCACCATCGGTGCCGGCGGCCTGACGATGCGCGGACGCAACCTGACCATGAATGTTGGCGACGCCAGTGTGATCCTCCACCTCAACGGCGACTTCACGGGCAGCGGCAGCAACAACCTGAACACCAACTCGTCTTCGGCGATCCAGCCCCTGCTCGAAATCGGGGCGGCGACGCGCACCTTCCAGATCCTCGGTGGCACAACCACCGTTGGCGTCATCGTCAATGGCACCGGCGGCAGTTTGGTGAAAACCGGCCAGGGCCTGCTGCAGTTCACCGCCGCCGCCACCTACACCGGCAGCACCACGGTCGCCGGCGGCACCCTGAGCACTGCCGGCACCGGCGGCGCCCTGCACGGCACCAGCGGCATCACCGTCACCCGCGGCGGCATTTTCCAAAACGGCAGCTCGAACACGGTCAACAACAATGACATCAGCAACCGCATCCAACCCGCGGCCACGCTCGAACTCGCCGGCGGCAGCTTCAACCAGCTGAGCGCGGCCAGCGGTTCGCACACCCAGCAACTCAGCTCGCTGACCCTCAGCAGCGGCGCCAACACGGTCAGCGTCAACGCCACCGCGGGCACCGTCGCCACCCTCACCTTCACCGGCGCCAGCCCCTATACGCGCACCGACGGCACCGTGAACTTCGTCCACAATCCCGGCGACGGTGGCAGCATCGTCTTCACCAACACCCCCGCCGGCGCGGGCAACGTCAGCGATGGATTGCTTGTCGGCGCCACCCTCAACGGCAGCGATCTCGTGCTCGCCCAGGCCGGTGTGCTGACTGCCTTCAGCGACTGGATCCCCACGGGCACCGACACCTGGACGGCGGGCGCTGCCATGGACGTCACCGGCAGCAACGGCGCGCCCTACGCCGCCGCCACGATCCGCGCGCTGCGCTTCCACAGCGAGGGTGCCTTCACCGTCAATCTCGACGGCACCCACACGCTCAACAGCGGCCTGCTGCTCGTCTCTTCCGGAGTCGGTGCCAATGCCTCGCTCATCACCGCCGGCGAACTGCGCGGCCCCGCCGGCGGCAACCTCATCGTCTCGCAGTTCAACACCGCCGGCAGCCTGGAAATCGCCTCGTCCCTCGTCGATCACACCAGCGCCACCTCGCTGACCAAAACCGGCAACGGCCTGCTCGTGCTGAGCGGCGCCAACAGCCACACCGGCGTCACCCGCGTCTTGGAAGGCGTGCTGCAGGCCGTCGACGGCACCAGCCTGCCCGCGGCCTCGCCACTCCTGCTCAGCGGTGGTGCGCTACGCACCACGAGCGCCAGTTTCACCCGCCCCCTTGGCACCGGCGCGGGCCAGGTCGCTGTGACCGGCGGTGCCTCCGGCTTCAGCGCCGGCAGCACGGCGCTGGCAGTCAACCTCGGCGGCAGCGGTGCGGAACTCGTCTGGGACTCAACCCACTTCGACCCGGCGGCTCTGCTGCTCAATGCCACCGGCGCCACCGCCGCGCTCGACTTCCAAAACGGGCTGGACCTCAACGGCGGCCAGCGCACGATCCGCGTCGATGCCAACAGCGCCACCGTCTCCGGCCTGATCCGCAACAGCTCGGCGACCGCCGCCGGCCTGGTGAAGACCGGCACCGGTTCCCTGCGCCTGACCCAGGCCAACAGCTTCGACGGCGGCGTCACCGTCGCCAGTGGCGCCCTGGTGATTGCGGCCGACGGTGCGCTGGGCACCGGCGATGTCACCCTCAGCGGCGGCGCCCTGCAGGCCGATGGCGCGCCGCGCACGGTGGCGAGCCGGGTCTGGCTGGCGAGCAATTCCTCGCTCTCCGGCACACAGCGTCTGACCCTGACCGGCACGCTGGCGGGTTCCGGCGCTCTCAGCAAGAGTGGCAGCGCGGTTGTCGAACTGGCCGCCGCCAACAGCTTCACCGGCAACGTCAGCATCAGCAGCGGCGTCCTGCGTGTCCTGCACGCACAGGCGCTCGGCGCCACCACCGGCGGTGTCACGGTTACCGGCAACAGCCATCTCGAACTCGGCGACGGCATCACCATCAGCGGCGAAACCATCACCGTCTCCTCCACCACCGGCGGCGTCGGCGACGGCTCACCGACCACGAACCGCGGCGGCCTGCAGGCCGGGGTCAATGCCCGCGCCGAATGGGCCGGCAACGTGACCCTGGGCGCCAACCAGGCGCGCCTCGGCGTCCAGGAGGGCGGCCGCCTCGTCATCAGCGGCACCATCACCGGCGCCGTCGGCACCAGCGATGTCCGCCTCAGCGGCGAACTCACCGGCAACGGCGGCCTGGTGCTGTCGGGCAGCGGCAACACCTGGAGCGGCCAGACCGAGATCGTCCGCGGCACCGTCTTCCTCGGCATCGACAACGCCCTGCCGGTCGACACCATCCTCGACATCCATTTCACCAGTTCGAACAACAACGAGTATGCCGGGGTCGACCTCAACGGCTTCGATCAAACCGTCGCCAGCCTGCGCAACGAGGGCAATTCCGGCCTCAACGCCGAACTCACCAACCGCAGCCGGCAGTTGTCCACCTTCACCATCGCGGAAACCGGCACGGCCAGCTTCGGCGGCCTGATCAGCGGCAATCTCGCCCTCATCAAAACCGGCGCGGGCATCACCACCCTGTCGCA
>CAZSBO010000223.1:0-4463 GCA_964605265.1 uncultured Prosthecobacter sp.
CCGAACTTCCGAAGCGTCCCGGTCCGTACCTCGTCGCCCTGCTGCTGGCCGTGCTTGGCATTCTGGCCGCCTGGATGTACAGCGCGGTCACCTCCTCCAGGCTGCGTCAGGCCGCGGCTGAGCGCGGTCGCGAGGCGGTCGCCGCGCCACGACGGTCCGAACCTGGAGATCCGCGGCCGCCGCCAGCCGCTGCGGCGCCCACCGCCATGGATCCGCACCTGCGCGAGCTCGGTCTCAGCCTGAACTCGCCCGATCACGAGCCGCAGCAGGACCTGGAAATCCTCCATGAGCTGCTCGGCCTGCATCAGCGCGCGCTCGGCGCCCATCCCTCGGGCGACAACGCCGACATCACCGCGGCCCTGGTTGGCTCGGGTCCGGAGGGGGTGTTTTTGCCGCGCTCCGCCAGCGCCGTGCGCGACGGCCAGCTCATCGACCGCTGGGGCACGCCCTACTGGTTCCATCCGGTTTCCGCCAACGTCACCGAGATCCGTTCGGCCGGCCCCGATCGCCAGCTGTTCACCGGCGACGATTTGCTGGTGAATCCGAGTCCGCCCGGTCTCGGTGCCACGCCCGGCGACGCGCCGCCGTGAAGGACAGTCGCGTCATTGCGGGTGAATTCGTGATTGCCACGCCGCCGGATGTGTTTCAAGCTCGCGGCTCATGAACCAGCCCAGCACGACTCCGGCCTCCCTCGCCCCCTGGTGGAAAGAACTCAACGGTTATCATTGGTTTGTCTTCACGATGGCCTCGCTGGCCTGGTTGTTTGACTGCCTGGACCAGCAGCTCTTCCTGGTGGCGCGCCCGGCGGCCATGGCCTCGCTGCTCAAGGAGGGCATGGATCCGAAGTTTTATGGCGGCCTGTCGACGACCTTCTTCGTCGCCGGCTGGGCGATCGGCGGTCTCATTTTCGGCGCTGTCGGCGACCGCATTGGCCGCGCCAAGACGCTCGCCCTGACCGTGCTCATCTACTCGGTCTGCACCGGTCTCTCGGCCTTCTCGGTCGGTTTCTGGGACTTCGCCGCCTACCGTCTGATCACCGGCTTCGGCGTCGGCGGCGTGTTCGGCCTGGCGGTCGCCCTGGTGGCGGACTCCCTGCCGGATCGCGCCCGTCCGCATGCGCTCGGCCTGCTGCAGGCGCTGTCGGCGGTCGGCAACATCACCGCGGCCAGCATCGCCATCATCGTCGGCTACCTGCAGATCCGGGCGATCGAGAACGGCGTTGAGGCGAAGACGGAAATGTGGCGCACGATGTTCCTCATTGGCGCCCTGCCGGCCTTCATGGTGGTGTTCATCCAGATCAAGCTCAAGGAGCCGGAGAAGTGGGTGAAGGCGCGCGCCGAAGGCAAGATCACCGGCGTCAAGTTTGGCAGCTACAGCGCCCTGCTCGGCAAGCCGCGCTGGCGCAAGAACGCCTTGGTCGGCATGACCTTGTGCATCTCCGGCGTCATTGGCCTGTGGGGCATCGGTTTCTTCAGCCCCGAGCTCATCAACGACGTCATCGGCAAGGCCCTGGTGGCCGACAAGGTGCCGGAGGCGCTGCTCCCCGGCTGGAAGATGATCTGGACCGGCATCAACATGATCATGCAGAACATCGGTTCCTTCTTCGGCATGATGGTCTTCACCTGGGCCGCCAGCAAGTACGGTCGCAAGCCGGTGTTCGCGGTCGCCTATGTCTGCGCCATGGCCAGCACGATCCTGGTCTTCCGCTACCTTGATGACCGCAGCGACATCTTCTGGATGGTGCCGCTCATGGGCTTCTTCCAGCTCTCGCTGTTCGCCGGTTACGCGATCTACCTGCCCGAGCTGTTCCCGACCAGCCTGCGCAGCACGGGTACCAGCTTCTGCTACAACGTCGGCCGTTTCATCGCCGCCGCCGGTCCCTTCCTGCAGGGCAGCCTGACCGCCATCTTCGCCGCCCATGCAGCGACCGCCGACGAGAAGCTTGATGCCTTCCGCGACGCCTGCACCTGGATGAGCCTGATCTTCCTGCTCGGCCTGATCATCCTGCCCTTCGCCCCCGAGACCAAGGGTCGCGACCTGCCGGAGGAGTGAGCATGACGCCGGCCGAACTTGCCGCCTTGGAAACCGCGCCTGCCGGCCTGAGCCGGGAGGCGCTGGCGCTCTGGCACGCGAAGCAGGACCGTTGGGATGCCGCTCACGACATCGCCCAGGAGATCCACACGCCGCTGGGCTCGTGGATCCACGCCCTGCTGCATGTCATGGAGGGGGATCAGTGGAATGCCGACTACTGGTTCGCCAAGGCTGGCAAACCCTCGCGGGGGCCACAGCAGATCGACGCCCTCTGGGACGAGATTGCGCGGGCGGTGCTCTGAACTTCAGGCCGCCGCACCGATCCAGGCGCGCAGATCGAAGTCGTCGGCGATCTGGTCGGCCTGCCAGCGGCCATCGGCGTTGAGGCGGAAGCTGCCGATCCACTTCTGGTGCCAGGACTGCGGCTCGATCAGGCTCAGGTGGTGCTTGCCCTCGACCTCGTAGAGGTGGTAGGTCTCGCCGATCACCGGTTCAAAGCCAAAGCGTGCCTCGTAGATGAGCTTGTTCCAGTTGAAGTCGTCAATCACCGCCAGGTAACGCTCGCGCAGTTCGACAAGTTCCTGCTGCAGTTCACGTTCGACCCGTGAGATGCCGCGGCTTTTGAAGCTGGTCAGGTCCTGCGGCACGATCCTGGCCGCCAGCCGCGAGGCGGGGTAGGGCAGGTAGTTGGCGCGGGGTTCGACCTGGGCGAGGTCGCGATCGATCGGGTCGGTGTCCATGGGAGCAGAGGAATACGGTCGTCAACCGCCGGCGGTTGGTGCCGTTGCCATGATAAAAATACGGGAAGCCGTCATCCCGGCGCAGGACACCCCCCGCGATGGGGCGTTTTCTCCCCCATGAAGCTGCCGCTCATCTCCGGCCTCGCCTGCGTGGCTGGCCTGCTCTCCGCCCAGGATGGCATCGCCACCAAGACCACCTACGCCAAGGCCTACGGCCCCACGAACAACGCGGTCGCCGTCGACCCGGCCAAGGACCTGCCGCGTTACCCGGCGGTCGAGCCGAAGGACGCCGTGGCCAGTTGGAAGGTGAAACCGGGCTTTAAGCTGGAGCTGGCGGCCCATGAACCGCAGGTGCGCGACCCAATCGCCCTCTGCTTCGACGAGCGCGGCCGGATGTTTGTCTGCGAAATGATCGACTACTCGGAGATGCGCGACGTGACGCCGCATCTGGGGCGCGTGTCGGTGCTGGAGGACAAGGATGGCGACGGTCATTTCGAGACCGCCAGTGTCTTTGCCGACAACCTGCCCTGGCCCACCGGTCTGATCTGGGCGAACGGCGGGCTCTATGTCGGTGCCACGCCCGACATCTGGCGTTTCGAGGACAAGGACGGCGACGGCCGCGCCGAGGTGCGTGAGAAGGTCTTTACCGGCTTCGGCACCGGCCTGAAGATCCTCAATGTCCAGGGCCTGATGAACAGCTTTCAATGGGGCCAGGACGGTCGTGTCCACGTGCTCGCCGGTGGCGGCAACCGCGGCGTGGTCAGCAGTCCGAAGCGTCCCGACCTGCCCGGTCGTGAACTCGGCGGCAAGGACTTCTGGTTTGATCCGGTGACGCTGGATTTTGGTCTCGAAGCTGGCGGCGCCCAGTATGGCATGAGCTTTGACGACTACGGTCGCAAGTTCGGCTGCTCGAACTCGGTGCACCTGCAGGCCTGGCTGTACGACGACGTCTATGCCGGCCGCAACCCGGTGCAGCCGCTGCCGCCGGCACGCAGCAGCATCGCCGTCGATGGTGGCGCTGCCGAGGTCTTCCGGCTCAGCCCCGATGAACCCTGGCGCATCATCCGCACGCGCTGGCGCATCGCCGGCGTGGTGAAGGGGGCCGTCGAGGGCGGTGGCCGCGTCAGCGGCTACTTCACCGGTGCCACCGGCACGACGATTTATCGCGGCGATGCCTACGGGCCGGACTTCGTCAACAACAGCTTCACCGGCGACGCCGGCGGTCAGCTCATCCACCGCAAGCAGATCCGCTACGCCGCCGATGGCATCACGCTCGAGGGCGAGCGCCCCGCCGACGAGCGCGGCTTCGAGTTTGCCGCCAGCAGGGACACCTGGGTGCGCGTGGTCAATTTTGCCAACGCCCCCGACGGCTGCCTGTATGTCTGCGACATGTATCGCGAGGTCATCGAGCATCCCTGGAGCGTGCCCGATGAAATCAAGAAGCACCTCGACCTGAACAGCGGCAATGACCGAGGCCGCATCTGGCGCCTGGTGCCCGAGGGGCGGCGACCGGAGCGCATCGGCCAGAAGGTGGACCTGGCCGGCGCTGACAGCGGTGAATTGCTGCGCACGCTGGGGCACAGCAACGGCTGGCATCGCGACACCGCCCACCGCCTGCTTGTTGAGCGACTGGCGACCGGTGCCAAACTGCCGACCGAGGCCGAGGCACCCGCCAGCCCGGCCGGTCGCCTG
>CAZSBO010000224.1:0-4461 GCA_964605265.1 uncultured Prosthecobacter sp.
CTCGACCGCTTCATGTTCAAGATCAAAGTGCCGTTCCCGGACCTGGATTCGCTCGTCGAAATCTCGCGGCGCACGACCGGCTTTGAGGAGCCGCGCCTGGAGACCGTGCTGCACGGGCCGGAACTCATCGCCCTGCAGCAGGAACTCTCCGCCGTGCCGGTGGCGGATCCGGTCGCGCGCTATGCCTCGCGCCTCGTGCTCGCCACCCACCCGGAGCAGCCTGACACCCTGCCTGAGGTGAAGCGCTACGTGTCCTACGGCAGCAGCCCGCGCGGCCTGCAGGCGCTGATCCGCGGCGCCCGCGTCTGGGCGGCGGTGCACGGTGCCACGGCGGTGTCGACCGACGACGTGCGCGCGCTTGCCCGGGTGGCGCTGCGCCACCGCATCATCCTCAACTTCGAGGGCGAGGCCCAGCAGGTGAAGGTGGACGACCTCATCGCCAAGCTGCTCGACCAGGTACAAACCCCGGCCCGGGAGGCGGCCTGACCGTCGCGTCATGAGCGAGGCCGCCATCGCCCGCGAGGACCTTTTCGACGCCGCCTTTCTCGACCGGCTGCGTTCACTCGCCGTGCGCCTGCGCAAGCGCCGGGCGCTGACCCGTCGCGGCGCGCAGTCGACCCCGGCCACCGGCTTCACCCGCGAGTTCAAGGACTACCGCCACTACACCCCGCGCGAGGACTACCGCGCGATCGACTGGCGCCTGTATGCCCGCCTCGACAAGCTGTTCGTGCGTCTCTACGAGGAGACCCAGGAGCTCAACCTGCATGTCATTGTCGACACCAGCGCCTCAATGGCGCGGCCCTTCGCCGACAAGCGCCGCCAGGCCCTGCGCTTCGCGGTCGCCCTCGCCTACCTCGGACTCGCCGGCCAGCAGCGCGTCAGCTTCTATTCGCTCGGCGCCAGCGTCCGCCAGGAACTGCCGCCGCTGCGCGGCCAGGGCCACATCGAAAAGATCCTGCAGACGGCAGCTCGACTGGAATTCGGAGGGCTCACCGATCTCGACCGCGCCTTCGCCGATTTTCGCCCTGCGCGCCAGCGCTACGGGGTGATCTTCGTGCTCTCCGACTTCTTCGGTCGCGACCTCGATGCGGCGGCGCAGGCGGTCAAGCGCGCCGCCGCCTGGCCGGGTGAAACCCATTTCGTGCAGATCCTGCATCCCGAGGAGCGCGAGCCGAAGATCGAGGGCGAGGTCGAACTCGATGAGGTGGAGACCGGCGAGCGCCGGCGCTTTTGGATCACGCGCCGCGAGGTGGCGCGTTATGCCGAGACCTTCGACGCCTTTTGTGATCACCTGGCACGAGCCTGCGCGTCGCATCGCATCGACTTCATGCAGTGCGGCGCTGATGAAGCCTTCGAGGATCGGTTTCTCGACCTGTTGAACCGCGGTTCCGCCCTGGCCGGCGGCGTTTGAACATGCGCTTCCTTGCTCCCCACCTCCTGCACCTGGCCTGGCTGGCGCTCATTCCGCTGGCGCTCTACCTGTTCAAGAAAAAGGCCCGCCGACTGCCGGTCTCGACCCTGCTGTTTTTCCGCTCGCTCGCCCGCGAGCACCAGGAGTCGGCCTGGCTGCGCCGGCTCAAGCGCTGGCTGTCGCTCCTGCTCACCCTGCTTGTCCTGCTGCTCGCCGTTTTCGCCCTGGCGCGGCCGGTGGCCGACACCGGTCTCGATACGCCGCCTGCGGTCGTGCTGGTGGTCGATGTCTCGGCCGCCATGGCGGCGCGCGATGCCGCCGGGCGCAGTCGCCTCGACGTGGCACGCGACCTTGTCCGCGCCCGCCTGCGGGCCCTGCCGGATCAGGCGGTGCTGTCGCTCGTCGTCGCCGACGGCGGTGCCCAGGTGCCGCTGTCGCGCAGTCGCAACCGTCGTGAATGCCTGCGCCTGCTCGATGCTCTGCGACCGCTGCCGGTGCCGCCCAACCCGGAGGCGGCGCTGACGGCGGCGCGGCGTCTGGCCGAGTTGGAAGCGGGCGCGCGCATCTGGCATTTCAGTGATCGCCCGTGGGAGGAGGTCGGCGATCTGGCGCTGGAGTTTGTGCCGGCTGCGCTGGAGGCGCCGTTGAACGTCGGCATCACCGCCTTCCAACTGCGGCCTGCACCACTTGCCCATGATCGGCACGAGGCCTTCGTCAAGGTGCAGGCGGCCCAGGCCAATGCCCGGCCGCTGGCGGCGACCCTGGAAGTGCGGGTCGCCGGGCGTCTGGCGCAGTTGCGTGAGCTGGAACTGGCGCCGGGCGCTGAAGCCGCCCTGGTGCTGCCCTTGGAGGGGGTGCGCGGCCAGCGTCTGGAGATTCAGCTGCGCGCCGAGGGTGACTGCCTGGGTTGGGACAATGCGGTGGCTGCCATCCTGCCGAAGACGCGGCCGCTGGTGGTGGCGCGCGTTGCCGCGACGCCTGATCCTTTTGTGGAACTCGCGCTGGCGTCGCTGGTCGAGGCGGGGCGCATCGAACTGCTCAAGGTCGCGCCCGCGGCCTGGCCGCTGCCGGACAAGCCCGATGTGTATGTGTTCGACCAGTGGCTGCCAGCGGAATGGCTGGCCGATCGCCCCGCCATTTTGCTCGATCCGCCGGCGGCGACGAAGCCGCTGCCGCTGCGCCGGCTGGCCGGTGCCGGTCTGCCGCATGCCGGCGTGCGCGCCGCCGCGCCGGAGCATCCGGTGCTGTTCCGGGTCGCTGCCGGTCGGGTGGCGCTGACCCAGACGGCCGTGCTCGAACTCGGCGGCACGCTGGAGCCGCTGTGGATGGCCGGCGGCGAGCCGGTGCTGGCGGCTGGCGAACGCGACGGCCAACGCCTCGTGGTCGCCGCCTTTTCAGCGTCGCGCTCCGAACAGCTCGCCCTGCTGCCGGCCTTTCCTCTGCTGCTGGGCAATGCCTTGTACTGGTGCGCCGAAGGTTCGGCCGCACTCGCCGGGCTGGCGACGCAACGTCCGGGCGATCTGCTGGAGGACGAGGGCCTGCGGCGCTGGCTGGAGTGGGATGGCAGCCGTTTTATGGAAACGACCGAGGTCTTGGAAGGGGGTGTCACCCGGCTCGGCCGACTGGGGGCCTGGGAGGCGGCCGACGGGCGCACCGGGGTCAGCGCCCTGGTGTCCGCGGCGGTCACCGACCTGCCGGCGCGTGGTGTGGTCGAAGCCGCTGAAGCGCCGCCGCCCGTGGCAGGCGCTTGGGCCGCCACCGGCCTGCCACAACTGCTGATCTGGGCCGTGCTCGGGCTGCTGCTGCTGGAGAGCTGGCTTTTCCACCGCAAGGCGGTGTATTGAGGGACGGGATGGATCCCGCGGCGCTGCCTCAAGGGTCCATGCCGTCCAGAATAAACGCGGCCCGCCGAAGCGGACCGCGCTGCATGGAACTGAACTGTCGAAACCTCAGAGCCGCTTCACCCGGAAGTTGCGGAAGGCCACGGGATCGCTGTGGCCGGCAAAGCCGATGAAGCCGGACTTGCGCTCGACGCCGGCGGGCTTGGTCTTGACGCCGCTGTAGTCGAGTTCGTCGAGATTGGCGTCGAGGATCTTGGTGCCGTTGAGGGTGACCTTGACGCGGTTGCCGCGCACCTCAATCTCCTCGGTGTTCCACTCGCCGGTCGGGCGCAGGTAACCGCGCTTGGCACCGACCAGGTGGTAGAGCGAGCCGTGAACCTGGTAGGGCTGCAGGGGCTTGCCGGTTTTGGCCTCATAGCCGTCGGTGTCGATGACCTGGATTTCCAGGCCGTCCTTGGCGCTGTGACCGCCGAGCGGGGTGCGCAGGGCGATGCCGTTGTTGCCGGCCGGTGGCAGCTTGAATTCGAAGCGCAGGATCATGTCGCCATACTCTTCCTTGGTCAGCAGGTCGCCGCCCTTGCCCTTTTTGCAGACGATGTTGCCGTCGATGACCTCGTAGTTTTCCACGGCGCCCTGCCAGTTCGACAGATCCTTGCCGTTGTCGAGGCGGGTGAAACCGGCCTCACCGTCGGCGAGCAGCTGATTGGCCTCGTCGGCGGGGATTTCGCGGACGAAGACATTCCTCCAGCGGATCTCGCTGCCGTGGGTCTGCAGCTGGATCGGGCCCTTGGCATAGACCGGGTCCTGCATCCAGCCGGCCGGCGGCTTCTCAGCGGCCTTGGCGTCCTTCTTGCCGTAGGCCAGGTAGCCGGCCTTGCGGTTGGCGAAGAAGTTTTCCAGCACGGCGTTGTTGACCACGACCTCGCCGTTGAGCTTGATCAGCACGCGCTCGCCGATCATGCGGATGTAGAAGCGGTTCCACTCGCCCAGCGCCTTGTCCATGAGCTTGAGCGGATCCTTGCCCTCCGGGTTCTTGTTGTTCCAGAGACCGCCGGAGCCCTTGGGCTTGCCGAGCGACACCGCCTTCTCGTCGTTCTCGGTGAAGTCCCAGATCTGCACCTGCGGGGTGCCGCGCAGGTAGATGCCGCTGTCGCCCTTGGGCCGCATCTTGTAGTCGACCCACAGGTCGTAGTCGCCGTAGTCCTTGTC
>CAZSBO010000225.1:0-4321 GCA_964605265.1 uncultured Prosthecobacter sp.
CGGTGTCTGGCACAAGTTCCCCAAGGGCACGCGCATGATCGAGGCCTGCAAGCAGGTCAAGAAGGAGGTGCCGCATTACTGCTACCACCCGAAGCTGACCAGCCCGGGCAACTGCCGCATGTGCCTGGTGGAAATGGGCATGCCTCCGCGCCCGCAGCCAGGCCAGGAAGCGGAGAAGGACGAGCATGGCATGCCGAAGATCGGCTGGATGCCGCGCCCGGTCATTGCCTGCGCCAACACGGTCGCCGAGGGCATGGGCATCCGCACGGATTCGATCCTGACCCAGGAATGCCGCAAGGGCGTGATGGAGTTCCTGCTCATCAATCACCCGCTCGACTGCCCGATCTGCGACCAGGCCGGCGAGTGCCGCCTGCAGGAGTTCAGCGTCGAGCACGGCAAGGGCGAAAGCCGCTTCCGCGAAAACAAGGTCAAGAAGCCGAAGAACGTCGACATCGGCCCGCGCGTGCGCCTCGACGACGAGCGCTGCATCATGTGCAGCCGCTGCATCCGCTTCACCGCCGAGATCGCCGATGACCCGGTGCTCGGCTTCACCGAGCGCGGCAGCCACACGACGCTGGCCGTGCACCCGGGCAAGCGCCTGGAAAACAACTACTCGCTCAACACGGTCGACATCTGCCCGGTCGGCGCCCTTACCAGCACCGATTTCCGCTTCCAGCAGCGCGTCTGGTTCCTCACCGAAACCGACAGCCTGTGCACGAAGTGCGGCCGCGGCTGCAACACGATCATCGGCGCCCGGGGCGACACCCTGTACCGCCAGACCCCGCGCGAGAACAACGACGTCAACTCGAACTGGATGTGCGACCAGGGCCGCCTCGACTTCCACTTCGTCAACAGCGAGTTCCGCCTCACCGATCCCCTGCTCAAGAAGGCCGGCCGGCACGAGACCGCCAAGTGGAGCGACACCCTGCAGGCCATCGCCGATGCCGCCCGCGGCCTCAAGGGCGAGGAGATCGCCATCGTCGCCAGCGCCCGTTTCACCAACGAGGAACTGCACTACGTGCGCAAGCTGGCCGACACCCTCGGCACCGACAACCTCGACGTCGTGCCACGCACCGGCGGCAGCGACGGCTACCTGCGCGCCGACGACCTCAATCCGAACAGCCTCGGCGTCCGCCACATCCTCGGCCTCCAGAAACCCGGCGCCATGCTCGAAGGCATCCGCGAGCTGCTAGGCCGCGGTCGCCTCAAGCTGGTCATCGCCCTCGGCGAAGACCTGCTCAAGGCCGGCTTCGAAGCCCGCGAACTGGAGAAAGCCGGCTTCTTCGCCTCCCTGCACATCCTCGCCCACGCCGCCGCCGATTACGCCCACGCGGTCCTGCCCGGCAACTCCTACGCGGAGAAGGACGGCAGCATGATCAACGTCACCGGTCGCCTGCAGCGCCTCAACAAGGCCGTCAACAGCCCCGGCAACGCCCGCGACACGCTGCTGATCCTGCGCGACCTCGTCGCCGCCTGCGGTGGCGAGAAGGGTCCGGACAGCGCCGCCGGTGTGTTCGGTCGCCTCGCCCAGGAGATCGCCTGCCTGAAGGGCCTGACCTTCGACGGCATCGACCGCCTCGGCGTGCCTGTGGTCGAGACCGAGGAAAAGGTGCCGCTGCTCGAACGCGAGAAGGAGCGTCGCAGCAAGGGCCTGATCGTCGGCTGAGGCGGTCTTCACCCGATTTGCATCGGCGTGTCCGTGTGCGCCGGTTGCGCTTGCTCAGACCTCCAGCCAGGCCACGCCCGGATGGCGGGCGCAGAGGGCCTGAATCGCCTCGGGTTCCAGCACCGCAAAGGCGGTCGACAAGGCATCCGACAACGCCGCGGCCGGCGCCTGGGCGAAACTGCGCTGGGGTCGCACCGCCATCGGCCGCAGGCTGCGCGGATCCATCAGGTGCGCGCCCTTGACCTGAAAGCCGCTGCCGCTGACAGCGGCATCCTGCAGGGTCAGCGCGCGTGCGCCTTCCGCCAAGGTGACCGTCCAGCCCTGCTCGCCCGGGGCGTTGCCGAGTGCCAGCAGGGTGCTGTCGCCAGCATTCAGCAGGGCATCGGCAAAACCCCAGTCGGCGAGCAGCACCGCCGCCTGATCAAGCGCGTAGCCCTTGCCCAGACCGCCGAGGTCAAAGACCATGTGATCGGCGTGCACGGTGACCCGGAAGCCATCCTCATCGAGATCAAACAGATGCGAGCCCACCGCCCCGCGCGCCTTTTCCAGCAACTCGGGATCCGGCTCGCGCAGGCTGCCGTCCTCGGCCCGCCACAGGTGCATCAGCGGCCCCACCGTGATGTCAAAGGCGCCAGCGGTCTCCGCGTGCACAGCCTTGGCCAGACTGAGACAGTCCCAGACGGCGAGCGAGACCTTCAAACTTTCCCCCGCACGCAGCTGTGCCAGTCGCCAAATGTCGCTGGTCGGCCGGAAGCGACTGAGTTCATCTTCGAGCCGGTGAATCTCGCTGAACAGCGCCTCGGCCGCCTGCGCGGCGTAGAGGGCATCGTCGCCGGCGAGGATCACCTCGAAGGCGGTCGCCATCGCGTGCTGCTCGAAGCGGTGGATCGTCATGGCGGCGGCACGCCGGGCAAGGGCGGCAGGGTCGGCGAAAACGCCGGCGGCACGGTCAAGGTACCACCCGGCTGAGCCGGCGCCGGCAGCTCGGGCACCGGGGTCGGCGCCGCGCTGGCCGAAGTTTGGCGACGGTAAAAGACCGACAGCATGACACCGGGTCGCAGGCCGTAGGGCGAGCGCACGTCGTACTCCTCCAGGCGCAGCTTGTCGGCCACGGCCGGATAAAACTCGCCATCGGTGACGATGATGTCGGCATCGATCGTCTCCGGCACTTCAGTGGGATAACCGACCTTCGGCCAGGCGCGCCAGTACCAGGGCAGCGGCCAGCCGGAATCCGCCTGCACCACCTGGATCCGGGTCGTCGCCGTCTTGTCGCCGACATAGGTGCCCACCTCATCGAGCAGACGGCGCAGGCTCTTCGAGGTGTGCGAGTACACGTAGGGATTGCGCGGGTCGGCGGAGTACTCGAACTGCGGGTTCGCGTGCGTGCCCGTCAGGCGCATCGTCTGGCTGCACAGGTGGTAGGCGCCGAGGGCGATGAGCACATGGAACATCCCGCGTGTCAGCAGACCGGGCATCCAGGACCAGAGCGCCGCACCACCGGCACCGGCGAGCAGGATGAGCGCGTGCTGGGCGCTGAGGATCGACCAGGGCGTCTTGTAGCGGATCAGCGAATACACGCCAAACAGCGCCACCGCATAAACCGTCAGGAAGACCAGGAAAACCTGGCGCTCCGGCCGGCGATGCTGGCCGAAGAACGCATGTCCCATGCCGAGCAGGGCCAGACCGCCGATCATCGCCTCGCTCCACACCAGGGTGTCGCGCCGCCAGAAAATCAGGGTCAGGTAGTAGTGCCAGGGCTTTTCATGACCGCTGCCCTGCCCCCGCTGGAAGTAGTCGAAATAGGTCATGAGGCTGTCCCAGACCGTGCCCCAGTCGCGAAAGCCACCCGAGTAGGAGGCCACCGACACCAGCACGGCCGGCACCAGGGCCCAGAGCCAGGGCCGCTTCGGCCGGTCCTTGGGACGCATGCCGGCCAGGCTCAGGCCGGTGCCCTTGCGCGGACTGAAACCGCCGAAGAGGACTCGCACCGCCAGCCAGCCGCAGAACAGGGCGCCGAGATTCAGGATGAAGGTCTCCTTGGTCGCATGCTGGAAGCCGAGCGAGGCGCCACCGAGCAGCAGCCAGAAGCGTGAGCCACCCTGCGAGTAGCGCCAGAAGGCCAGCAGCATGACCCCGACCAGCAGCACCAGCAGCATCTCCATGATGAAGTAGCGACTGTAATACACCATCATGGGCGAGACCGCCGCCAGCAGCAGGGCCAGCGCCGTGCCCATGCGCCCGAGCACATCGGCAAAACCGAGGGTCAAAACCAGAACCAGCAGGCCACAGACCACGGTCACCCGCCGCAATTGGGCGTCGGTCCAGGTGTTCGAATCGCCCCAGCCCGCCAAGCCCCCCCAGAGCCGGGCGACCTGATGCAAGCCGGGCCCGTGGTAATCCTTGCGATCGTACTCAAAGTGGCCGGTATCGACGTACTTGGCCAGCTTGACGCCCAGCACCGCCTCATCGGTGTGCATCAGGCGCCGGTCCAGGCCGGGCAACCGGTAGAACCCGCCCAAGGCCAGCGCCAGCACCACCAGCACAAGGCAGGGCAGCAGTGGGAAGACGGCTTCTTTGCGCGGGGTCATGGGGGTCTTACCATGGCGAACCCCGCCTCATGCGCCAGCAGGAATGTCGCCGAGTTCCCGATACGCC
>CAZSBO010000226.1:0-4271 GCA_964605265.1 uncultured Prosthecobacter sp.
CTTCGGCGCCGGCGTGTTCCCGCATGAAAAAGTCTTCATTCACGCGGTTGAAGCAACGACCGGCAAGGTGCTTTGGAAGAACGACACCGTCAGCCAGCAGGACGCCGGCCGCAACGACCTCTCGCCGCAGGGTTACCTGCTCGCCACCCAGGACCTGCTGTTCGTGCCTTCCGGGCGCGCACTGGCCATGGCCTTTGACCGTCACACCGGCGTGCCGCTGAACAAGCCGTCGCCCGGCTGGCGCAGCGACGCCGGCGGCCAGATCGGCGGTGCGCAGGCGATGCTCGTCGAGGACCAAATCCTCGCCGTCGGTGAGCACCAGGTGCTGGCGCTCGACCAGAAAACCGGCAAGACCGGCTACGCCTGGTTCCGCGGTCGGCAGATGACCTTCTCCGGCAGCACCGGTTTCATGGCCAACGGCAAGGAAATCACCGCCATCAACCGCGATGCCCACGCGCGCAGCACCCAGGAGCGCCACGCCATTGAGATGAAGGCCAACAAGCTCAACAGCGACCTGCGCAAGCATGCCGCGGTGGCCGAACTGAAGAAGGTGACCGCCGCCGACAAGGCACTCAAGGCCGCCAAGGCCGCTGGCACGGGCGTCGCCGAAGCCGAGGCCGCCCTCGCCAAGGCCGCGCAGAAATACGAACCGCTGCGTGTGGATTACCAGGCCCAGAAGGATCAGCTCGCCGCCTGGCGCAAACAACTGGAGGACTTCAAGGAGGCTGGCATTCTGTGGAGCCGGCCGATCGCCCACGAGTCCGCCCTGATCCTCGCCGGCAACACGCTGGTCGTCGGCGGCAAGAAGGAGGTCCTCTGCCTGGATGCCGCCACCGGCGCGGAAACCTGGAAAAGCGCGGTCGAGGGCGAGGCCCGCGGCCTGGCTGTGTCCGACGACCACCTGCTGGTCAGCACCACCGCCGGCAAGGTCTATGCCTTTGCCGCCGCCGCGCAAAAACTGCCGGCGCTGGCCGAGACACCGGCCCTCGAGAAAAATCCCTTCCCGCAGGATGCCCTGTCGAAACTCTACGCCGATGCCGCCGAACAGGTTTTGACACACAGCAACATCAAGGACGGCTTCTGCCTGGTCATCGGCAGCGAGCACGGTCGCCTCGCCTGGGAGATCGCCCAGCGCAGCAACCTCAAGGTCTATGGTCTGGAGCCCGATGCTGACAAAGTCCGTGCCTCCCGCGACACCCTTGTCCGCACCGGCCTGTATGGTTCGCGCCTCGTCATCGATCACCTCGACCTGACCGTCATCCCGCATGCCAGCTACTTTGCCAACCTGATCGTCTCCGATCATCTGCTGCTCACCGGCCACATGCCCGGCCTGCCGCAGGAGGTGGCGCGGGTGCTGAAACCCATCGGCGGCATCATGGCTCTTGGCGTGCCCGACTCGGCCGCCGACGCCGTCAAGAGCGCCGCCAAGACCAGCGTCGCCGAATGGCTCCAGGCCACCGGCCTGCTCGAAGAAAAGGCCGCCCTGCGCCAGGCCGGCACCTACGCCCTGCTCACCCGCGCCGCCCTGCCCGGCGCCGATTCCTGGTCGCACCAGTACGGCAACGCCGCCAACACCGCCAGCAACAGGGACGAACGCGTCAAGGGCGGCCTCAGCGTGCTCTGGTACGGCGACCCCGGTCCCGGCAAGATGGTCAACCGCCACGTCGGCGCGGTCGGTCCGATCTCCACCAACGGCCGCCTCTTCATCCAGGGCGAATGGACGGTGATGGCCTACGACGCCTTCAACGGTCGCGCCCTCTGGGAGGTGGAAAACCCCGGCGCCCTCCGCGACGGCCTCAAGGGCGCCTACGAACCCGGCAACATGGCCGCCAGCGACGACCATCTGTTTGTCGCCGTGCAGGATCACTGCAACCAGTTCGACGCCGCCACCGGCAAGGTCGTGCACCAGTTCAAGCTACCCAACCAGGACCTGCAGCCCGACAAGCAGTGGGGTTACATCGCCTATGAAAACGGCGTGCTGTATGGCGCGGTGACCGACCGCAAGGAACTCGCCGCCGTGCGCGCGCGCCGCAGCCGCGCCGCCGCCCAGGCCAGCGACGCGATCTTCGCCTACGAGGTCGCCAGCCAAAAACTGCTCTGGCGGCACCAGGGCCAGTTCATCTCCCATGTCACCATCGCCATTGGCGACGGCCGCGTGTTTTTTGTCGACAGCTCGCTGACGCCCGAGCAGCGCGACGACCTGCTCAAGGCCGACAAAACCGAACTGGCCAAGCTCACCGGCAAGGCCCGCGAATTGGCCGAGGAACGCCTGAAGAGCGCCGACGTGCGCATGGCCACCGCGCTCGACGCCCGCACGGGCGAACTCGTCTGGGCGAAGCCGGTTGATGTCACCGACTGCAGCGAGATCGGCATTGGCGGCGGCAGCCTCACCCTCATCTATCAAAACGGCCACCTCGTGCTCGGCGGCGCCAACGCCAACGGCCACTACTGGGAGCAGTACCTCGCCGGTGAGTTTGAGCGCCGTCGCCTCGTCGTGCTCGACGCCGAAAAGGGCAACAAGCTCTGGTCCAAGGACGCCAACTACAAGAGCCGGCCCACCGTCATCAACAACGAGATCATCGCCGAACCCTGGGCCTACGACCTGTACACCGGCAAACCCAAAACCCGCACCCATCCGCTCACCGGCGAGGAAACTCCCTGGATGTTCTCCCGCCCGGGTCACCACTGCGGCACCCTCTCCGCCACCCAGCACCTGATGTTCTACCGGTCGAAGACCACGGCGTTTTACAACCTCGACACCGACGAGGGCACCGAGCACTTCGGTGGCCAGCGCCTCGGCTGCTGGATCAACACCATCCCCGCCAACGGCCTGGTCATGGTGCCCGAAGCCAGCGCCGGCTGCGTCTGCCTGTTCTCGATCGCCTCCACCCTCGTCTTCGAACCGCGCGACCAGAGTCGCATGAAGTGGGGCGTGTACAGCGCCAGTGGCGACAGCCGGCCCGTCCGCCACATGGCCCTCAACCTCGGCGCCCCTGGCGACCGTCGCGATGCCCACGGCAAACTCTGGCTCGGCTACCCGCGTCCGTCCTCGCGAGCCGGCATCGACCTGCCGCTCAACCTCAAGCAGAGCTTCGCCAAGGGCGGCGCCTTCTTCGATGTCAATGAAGAGACCCTCAGCCTCGCCGGCACCGACACGCCCTGGCTGTTCGCCTCCGGCGCCAGCGGTCTGAGCAAGGCCGAGATCCCCCTGCTCAACCCGGGCGACGCCCCGCAGACCTACCAACTCCGCCTCAGCTTCGCCGCCCCCGCCGGCGACAAGCCCGGCCAGCGCGTCTTCGACGTCAAACTGCACGGCAAAACCGTCGCCGCCGGCCTCGACATCGCCGCCAAAGCCGGCGCCGCCCAAACCGCCCACGTCGAAACCTTCGAGAACATCGCCGTCACCGACAACCTCGTCCTCGAACTCGTGCCCGCCCAGGCCGACGGCCCCCTGCCCGTGCTCAATGCCCTGGAAATCCTGCGCACCGGCGACAAGGAAATCACGGCCGGGGTGGCAAGGCGGTAAGTCACCTGGCTCCAAAGCCCAACCGGCGGTGGCACTGTCCCCGAGCCGTCGCCGCAGCTTCAGCCGGCTCGCTCGGAGTCCAGCACGTGACCACCACCCCAGAGCGAGGGACCTTCAGCACACTCGCACTCCTTCAGAGTGGGGCTCCAGCCTGGCGCAACCGACATCGGTAGCGACGCGCTGCGCCGCTTGCAATTGGCATGCCGCGGATCAGGCGACTGCGAGCCAGCAGCGCGCGATGGCACGGCAGATGCCATGCAAGCCTTGCACGCATCCGTTTTATGCACCCTGTCATGTTTAATCTCGCTCTCTCGCTCGGTTCAAGAGCGGTGGACTTGTGAATCCTCCCGCCAACACTCCGGTTCGGAGAATCGGCGGAGCGAGGATCAATGCTGTTACAGCATGAAGAGGCCCATAGGAAAACTCGCCAAACAGCACCCAATTCAGGGAACTCGACGCCACATAAAGAGCGCACAAAAGCAATCCAGTGTACACAGAGGCTCCGACCAGGCGAAGCACTGTACCGACGCTCAACAGGTAGAATTCCATGAACTTCTTAACGGCTTCCATCATATCTAAAGGTTGGCTGTTTGGCGGACATCATCCTCTACCCACCGTTGTCAGAACCGGGCATCCACACGGAGTCTATTCACGGACCAAGCCCCCGGAAGGACCAGCTTTGTAACGGAGAGGCTGGCACGGCAAAAGGCTCTTCGACAAAGGGAATCCCGTCAAGAAAAAGACG
>CAZSBO010000227.1:0-4263 GCA_964605265.1 uncultured Prosthecobacter sp.
CGGTGGAGCAGCGCGACCATCCGGAGTACCGGGGCAAGCCGGTCATTGTCGGCTCACCGCCGGACCAGCGCGGGGTGGTGTGCGCGGCGAGTTATGAGGCGCGAACCTTCAAGGTCCGCTCGACCATGCCCTCGCGCACGGCCGGGCGACTCTGCCCGCACGGCATCTTTGTGCGGCCGCGCATGGAGGTGTACCGCGCGGAATCGGCCGCCATCATGGCGATCCTGCAGAGCTTCACGCCGCTCATCGAACAGGTGTCGGTCGACGAGGCCTACCTCGATGTCAGCGCCTGCCTGCCACCCGGACTCGACGCCGATGCGGCCATCGAGGCGGCGCAGCCGCTGGCCCTGGAGATCAAGCAGCGCATCCGCGCCGAGCGCGGTCTCACGGCGAGCGTCGGCATCAGCTCCAACAAGTTCCTCGCCAAGCTGGCCAGCGATTTCGACAAGCCCGACGGCATCACCCTGATCTTGGACAGCGCCCGCATCGCCTTCCTGCGGCCGCTGCCAGTCGGCGCCATCCACGGGGTCGGCCCGGTCACCGCCCAGGGCCTGCAGGCGCTCGGTCTGCACACCATCGGCGACCTGCAGGACAGCACGCAGTCACTCGACGCCGTGGCCGGCTCGTTCGCGGCGAAGCTGCGCGAGCGTGCCTTCGGCCACGACGACCGGCCGCTCGACCTGAGCGACGAACGCAAGAGCATCAGCGCTGAGAACACCTTCCGCGTCGACACCGAGGACCGGGGCCGCCTGCGCGCCGCGCTCAAGGAAATGGCGCTCGACGTGGCGCAGTCGCTCGGGCGGCACGGCCTCGGCGCGCTGACCGTGCAGGTCAAGGTGCGCTACAGCGACTTCACCACCCTGACCCGGCAGATCCGGGTCGAGGAACCGGTCACCTCCGAGCGCGATCTCTACCGCCTCGCCTGCTTCCTGCTGGCGCGCCACCAGTTGGTGACCGGGCCGCTGCGCCTGCTCGGCATCGGGGTTTCGACCCTGATGGCCCCCACCCAGCAGCAGTTGCGCTTGCCCCTGTGAGAGGAATCGCCGGTGCTGTGTCAAGCACAACAAAAGGGATGCCGACCGCTTTTCGCCTCGCCGGCACGCAAGCCGCTCCTGTAGGCTGCCCACACATCGCCATGAAACGTCTCTTTCCCCTGCTCCTGCTCGCCCTCTCCCCGGTCCACGGCCAAACCGGCGTCCGGCCGGTCAACGACGGTTTCAGCAACACGATCCTGCTCGCCGAACGCGAGGGCAGCTACGCCGACCAAGGTGGCCGCGGTGCCACCGCCGAGTTTGGCGAGCCGGCCGTCGCCGGCACCGCTGCCCGCCACACGGTGTGGTATTGCTACACCGCCCCGACCGACGGCCGCTGTGTCTTTGACCTGACCGACACCCAGGGCTTGCGCGCCGAGCTGCGCTACCCGGGCAATCCGGCACCGACCCTGCCGCTGCAAACGGTGGTCGATGGCACCAGCAACACCGTGTTCCCCGACAGCGAGCGCCTGTCCGTGGATCTTGACCGCGGTCAGACCGTCTATCTCGTCGTCGATGCCGAGCAACCCTTCGACTTCGAGTGGCGCTTTGCCGAGGTGGTCAACGACCACTGGCAGGATGCCGAAACCCTGCCCGGCAGCAGCGGCACGGTGGTGCGTGGCAACGCCGGCGCCACGCGCAACGGCACGGAAGCCAATCTCGGCCTCGCCTGGCCAGGCGTCTGGTTTGAATGGACCGCACCGGCTTCGGGCACGTGGTACTTTGACCTGGTCGGCTCGCGCCAGTGGGACGGCAGCAGCTTCGACGGCTTCGGCCTGCGCGTGTACGATTCAGCCGCCGGCGAACCGCTCAATCTGATCGGCAGCGGCTCGGGCAGCAGCCTCGACAACACGACCCGGGTATCGGTCGATGCCGCGGAAGGGCAGGTCTATTACCTCGCCTGCGACAGCGGTGGCAACACCCCCGACAGCCAGCTCTGGCTGTCCTGGTATCCAGAAGGCAGCGCCGGTGTGCTCGCCTGGGCGCAGAGTGTGTACCGCGGTTCGGAGGCCGACGGCGGAGTGACCACGCGCGCGCTCAAATTGCGTGGCGACGGCGATGGCAGCGTCAGTTTCATCAGTGAAAGCGTCGATGGTGCGATCCAAGCCACCGGCGGCGTCGATTACACCCTGCCCGGCACGCTGCCGCTGCCGTCCGGCACCCGCTCGGGCACGGTGCTGTTGCCCTTTCTGGAAGACGGCGTCATCGAGCCCGAGGAGGCGGTCGGGCTCACCTTCAGCAATCCGACGGGCGGCCTCGGCATTGCCGACGGCACCAGCAACACGATCTTCATTGGCGAGCAAACCGACAACGCCGCCGCCGGCCTGCGCCAGCGCGAGGTGCGGGTGCGCGAGGGACAAACGGCCTATCTGGAAGTGTATCGCCAGCGCGCCGGATCCAGTCAGATCGCCGTCGGCTGGCGTGTGCAGTCCGACACCTGCCGCGCGGGAGTCGACATGCCGGGCCTGTCGGGTACGGTGTACCTGAACCCCAACCAGATGTCGGCGACGATTGCCGTGCCGGTGTACTGGGACCGCGTTTTTGAGGGGCCGGAATCCTTCACGGTGGAGCTGACCGACAGCCCGCAGGCCGGCACGATTGTCGACGGCACCAGCAACACGGTGATCGCCGTCGAGGACGCCGATTTCTTCGTGCCGCGACCGGGCGCCTACTGCGGCCTGCTCGACACCGACGGCTGGGGTGCGCTGGTGAAGTGCACGATCACCGGTGCAGGCACGGCAAGCGGCACGGTGGATTACCGCGGGGTCAGCTACCGCTTCACCGGCAGCTTTGGTGCCGACGGCCAACTCGTCGCCGCCTTTGCCCGCGCCAACCGGGTGTCGCTCGGCCTGCGCCTGAGCTTTGCCGAAGGTTGGTCGCGCTGCGCCGCCTCGTTGCGCGATCCCGAGGGCGACTGGGCCGACGGCTGGGTCCGCTACCTTCCCTACAGCAAGACGAATCCCGCGCCGCAGGCGGGTCGCTACACCCTGCTCTGCGAGGGCATCGGCGGCGGTTCGGTGCCGGTGCCGCTTGCTGGTGCGAGTGTGGTCGGCACCGACGGCAGTGTGCGCTTCATCGGCCGCACTGCCGACAACCAGAAGGCGACCTTCGCCAGTCGCATCGGCCAGTCCGATCCCGAGGGCCTGATCGGTGGCGAATGCGCCTTCACCGTGCCGCTCTATGGCAAGGCCGGCAGCGTCTATGGCACCTGCGACCTCGGGCTGGGCCCGCAGCAACCAGGTGCCGCGACCACGCTCGGCTGGCTCAAACCCTGGCGGCCGCGCGATGTCCTTTACCCGGCACTGCCCTTCCAGAACATCGCCTGCCAGGCCGTTCCCTACACACCGCCGGCCGCCGGCGAGCGCGTCACCGAGCCGCTGACCATCGCCCAGGGCGACGGCAGTGTGCGCTTCCTCAACAGCGGCGGCACGCTTGATGGCACCAGCAACACGATCTTTGTTTCCGAGCGCAATCAGGTGACCGTCACGCAGCCCGGTAACCCGCTCGGCTGCGCGATCAAGATCGATCCCAAGACTGGCACCTTCAGCGGCAAAATTCGCGCGCCGGGCTCCAACCAATTCACCCCTTTCTACGGCGTCTTTCACCAGGGCGCCTACGGTTACGGCCTCGGCTTCTTCCCCGGCGGCGAACGCACCGGCGAAGTGGTGATCGACGACTTCTGAAGCCTCGCCTCCCCTGCCAGAGACAAATACCGCCCCAAGAAATCGGTGCTGAGCCGTTGTCTTGGGACAGCCCAGTTCCGCCCATGCTCCATCGTCTCGCCCTCGCCCTGCTGCTCACCACAGGTTTGATCCAAGCCGAAGCACCTGCCCACCTCCTGCCCGTGAGCTCGGCGGAGCCCAAGCCGGAACCCAAGCCGGAACCCAAACCCGAGCCCAAACCTGCGCCTCAGACAGCCGCGACGGCCCCGGCAAACAGCCAAGCGCCGGCCGCCCCCAAGCCGGCGGAACCGGCCAAGAAAAAGACGATCGCGGAATTCACCCGTACCTTCCAGAAGTTCGACGGCCTTTTCCGGATCTACCTGGATCCGGAGACCGGCGCGCCCTGGCTGCAGGTGAGTCGGTCGCAGCTCGGCCCGGAGTTCATCTGCAAGGACGGCCCGGTCTATCCTTTCGACCGCATCCGCTGCTGGTTCGAACAACGCGAATGCTGAGAAACCGTCCCGATCGATGAACCCCGAAAAAAAACGACTCGCTGTGTGGAAGTTCGC
>CAZSBO010000228.1:0-4169 GCA_964605265.1 uncultured Prosthecobacter sp.
GGTGGTGGCCATGGCGAAGGGAGCCGTGCGCTTCATGAAGGTGTACAGGCTGCGGCGGTGGCGGTCCTCACCCTCGCTGGTTTGCCACTCGACCTTGCCGTACGTGCCTTCGGTGGTGACGCTGGCCGGCTGCGGCGGATAGACGCCCGGTCCGCCCATCTTGGGAGACAGCAGGCCGGCGGCCTTGAGGGCGGCATCGCGGATGATCTCGGCATCAAGGCGGAAGCGGGCGCCGCGGGCCAGCAGCAGGTTCTGCGAATCTTTGTTGGCGAGTTCGGGTGTGATCTGACTGCTCTGCTGGTAGGTGGCGCTGGTGACGATGAGGCGGTGCAGTTTTTTCAGTGACCAGCCCTGTTCGCGAAACTCGACCGCCAGCCAGTCGAGCAGTTCCGGGTGACTGGGCGCCTCGCTCTGATAACCAAAATCCTCCAGGCTGGCGACCAGGCCGCGGCCGAAGAAGGCCTGCCACTGGCGGTTCACCGTCACGCGGGCGGTGAGCGGGTTGTCGGGATGGAACAGCCACTGGGCGAAGCGCAGGCGGTCGGCGGGCGCGTCCTGGGGCAGCGACGGCAGGAAGGACGGCACGGCCGGTGGCACCACCTCCTTCGGCTGCAGGTACTCGCCGCGGTGGTAGCGATGGGTGGGGCGCGGGTTGGTGGCCGGGCGTTCGCGGAACACCAGGGTCGGCTGGCCGCGCGGTGGGGTGCGTCGCGCGGCGAGCAGGGGAGCGACGGCCGCCCGCATCTCCGAAGCGGTTTCGAGAAAGCGGCGGCGCAGCAGCTCGCGTTGCGACAGGTCGCGCGCGGCCAGCGCCTGCTCGACCTCGAAGGGATGGCCATTGGCCCTGGCGTGGTCGCCGGTGGTGACGGAGATCCGGAAGTGACCGAGCGGACAGGCAAAGTGCTTCTCAAAGAGCAGCTTGAGATCGAAGCCCTCGGCCAGATCCACCGGTTGGGCGAAGTGAAAGACGGCGCTGTGGTACTGGCCGTAACCACCGAGCACCTGCCAGCCGCTCGACATCTCGCCGTCGAGCGCTGCCGAGGCGTTGTTGGTCTTGCGCGCGGCCTTTTTCTTGCGGGCGGGTGCGGCATCGCTGATGCGGTCTTCCTCGCTGTCATTGGTGGCCTCGGCGCGGGCGAATTGCACCGGCTTGCCGTTTTGATGGGCTTGCAGTTCGCTGAGGAAAAAGCCGCCGAGCGGGCCCTCGTAATTCGTCAGGCCGGGGCCATCGTTGGGCAGGCTGGGGTGGCTGGCGACCTCCAGCTTGAGCGCGGTGACCCCGCGGATCGGTGCCCGGAACTGCAGGTCGTAGACATCGCTCTTGGAGATGTCGCCGCTGCCCAGGATGAAGCCGTCGGCCTGCACTTCCAAGTGCGGCATCGTCGTCTTCATCGCGCCCGGACGCAGGATCTGCCAGTCCGAGGCGGTCCTGGCCTCGGTGTCGAGCCATTCGGCAAAGCGCTTTTCCAAGGCGGTCTCGCCACCGGGGAACTTGCCCGGCAGTTCCGCCTCCAGTCGGGCGATCCGTTCGGCCTGCGCCTTCTGCTGGCGCTCGATCTCCGGGGTCGGGATGGCGTAGGTCGGTTCGTCGGCGTTGTTGAGCAGCGCCATCAGGCTGTAGAAATCGGTGTGCAGGATGGGGTCGTACTTGTGGGTGTGGCACTGCGCACAGCCGAGAGTCAGGCCCATCCAGGTCGTGCCGGTGACGGCGACCCGATCCACCATCGCGTAGAAGCGATACTCGTTCGGGTCGATGCCGCCCTCCTCGTTGAGCATGGTGTTGCGATGGAACCCGGTGGCGATGAGGTCGTCGGGCGTGGCCCCGGGCAGCATGTCGCCGGCGAGCTGCTTCAGGCTGAACTGGTCGAAGGGCAGATCCGCGTTGAGCGCCCGCACCACCCAGTCGCGGTAGGGCCAGATCGACCGCGGCCGGTCCTTTTCGTAGCCGTTGGTGTCCGCGTAGCGTGCCAGGTCGAGCCAGCGCCGCGCCCAGCGTTCGCCGTAGTGCGGGGAGTTGAGGAGTCGATCGACCAGTTCTTCGTAGGCGGGGTTGGTCCCGTCAGACCTGTGCGACTGGTCCGACGCCTTCACAAAGGCATCCGCCTCGGCCGGCGTCGGTGGCAGGCCGATGAGGTCCAGGTAAACGCGGCGCACGAGGCTGTAGGCATCGGCGCGCGGCGCCGGCTGCAGGCCCTCCCTGGCGAGGCGGTCGCGGATGAAGGCATCGATCGGGTGTTTTTCCCCGCGCGGCAGGGCGGGGCGCCGGGGCGGGGTGTAGGCCCAATGGGCCTCGTACGTGGCGCCCTCGGCGATCCATTGTTTGAGCAGGTTTTTGTCCTTTTCCGACAGGAACTTCTTCGTGTGCGGCGGCGGCATCAGCTCGTCCTCATCGGTCGACAAAAGGCGGCGCACCAGCTCGCTGGCCTCGGGCTTGCCGGGCACGATGGCGATCTCGCCGGACTTGCCGGCCCCGTGGGCGGACTCGGGCAGGTCGAGGCGCAGGCCGCCCTTGCGACTGTGCTCGTCCATGCCATGGCAACTGAAGCACTGCTGGGCGAGCAGGGGACGCACCTCGCGGTTGAAATCGACGGCGTGGGCCGCGGAGGCGGCCAGGGCAAAGACCAGAACTTTCATGGCATGGCTCAGGCAAAGAGTTCCGTCACCGCCCGGCCCTTGCCGTCTTCGGTGACGTAGAAGGGGCGACCCTCGACGGTGAATTCGGTCTTCGGGCTGATGCCCATGGCGGTGAGCATCGTCGCGTGCAGGTCCATGACGCTGACCGGGTTTTTCACCGCCACCAGCGGGCGTTCGTCGGCGGTCTCGCCGTGCACGAAGCCCTTCTTCATGCCACCGCCAAACATCACCACGCTGGTGCCACCGGTGAAGTGGCGGTGCAGGCCGTAGTGTTTGGTTTCCTCAATGCGGTCGACCTTGAAGGTGGCCTGGTCATTGGCCGTGGAGCCGGGCTTGCCCTCGATGAGGGCGTCGCGACTGAACTCGCTGGCGATGACGACGAGCGTGCGGTCGAGCAGACCGCGCTCCTCGAGGTCGCGGATCAGGGTGGCGATGGGACGATCGATCTCCCGGTGCAGGCCAGCGACCGTTTCATGGCCGTCCTTGTGGGTGTCCCAATAGAGGAAGGGCACGTACTCGGTGGTCACCTCAACGAAGCGCACGCCGGCCTCGACGAGTCGGCGCGCCAGCAGGCAGCCGCGGCCGAAGCGGCCCGTGTCGTACCTGGCGAGCACCTCCTTCGGTTCGAGGGTGATGTCGAAGGCCTCGCGTTCCTTGCTGCTGAGCAGGCGGTGGGCGTTGTCGAGGCTGCGCAGCAGCGACTGCTGCTGGTGGTCGCTCATGCGGTCGCGGTTGGGATTGGCGTCGACGAGTTTGCGGAAGAGGCGGTCGCGGTTGGCGAAGCGGTTGGCGTCCATGCCCTTGGGCGGGCGCACCGACTGCGCGGCCTCTTCGGGGAAGGGCAGGTTCATCGGGCCGAACTCGCTGCCGAAGAAACCCGCGGTGGTGAAGGCCTTCAGCTCCTCGCTTTCGCCGACGCCCTCCAGGCGCTGGCCGATGTTGACGAAGGCGGGCATGACCGGGTTGCGTGGACCGAGCACCTTCGCCATCCACGAGCCGAGGTGCGGGCAGGCGACCGTTTGTGGCGGCACGTAGCCGGTGTGCCAATGGTACTGATGCCGCGAGTGCAGGATGCTGCCGAGGTCGGGCTGGACGGCGCTGCGGATCAGGGTCGCGCGATCCATGACCTGGGCGATGTTTTCCAGGCCCTGGCAGATCTTCACGCCATCGACGGCGGTATCGATGGCCGGGAAGGTGCTGAGCATCTTCGCCACTTCGAGGCCCTTCTCAAACGGGTGGTATCGCTTCGGATCGAAGGTGTCGGGCGCGGCCATGCCGCCGGCCATCCAGAGCAGGATGCAGGCGTCGGCCTTGGCGGGCGGTTGGGTCAGCTTGCTGCCATTGGCCCACAGCGCCTGCGGTTCGCCGGTGGCCCAGGCGGCGGCACCCGCGGCGGCGAGTTTTTTCAGGAAGTCGCGACGGACGATTGCTTCCGGCGCGGCGGGATCGGCTTCGAAGGGAAGGGAGGGCATGGCGGAGTTTGAGAGGGTTAGCGAACGTAGAGAAACTCCGGCTGCATGAGCAGAGCCCAAAGC
>CAZSBO010000229.1:0-4059 GCA_964605265.1 uncultured Prosthecobacter sp.
AGCATAACCGCGGCGGGGGCGACAGGCAACGCCGGGTTGGCGGAAAGGCGGCAAGCTCAGGGTTGAGCCGGCGGCGCAGCCGGGTTATGAATCGCTCCCGGCCCCGGATGAAAGACACCCTGGAAGATCTCGAAGCCTACCTCATCGAGGTGATCATCCACCACAAGCGTGGTCTGCGGCCGACCCTGCTGCGCGCGGCCTTCCGCCTGCTCTCGGGCGTGTACTCCGGCGCCGTGCGCCTGCGCCTCTTCCTGTACCGCGAGCGCTACCTGCACGATCATCACCTCGGCGTGCCGGTGATCAGCATCGGCAACATCACCGTCGGCGGCACCGGCAAGACCCCGGTGGTCGAACTCTTCGCCAAGGCCCTGCTCGCCCGCGGCCGCCGGGTCGCCATCCTCAGCCGCGGCTACAAGAGCAAGCGCCAGCGCAAGCTGCCGCTCGGCTGGCGCCTCGCCGCCAAACTCGGCCTCGCCCGCAAGCCGCGCGAGCCGCTGCCGCGCGTGGTCTCCGATGGCGAGCGCGTGCTGCTCGATTCCTACGTCGCCGGCGACGAACCCTACATGCTGGCGCAGAACTGCCCCGGTGTGCCGGTGGTGGTCGACCGCAACCGCGTCAAGGCCGGCGCGCACGCGATTCGCAAGTTCGGCGCCGACGTCCTCGTGCTCGACGACGGCCTGCAGTACCTCAAGCTCAAGCACCGCCACGACATTGTGCTGGTCGACAAAACCGCGCCCTTCGGCACCGGCTACATGCTGCCGCGCGGCACCCTGCGCGAGCCGCCGGCCAGCCTGCGCCGCGCCAGCTACATCTTCCTCACCAAGTCCGATGGCGACAGCGCCGAAATCATTGAGCAGATCCGCAAGCACAACCGCGTCGCCGAGATCATCGAGTGCCGGCACCGGCCGGTGCATTTCGAGCACATCCACACCGGCGAGCGCCTGCCGCTCGATGCCATGAGCGGCAAATACGTCGGCGCCCTGTCGGGCATCGCCGTGCCGGAGAGCTTCGAGAACGGCCTGCGCAAACTCGGCGCGCGCGTGCAGTGGACCCGCCGCTTCACCGACCACCACCGCTTCCAGGAAAAGGAGATCACCCAGTTCATCGAGCGCTGCGAAAAGGCCGGCGCGCACGCCATCCTGACCACCGAGAAGGACTTCGTGCGCTTCCCCAAGCTGCCGCCCGGCGACATCCCCATCTACTTCCTGCGGGTCGAGATCGAGATCACCCGCGGCCGCGAGAGTTTTGATCGCCTCATCGGCCTGATCGCCGAGCCGCGCCACGTCACCCAGGGAGTGGTCAGCGCCGATCTCGTGGAGGCCGCGTCATGACCGAGGCCGACACCGCCCCGACCCAGTCGGTCGAGCTTCAGCGCGTCACCGTCGGCGGTGCCAGCGAGCCGCGCGACGACGTCGTTGCGCGCGAGGAACCCCTGGAAATCCGTGTCGAGGGCCGCAGCGTCGCCGTCGTCATGCGCACGCCCGGCCATGACGAGGAACTGGCCGCCGGTTTCCTGGTCAGCGAGGGCGTCGTGACGCGGCCGCGCGACCTCTTGGAGATCTCGCAGTGCCCGAGCACCGACAACCACCATGGCAACGTCGTCGATGTGCTGCTCGGAGGCACGCAGATCGACTGGCAATCGCTGACGCGCCACGTCTTCAGTGCCTCCAGTTGCGGGCTGTGTGGCAAGACCAGCATCGACTCGGTGTTCCAGCGTTTCCCGCCGGCCACCGCCGATTTCCAGGTCGATGCGGCCTTGGTCGCCGCCCTGCCCGACCGCCTGCGCGCCGCCCAGGCCGCCTTTGAGCTGACCGGCGGCCTGCATGCCAGCGCCCTGTTCGATCTCGACAGCAACCTGCTGGTCCTGCGCGAGGATGTCGGCCGCCACAACGCACTCGACAAGGTGCTTGGCCATGCCCTGCTCCACGGCCTGCTGCCGCTCGACCGCCACCTGCTGCTGGTCAGCGGTCGCGTGTCCTTTGAGATCGTCCAAAAAGCCCTCGCCGGCGGCATCGGATTCCTCGCCGCGATCTCGGCCCCGAGCAGTTTGGCCGTCGAGTTTGCGCGCGCCGCCAACCAGACTTTGATCGGCTTTCTGCGTGGCGGAACGATGAATGTTTATGCCGGCGAACAGCGCCTGCGTGAGGCAGCGGGAGCGAATGCGAGCCGATTCGCTTGATTTTTACCCGGGTTTTCCGATGGTATAGGGTTTGTTCCGTCGCCCAACCCGATGAAATTTGCCCTTTTCGGAGACATCCACGCCAACCTCGAAGCGCTCCAGAGCGTGCTCTGGGACGCCCACGAGCAGGGCTGTGAGAGCCATGTCTGCCTGGGCGACATCGTCGGTTACGCCGCCAATCCCTCGGAATGCCTGGAGATCGTCCGCGAGCTGAACTGCCCGGCCGTGCGCGGCAACCACGACGACGGCGCCGCCGGCACCAGCAACCTGGAGGAACTCAACCCGCTGGCCCAGGCCGCCCTGCTCTGGACCCGCGAGCAACTCAGCGAGGAGCAGCGCCAGTGGCTGCGTGAACTCAAGCTCGTCCGTCAGGTGCGCGATTTCACCATCGTCCATGCCACCCTCGATTCGCCCGGCAGCTGGGGCTACGTGACCAATCGCTTCGATGCGATGGCCAGCTTCAGCTACCAGTTCACCCAGATCTGCTTCTACGGCCACACCCATGTGCCGCGCATCTTTGAGAAGGAGGACGCCGTGCGCGCCGCCCGCGGCAGCGAGGTGCTGCTGCAGCGCGGCGTGAAGTACTTCGTCAACGTCGGCAGCGTCGGCCAGCCGCGCGATGGCGACTGGCGCGCCGCCTACGCGATCTATGACTCCGACGAGCAGAGCATCCGCATCCGCCGCGTCGAGTACGACATCCAGACCGCCCAGGACAAGATCCGCGCCGCCGGCCTGCCCATCCTGCTCGCGGAACGCCTCGCCCTCGGCAAGTAAGCGATGAGCGCCGCCCCCCTGCCCGGCCTTGCGGGCTTCCGCTCCGCCCTCATCGTCAAGCCCAGCTCGCTCGGCGACATCATTCACACCCTGCCGGCCGTGCAGGCCCTGCGCAGCGCTTATCCGCACCTGCACCTGCGCTGGCTCGCCAACACCGAGTGGACGCCGCTGCTGCTCGACAACCCCGCGGTCGACGAGGTCATCGCCTTCCCGAGAAAGTCCTTTCGCGGTGTCAGCGGCCTGGCCCGCTTCGCCGCCTGGGCCCGCCACTGGCGCCGCCTGCCGCGCCCGCAGCCGGAGATCGGCCTCGACTTCCAGGGCCTGCTGCGCAGTGCCGTGCTCGCCCGCCTCAGCGGCGCCTGCCCGGTCGTCGGCCTGTCCGACTCGCGCGAGGGCGCCCGCCTGCTGCACGATCACGTGGTCGCCGTCGATCCCGGCGCCCATGCGCTCGACCGCAACCTCGCCCTCGTCCGCGCCTTTGGCATCGAGCCCTCGACCCTCGAAACACTGCTGCCAACCGGCTCCCGCCCCGCCGGCTGGCCCGAGCGCGATGACGTCCTCGTCGTCCACCCCTGGTCGCGCGGCCGCGGCAAGTCGCTGGCTCCGGAAGTGCTGCAGGCACTCTGCGATGCCCTGGCGCCAGCCCCGGTTGCCCTCGTCGGCCTGCCCGGCCACGAACCCCTGCCGCGCGGCGACCACCTCATCGATCTCAGCGGCCGCACCAGCCTGCCCGAACTCGTCTGGTGCCTGCGCCAGGCGCGCGCGGTGATCAGCGTCGACAGCGGCCCCATGCACATCGCCGCCGCGATCAACCCGCGCACGCTCGGCATCCACACCTGGAGCGACCCCCGGCAGGTCGGTCCGCATGCGCCGACCGCCCGTGTCTGGAAGGCGGGGCGCATCGCCGCGCGCGGCGACTTCAGCCCCGGCGAGTGCGCCAGCACGCAAGTGCCCGGCATCGACGACGCCCGTCGCCTCGCCGACTTTGTCCGCAACTGGCCGACCGCACGAGCCTGAGGTGGCTTTTTCGCCAATCCCATCTTTACTCTGTCGCCATGAAGCCCGTCTTTGAGAAAGTGCCGCGCCGGGACTGGGAGTCCTTCCAT
>CAZSBO010000230.1:0-3970 GCA_964605265.1 uncultured Prosthecobacter sp.
GGTTCGCATAACAGGACTCGCGTATGTCCGAAGGGCAATGGCGATGATGGCAGGTCGACGGTCTGCTGTTTGCGGCAGGGCAGTGTGAAATAGAAGGTGGAGCCGACACCCGCTGTGCTCTCCATTCCGATGGTGCCACCCATGTGTTCCACCAGGTTGCGGGTGATGACCAGGCCCAGGCCGGTGCCGCCGAAACGGCGCGTGGCCGAGGTGTCGGCCTGGCTGAAGGCGATGAACAGGCGCTTCTGCTCCGCTTCCGTAAGGCCGATACCGGTGTCATTGACCTGGAAGCGCAACCAGGCGCGATCCGGTTCGTCCTTTTCCAGCATCACCCGGAAGTCCTCATAAACGGCGCAGCGGTAGTTCGGGGTCTTTTCGCGGTAGTGCTTTTCGATGTCGGCCTGGGTCGGCAAACGACCACCCATGCCCTTGTAATAAAAGTTCTCCAGGCTGAACGACTCGGCCGCATCGGCCACGGCGATGACCTGAACATCATCGAGCTGCAACAGTTGGCGCAGGTTGACCCGACCCTGGCCGCCGGCCCCGACGAGGGCGACATTGACCTTCTCGCTCGGCGGCACAAACCCCGGGCCGCCAAGCACGTGACGCGGGACGATGTTGAAGGCCGTGACACCGGCGGCGGCGGTCTTCAGGAAGTGGCGACGGGAAGAGGTCGGAGAAGGCTGGTCGGACATGGCAGGAAGTTACGGCGCCAGAACCGGCGGTTTGTCGCGGAAGGTGGGAGCAGGCTGTTCTCAGCGCACCGGGCAGGGTCCTGCGGGTGACAACCTCCCGAGACACGGCGCTCAGGGACAGAACGCCCACCCCAGGCAGCCTCATCACTTTCCGCTGGATTCACCGGCCCGTCCCCGCATGCTGCGCGCATGACCCGCCGCCTGCTGCTCCTGCTCGCCTGCCTCGCCGTTCTGCCCGTGCACGCCGCCGACGAAACCGCGGCGATTGTTGCCGCCGACACCGCCCGCATCACCGCCCTGCTCAAGCCGGAGCGCACGGCCCTCGACGCCGCCTTTTCCGACGAGCTGCGCTACGCCCACTCGAATGGCCTCGTCGACACCAAGGCCAGCCTTCTCGACAGCCTGCTTGGCGGGCGCACGAAGTACCTCGCCTACGAACCCGGCGAACGCACGATCACCTTCCCCGCTCCCGACCTGGCCTTGATGAGCGGTCGCGCCAGGCTGCAGGTCGAAGGCGCCAGCGGACGCATGGAAGCAACGCTCAGCTACCTTGCCGTCTGGCGCACGGAAGGCGGGCAGTGGCGCTTCCTCGCCTGGCAGTCGGCACGCCTGCCGGCGGAGTAAGGCGGCCCCATCGGCTGTTTTCCGCGTTCACCGGCGCAACATGGCGGCGGTTGGAGCCGTGCTTTGCTCATGTTCCAACGCCTCGCCGCTTTTCTGCTGTTCTGTCTGCCGGTGCACGCGCAGCTTTCCGTGCACCGCGATTTCCCGGGCGGCGCTGCCGACATCCTGGCCTTGGACGCCGATGCCGGCCGGATCGAGATCGCGCCGCCGGTGCGCGAGGGTCGGGGCTGGCCCTGCTGGTGGTACGTTCGGATCGATGGCGCCACGCCCGGCCAGACCCTGACCGTGGTCGTGCGGCCGGCAAGTCGCCCCTTTCGCGCCCAGGACCGACTGGCAGCGGCCTGGTCGATGCCGCGTCAGGCCTCGATCAGCACCGATGACATCACCTGGCAACCGACCGAGCCCGGCGAGATCACCCCAGCCTCCGCCAGCTACCGCCTGACCGCACCGGCCGCCCGTTTCTGGCTGGCCTGGGGGCCGCCCTTCCTGCCCTCCCATGCCGAATCCCTGCTGACGGAAATGACAGCGCGTCTGCCGGGAGCCGAGCGTTTCGTGCTCGCCACCACCCGCGAGAGCCGGCCGGTGCCGGGTCTGCGCTTCGGTCGACGCGATGCCGCGCAGGCGGTCTGGGTGCAGGCGCGCCAGCATGCCTGGGAGGCGGGTGCCTCCTGGGTCGGCCGCGGTTTCCTCGACTGGGCCACGAGCGATGCCCCCGCCGCGCGCGCCCTGCGCGATCAGGCCGAGATCTTTTTCATTCCGATCATGGATGTCGACAACGTCGCCATCGGCGCCGGCGGCAAGGAGGCCGTGCCGCGCGATCACAACCGCGACTGGTCGGATCAAGCCGTGTATCCCGAAGTGAGTGCGGCCAAGGCGCGGGTCGGCGCCTTGATCGAGACCGGTCGCCTCGCCGCCTTCTTCGACCTGCACAACCCCGGTGCCGGCGACCGTCAGCCGTTTTTCTTTGGGCCGCTCGACTTCGAACAGATGAGCGGCGCGCGCCGGCGCAGCTACGAGCGCCTCCTTGAACTGGCCGTGGCGGAGATCACCGGTCCGCTGGCGATCGCACCGAAGTACCGCTTCGCCACGTACGTGAAGACCGAGGAGGAACGCGCGCGTGTCAGCGGCAACTGGGTGCGCGACCGCAGCCACGAACGCGCCGTGGCATTGACCCTGGAAACCGCCTGGAACACCCCGCACAGCACGACCACGGGCTACCGCGAGGTCGGTGCCGGTCTGGCGCGCACGTTGGCGGCCTACCTGGCGGAACTCCAGCTGCGCTGAGGCCGGTTCACAGAAACTGCTCGATCGGCAGGCGACCGTTCCAGGCGCAGATGAAGAAGGTGCCGGGCTTGGTCTCGCTCGGCCGGAGGATGATGCGACCGCCTGCGGCTTCGACGAGCTGAACGCCGGCGGCGATGTCCCAGAGGCTGATCTGCTCCTCGACGTAGGCATCCAGTCGGCCGGTGGCGACATAGGAAAGCGCCAGCGCGGCGCTGCCGAGCATGCGCGTTTTGAACACCTCGTAACTAAGGCGGCGATAACGGTCGAAACCGGCATCGAGGGCCGATTTGCTCTTCGAAAAACCGGCGGTGATGATCGCCTCGCTCATCAGCGTGCGGGCGCTGACCGCAATCGGTTTGCCATTGAGCTGCGGAGTGCCGCCGCGGACAACACTCCAGGTTTCTCCCTGCATGGGGTCGTGAATGACGCCGAGCAGCGGCTCCTGGGTGGCACGCACGCGAGCGGCAATGGAAACGCAAAAGTGCGGGATGCCGTAAAAGTAGTTCACCGTGCCGTCGATTGGGTCGATGATCCACTCCACCTCGCCCTCGCCACCGAGGTCACCCTCCTCCTCGCCAAGGATGGCGTGGTCGGGATGGGCGGCGAGAATCAGGTCGGTGATGAGCTTCTGGGTGCGCACGTCGAGCTCGAGCTTCACATCGCGCCGCTTCATCTCATTGACGGTCTTTTCCGAGCCAAAGTTGTCCTTGATGAGGCGGCCGGCCTGGGTGGCGGCGTCGAGAGCGAGGGGCAGGAGATCCATGAAGGGGCGGTGCGTGGGGGACGGGGGGTTCAGGAGGCCGCGGCGGCGATGAAGGCGACGAGTTCACGTGCCAAAGCCGTTTTGGATTGGCGCGGCAGGACGCGGGCCTGGCCGCCGGGCAGGCAGAGCATGACCTCGTTTTCGTCGCTGTCAAAGCCGATGCCCGACCGTGAGACATCGTTGGCGACCAGCAAATCGCAACCCTTGCGCGCCAGCTTGGCCTGGGCGTGCTCGACCAATTTCTCGGTTTCGGCGGCAAAACCGACCAAATAACCGCGAAACCCAAACACCGTGCGGGCGGAGCCAAGGATGTCCTCGGTCGGCTCCAGCTCCAGCACCAGGCGCTCGCCGTTCTTCTTGAGCTTCTGCGCCGCCGCCGCCACGGGTCGGTAATCGGCCACCGCCGCGCAAAACACCGCGGCCTGACAGTGCGGGATTGCCCCGCGCACGGCCTCAAACATCTGCCTCGCCGTTTCGACCCGCACCAGTTCCGCCCCGGTCGGTGCCGCCAGAGCGACCGGCCCGCTGACCAGGGTCACCTCATGACCGGCCGCCAGCGCCGCCTCGGCCAGGGCATAGCCCATGCGCCCGGAGGAGCGGTTCG
>CAZSBO010000231.1:0-3881 GCA_964605265.1 uncultured Prosthecobacter sp.
AATGCGCAGCTGCTACACTCTAGCTTCTATCAACCCACCAGGAGTTCACATCATGTACGGTTCCTACCAACGCGTCCTCGCCGAGTCGGCCCGCATGCAGATCGAGGCGCGCAAGGCCAAACCCGTCACCCGCGACCAGTCCGAGGATCGTGGCCCCGTCAAGGCCATCGTGTTCGGCAAGGAAACCTCTGTCGGCGTCTGCTACGGGGTCAAGGACCAGGCCGGCGAGGTCATCATGCCGGCCGAATACACCGCCCGCGACGCCACCGCCTGCGCCCTGGCAATCGACGCGCAAGCCTGACGCACATCGGCGCCTGGCCCTGCGCGATCGGGGTCAGGCTCCGGGGCAGTCCCGGTTTCACCTCAACCAACCTTGAAAGGTTTTCCATGCTCGAACAGAACCTGGCGGCACTGACTGCCGCCATCGTCGCCCTGACGGAGACCCTGCGCGGTGCGTCCGGTCTGGCCGTCACCGCAACGCAGCCCGACCCGGCCCCCGAAGCCGGCGCCAACAAGCCGGCCGGCAAGGCCACCAAGGGCACACCCGTCGTGACCGGCCCCAGCGCTGCCGAGAAGGCAGCCGCGAAGCCGGCGAAGGTCGAACCCGCACCGGCCGCCGAAGCTCCGGAGCCTGATGCCGGTATGACCGAGAAGGACCTGACTGCGGTCATCATCAAGACCGTGGCGGCCACCAGCCGCGACCAGGTCATCGCCCTGCTGACCGAGCAGTTCGGCGTCAAGGCCGGCAAGGAAATCACCGACCCGGCCGAGCGCGCCAAGGCACGCGATGCGCTCGAAGCGCTGGCTGCGGAAGCGTCGGTCGGCTGACCATGAAGCACGGCACACCGTTCCGTGCTGCCGCGCTGTTCGCGATGGCCATGGCGGCTATCGCGAACACGTTCGCACCGGGGTCTAGCGGGCGCCAGGCAGCGCTCGCTGGCCTTGCCCCATACCAGGGCCGCGGCAAGGGCCGCTCGGCCCGCCACAACCAAGGCGGCACCCGCGCATACCAGCGCGCTGCCACCAAGGCCCGCAACATCAAGCGCTACAAGGCGCAATGCAAGGGTTCCAAATGACTGAACAAGAAGCGCTCGCGCAAGCGATCGGCCAGCAGCAGGCCAGCAACGACACCGCCCTGGTGTTCAACGCCGCCGACCGCGGGCAGATGCTGATCCACTTCACCGGGCTGGCCATGCAGGCGACCATCACCACCAACAACTTCGGGTACAACCGCCCGTCCGCCGACGAGGCGGTGCGCATGGCCAACGAAACCATCCTGGCCATCGAGCGCTTCTACACGCTGGCGGCAACACGGACTCGCGGCAATGGCTGAAGAACTCGACGAACACAGCCTGTACAGCGCCAGCGCCCACGAGCGCTGGGGTGCGTGCCCTGGCTCCATCCCGATGTCCATGGACTCCCTGGCGTCGGGCAACTCCCGCTACGCTGCCGAGGGCACGGTGGCGCACGCCATCAGCGCCACGTGCCTGACCGAAAAGAGGCTCGCTGCCGAGTTCATCGGCGAGACGCGCGAGGCGGACGGCTTCGCGTTCACCGTCGACGAAGAGATGGCCGAGCACATCCAGACCTACCTGGACAACGTGCAGGCGTACGTGTTCGAGACGGAGCCGATGGTCGAGGTGAAGCTGAATTATTCGGCGTCACTGGGGGTGCAGAAGCACGAGGCGTGGGGCACGGCCGATGCGCTGTTCCTGTACCCCGACGAGATTGGCGTGCACGACCTGAAGTTCGGCCGCGGCAACGCCGTGTCGCCGATCGAGAACCAGCAGCTCATGCTGTATGCCCTGGGCGCCATCGACGAATACGCTGACCTGTGTAACTACACCGACGAGACGAAGGTCACGCTGGTGATCCATCAGCCGCGCATCGTACGCAAGCCGCAGGAGTGGTCCTGCACCGTGGGCGAGGTTCGCGCGTTCGGCGCCCGGGTCAAGCTGCAGGTGCACGGCGTCAAGGCCGCGATCTGGGGCTACGCTGCGTGGAAGAACGACGGGCGCCTGGCCACCGGCTTTGCCGAGTGGCTGGCCAAGTACACCACGGCCGGTGTCGACCAGTGCAAATGGTGCAGGGCCGCGGGCACCTGCCCGACGGCGCGCAACGCAGCCATGATGACGGCCACCGGGCGCGAGCCCGCAACGCTCGACGAGTTCAACGACACCACCATCCCGGGGCGGGTCGAGGTGCGCGAGTCGGACGAGGCGTGGCTGGCCGCAGCGCTGTCCAAGGCCGACCAGGTTGAGGGGTGGATCGCAGCGGTGCGTGCCGAGGTCGAGGCGCGTTTGCTGGCCGGCTCCAACATCCCGGAGTTCAAGCTGGTGCAGGGGCGCCAGGGCCCGCGCAAGTGGGTGGACCCGAAGGCGGCCGAGGAAAAGCTCAAGGCCATGCGCCTGAAGGTGGAAGAGATGTATGACCTGTCGCTGATAAGTCCGACCACGGCCGAGAAGCGCAGCAAGGGCAAGGAACCCGCCATCGGCCCGCGCCAGTGGAAGTCCCTGCAAGATTTGATCGTGCGCGCCGAGGGGAAACTCCACGTCGCGCCCGCGTCAGACGAGCGACCGGCCATTCAGGTCAAGCCGGCTGCTTCGGAGTTCGATGACCTTTCCCAGACGGTCGCCGACGACATCGGTTGACCAACGACACTGAAAGAGAGATAGCTATGAAATTGAAAATCGTTGGCCCCCGGTTGGCGTTCCCGACGCTCTTCGAACCGGAACAGTTCCAGGGCTCGGGCGAGTATGCGTACTCGTGCAGCCTGCTGGTCGGCCCTGACAAGAACCCGAAGGTGTTCAAGGGCGAAGCGCTCGACGGCGGCGGCACGCGCTACGTCGAGAAGATCGGCCTGGCCGACGCGATCGACGCGGTTGGCAAAGAGAAGTGGGGCGCCAAGTGGCCCGCTGTCAAGCGCAACGCCGAAGCGAAGGACCTGAACTGCCTGCACGACGGCGACCTGAAGGAAAAATACGCCGGCTTTGCCGGGCAGTTCTACCTGTCGTGCCGCTCGGCCGAGGGCGCACGTCCTGCCGTGGTCGACGCGCGCGGCCAGCCGGTCACGCAACGCGACGGCGTCATCTACGCTGGCTGCTACGTCATCGCCCTGGTGGAAATCTGGGCGCAGGACAACGGGTTCGGCCAGCGGGTGAATGCGCAGATTCGCGGCGTGCAGTTCCTCAAGCACGGCGACGCCTTCAGCGGTGGCGCACCTGCGAACTCGGACGAGTTCGAGGATGTGTCGGAAGGCGCTGACGCCGACGACATCGGTTAAGGACACAAGCGGGGCCCGGGAACCTCCTTAGCTTCGACTCACCCACGAGGTAAAAAGCCTCTCCATGCCAACCCTGCCGTTCCCGCGATGGATTGCCGCGGCAGGACTAGGAACCACAGCTCCGGGCGGTAACGGATGGGCTGTGATGGAGGGAACGGGTGCTTTGCGCGCTGCTGCTTGAGTCAGGCGGCAGCGCACAATGACTGATACTTACTCCGACAAGATGTTGGCCTGGCACGCGTGGCACAAAGAGAACCCGACGGTGTGGGAACTGTTTGAGCACTTTGCGTTGCAGGCAGTCAACCGTGGTCGAACCCGCATTGGTCACTGGCTGATAATCGGTCGCATTCGGTGGGAAACTGCGGTCATCACCACTGGCGACGACTTCAAAATCCGAAACGGGTACATCGCTTTCTATGCCAGGTTGTGGCGCGACACCCACCCACAGCACGCAGACCTTTTCGAAATCCGCCCAATGATCGGCGAGCCATGGCCTTACGCCGGCCTCAATCTGGACATCCTGTGACTGACATTCTGCACATCGATACGGAAACCTTCAGCGAAGTGGACCTGAAGACCCACGGCACGCACCGGTACG
>CAZSBO010000232.1:0-3870 GCA_964605265.1 uncultured Prosthecobacter sp.
CATCTACTTCAATCACAGCGTCGACGGCCCGGTGGCGGCGGGTCACAACCGCGGCCGTTACGGACGCGAGACCGTCTTCGTGCTGCGGCGCATGTTCAACCGCATCGAGTTTGTCGAGCAGAATACGGCCCTCTACTTTGATCCCGCGCATCCGCTGGTGCGCGCCCATCGCGCCAACACCAGCCCGGCCGTGCTGGCCAGCGAGGTGGTGGTTGCCGAGGACGAGCAGAGTTTCCTGATCGCCGCGACGCCGCTCTTCCTGCGCGAGACCCTGACCGCGGTGAAGCAGGGCGGCGACAAGTCGGTGCTCGGCCGGCTCTCGGAGCCCAAGACCAAGATCCTGGCTGTCAAGAACTACCCGCGCAACACGGCGGTCACCGCCGAGTTCGTCTTCGACAACGCCGACCCCAAGTGGAAGCACGGCGATGACGTCACGGATCCCCGCTACGTCAGCGTGCAGGTGCAGCACACCCTGCTGGCCATGCCGCAGAACGATTTCAAGCCGCGCCACGACGACCCGCGCATCGGTTACTTCACCCACAAGGTCACTGACATGACGAGCACGGATGCGGCGCCCTACCGCGACGTCATTCACCGCTGGCATCTGGTCAAGCGCAAGCCGGGCACGGCGCTGAGCGAGCCGGTGGAGCCGATCGTGTTCTGGCTGGAGAACACCACGCCGGTCGAGTTTCGCGACACCCTGCGCGCGGCCATCCTGCGCTGGAACGAGGCCTTTGAGGCGGCCGGATTCAAGGATGCCATCGTCGTACGCCAGCAGCCCGACGACGCCACCTGGGATGCCGGTGACATCGATTACAACGTCATCCGCTGGACGAGCAGTGTGAACCCTCCCTTCGGCGGCTACGGGCCGAGCTTTGCCAATCCGCGCACCGGCCAGATCCTCGGCGCCGACATCATGCTGGAGTTCAGCTTCATCTCCAAGCGCCTGCTCACCAGCCGGCTGTTCGACGTCCCCGCCGCCGCGCTGCCGGCCAGCGACGATCCACACGCCTGCCTGGCCTGCGGCTGCGCGCGCCAGGGCCTGCTCTTCGGCCGCACCCTGCTGCAACTGCGCAAGAGCGACCGCATCGAACTCGACCGCCTGACCCGCGAGGCCCTCTATTACCTCGCCCTGCATGAGGTCGGCCACACCCTCGGCCTCAACCACAACTTCCGCTCCAGCCACCTGCACAATCCGGTCGACATCCACCGCGCCGATCTCACCGAAAAAACCGGACTCACCGGCTCGGTCATGGATTACCCGACGATCAACGTCGCTCCACACGGCGTCCAGCAGGGCCAGTATTACACGACCCGGCCCGGCCCCTACGACACCTGGGCGATCCAGTTTGGCTACAGCGAGGCGCTCGAGGATCCGGTTGCGGAGGCGAAGCGTCTCGAAGCCCTCGCCGGCCAGTCACACCGCCCCGAGCTGGCCTTTGCCAATGACGGCGACGACATGCGCGACCCCGGCAAGGCGATCGATCCGCGCGCCATGCTTTTCGACCTGAGCAGCGACCCGATCACCTACGGTGTGCAGCGCTGCGAGCTTGTGCGCGAGGAAGTCCAGCGCGTGCTCGAAGACACCGCCGAACCGGGTCGCAGCTGGCAGGAGGTCGGTCTGGCCTACCTGACCCTGCAGCGCGAAACCTCCAACGCTCTCAACGCCATCGCCCGCTACGTTGGCGGCGTTCAGGTCGAGCGCGTCCTGCAGGGGCAGGCCCCGGGTGTGCGCCCCTTCCAGCCCGTGGCCGCCGAAGAACAGCGCCGGGCGCTCGATGCCCTCGCCCGCCATGCCTTCGCCCCCGACGCCTTCGCCGCGCCGGCGGAACTCTACGCGCACCTGCAGCAGCAGCGGCGCGGCTTCGATCACGGCGAGGGCACCGAGGATCCGAAGCTGCACGAACTGGTCTTTCGCACCCAGACCGGCCTGCTCAACCACCTGCTGCACCCGCAAACCCTGCAGCGCATTCAGGACAGCGGTCTGTATGGCAACACGGTGGGTCTCGACGAGGTGCTCGATCGCCTGACCACCGCCATCTTCACCGGCGACGATCCGGCCAGGCCGATGAGCACGATGCGCCAGAACCTGCAGCTCGAGTACCTGGCACGCCTGCTCAATCTCGCCCACAGCAGCGCCCACTACCCTGCCACGCAGAGCAGCGCGCTGCTGCAGATCGAGCGCATCCGCGGCCTCGAATTTGCCGGCACACCGGCCCATCAACTCGCCGTCCGCTACCGCATCCGCCGCGCACTCGACGACAAGTGAGCCGGCCTACTTGGCGTCGGCACCGACAAATTCCAAGCGCGTCAGGCGACCATCGCCATCGCGATCAAAATTCTTGAAGCGCGCCTCGGCATTGGCCTTCTGAGTGAGGCCGTTACGGTACTCTTCCAGAGTCAAAACACCGTCCCGGTTCTTGTCCCAACGCGTGAACGCGACGGCGCGGTCGGGGGCCTTGCTGGCGGCCTTGGCAACCGCCGGACGAGTTGGCTTGCCGGCCACGCGACTCTGCAGTTCGGGGTCAATCGTTTTCGGCAGGGTGGCAAACCAGGTGGCGATCGCTGTCTTCATGCGCGCCACGCGTTCCGGCTCGCGTGCGGCCAGATTTTCCGCCTGGGCTCGGTCGGCAACGACGTCATGCAGTTCCACGCGCTCGCCGCCTTCATCGTGGACGAGCAGCCAGCGCCCCTCACGCATGGCGAAGGCCGGCCAGTCATCGCCCTCGTGCCGCCCTTGCCACCACCAGAACACCGGCTTGCCGCGCTCCTGCGCTTCGCCGCGGAAGGCGGGCAGGACGTTTTCGCCATCCGACACGTACCCTTCGGGTGCCGGCACCCCGGTCGCGGCGAGCACGGTGGGAAAAACATCGACGCCAGCCAGCGCCGTCTGCGTGTCGACACGGCCCGCCGGCACCAAGCCCGGCCAGCGCACCAGGAAGGGCACGTTGATGCCACCGAGCAGCAGACTGCGCTTGCGGCCGCGCAAGCCGCCAGTGCTGCCCTGGCTGTAATAGAACTTTTGACCAGGCTGCGCATGACTGTTCTCGGGACCGTTGTCGCTGGAGAACATCACCAAGGTTTTCTTGGCCAAACCCAGCTCGTCGAGCAGGTCGAGCACGCGGCCCACTTGTCGGTCGGCGCGACTGACTGCAGCGTAGTAGGTGCGCTGCGGCTCCGGAACGTCGGGGTAGGGCTTTTTGTCCTCGTCGGTCGCCGACACCAGATGATGCGTCTCATGCAGCCAGAGGTTGAGGTAGAAAGGGCGATCCCCCGAGGCGCGAATGAAACGCAGGGCGTGATCGGTGGCGGCTACGCTGATCCAGGAGGCTGCGTGAACATCGTGGGCTGATGCCTCGCCGTTGGCGAAGGCGTAGTCGAGACCGTCGAAGACATGGCGCCCCGGCCCGGTCCAAACCGCGGCCTCGTCGTAGCCGTAGCCGTAGCCGTAGCCGTAGGCGGCCGGCAGCGGCGCATCGGTCATGCCGCCGCCGGAGAGGTGCCACTTGCCAAAGTGGGCGGTGCGATAGCCCGCCTGCTGCAGGACGCGCGGCAGCAGCGGCGCGCGCGGATCGAGCCAGTCGGGCATCTGGCGGGCGACGTTTTCCGCATGTCCGGCGAAGTGCTGGTGCACGCCCCAGCGCGAGGGAAACTGGCCGGTGACGATGCCCGTGCGGCTGGGCGAGCAGACCGGATTGACGACGGTGAAACTCTGGAAGTCGGTGCCCTCGCGGGCGAGGCGGTCGAGGTGTGGCGTCTGAATGCGCGGATGACCGTGGCAGGCGAGGTCGCCAAACCCCAGATCATCAGCATAGATGAAAACCACACTGGGACGCTCGGCGGCGACCGCCGACAGGGACAGCAGGGACA
>CAZSBO010000233.1:0-3855 GCA_964605265.1 uncultured Prosthecobacter sp.
GGATCCCTTCGTGATCTTCGTGCCCTTCGTGGTTCCCTCTGCGTCTGTGACCTGTGCGGAGCCCACAGAGGTTTCGCACGGAGGACACGGAGCAGCAGGAACGAACGGAAGCTCGGGACTCCATGGCCTCTGCGTTCTCCGTGCGAGCCATGGATTGAGGTAGCCGCTCATGCTTCCCATCAGCGTCTAATCAGCGGTTCCCACCCTTGGCGGGTCGAGCCGGGAGAGCGCCGGTAGAAATGCCATGCCTGGCAAGCTCACACTTGCCGTGACTTCATCCACCTGCTGTGGCGGGAAGGCTTGTGGGGTCGCCTCTTTGGAGAGCTTCGTTCAGTGCAATCCTCCAAAGAACCTCGGAGCGTCCGTCCGGTAAAATGCGTTCCCCAATCACGGCGTCCAAAACACCGTTCATCTTCCCTGGCAGTGTGCAGGCGAGTTCATGGAGGCGGTTCACTTGGGTGGGCATGGTTCGTGCGATCGTGACGTGCGGGACGTATGCCTCGGCCGAACTGAGGTGCCGAAGAAGCGGACCGGTATGCAGGGCATCGTGAAGGTCGCTGATCTCGCTCCTCCCCTGGGTCACTGGCAGCCAGACATAGCCACCCTGTCCAATCTCGGGCGAGCCCAACGCAAAGGCGATTCGGCCCCTTGAACCCACCTGTTTTGCCACGTGCTCGCGCAAGTCCGCGTCCGACAGCTCGTCCTCGAAGGGAAAAACGAGGGTGATGTGCGGCGGAATCTTGTCACCAAGCGGATCATGCTCAGCCCGGAAGTCCAAGACCGCCTGGGATAACACAGGGAATAAATGGATGGCACGCATCATTCGGAGCGGTCGAGCACCCGTCTTCCATCTTCCATCTCCGATCTTCCGCGGCGCAGCTGCGCCGCCAGCTCCTCCGCGAGCCTCTCCATGGGCAGGCCCATGACGTTCGTCCAGGAGCCTTCGTGGCCGGCGATGATGCGGTCGCCGTGTTCCTGGATGCCGTAGGCGCCGGCCTTGTCGAGCGGATCGACGCGGGCGTGGTAGGCGGCGATGTCGGCGTCGCTGAGGGTCTTGAAGATCACCTCGGTGACGACATGGAAGCCGCAGCCGGCGCGGCCGGCGTCCCAGGCGAGGAAGACGCCGGTGCAGACCTCGTGGGCGCGACCCGACAACCGGCGCAGCATGGCGGCGGCCTCCTCGAGGTCGGCGGGCTTGCCGAGCGGCAGGCCATCGACATAGACGAGGGTGTCGGCGCCGAGCACCAGGGCGTCAGGCCGTTGGACGGCGATGGCGACCGCCTTGCGGCGGGCGTTTTCGACGGTGAGCGCCTCCGGGGTCAGGTCGGGATCATGGGCTTCCTCGACCCCGTGCGGGGCGAGCACTTCGAAAGCGTGGCCGGCCTCGCGCAGCAGCTGGACGCGGCGGGGGGAGGCGGAGGCGAGAACGAGCGGCCGCTTCATGAACCCTGCTCCTGGATGGCGAGCACTTCATCGGCGCGCAGCATGGCGTCGCGATCCTTGAGGGTGCGGTAGCGGTAGTAGCCGGTCTTTTTCTGGTAGCTCGGCGCGCCGAGGCAGAGGTATTCACGGCCGTCCTTGAGGGTGATCTTGTAGGTCGAGGGCGCCTGGCAGGCGGCGAGCAGCAGCAGGGGCAGCAGGAGGACCAAACGACGGGGTGGGGGCATGGGAACTTGGACGGTGGCAGAGGAAAAACGTTCGCGCGCGGCGGCAACTCGCGTAGCTTTTGCTTTCATGCCCGCCGACACCTTTTTTCAAGAAGTTTTCCGCAACTGGAAGACGGTGGGCGCGGTGGCGCCGTCGAGCCCGGCCCTGGCGCGGCGCATGATGGAGAGCGCCCAGGTGGGTCGTGCCGCCCACGTGCTCGAGCTCGGGCCCGGCACAGGGGCCTTCACGGGCGCCATCCTCGACACCATGCCGCACGGCTGCGAGTACCTGGGCATCGAATTGAACGGCGCCTTTGTCGACTCGCTGCGCGGCCGCTTCCCCGGCCTGCGCTTCGAGGCCGGCGGCGCCCAGGAGTTCGATTTCAGCGCCTACCTGGCGGAGCGCGAGCCCTTCGACGTCATTGTCAGCGGCCTGCCCTGGACGGCCTTCCCGCCGGGCCTGCAGCAGGCGATCCTCGGCAACGTCCTGCCGCACCTCAAGCCCGGCGGCCGTTTCGCCACCTTCGCCTACTACGGCTTCCACCTGATGTCCGGCGGTCGTCGCTTCCGTGCGCTGCTGCACGACCTCCTGCCGGGGGTCGAAACCAGTCGCGTCGTCTGGGGCAACCTGCCGCCGGCCTTCGTGTACGTCGGTCGCAAGTAAGCTCATCGCGCGAGCGAGGCCGGCGCATCGGCGGCGACGGCGGCGCGATGGTTGGCGAGCGCGCGCAGGAATTCCGCGTGCGCCTCGACCTCGAGCTGGCGGGCGTCAAAGGTCGCCTGCTCGCGGATCTGCAGGGCGAAGAGATCAGCAGCGCCCTGCTCGAACTTGACCGCCTCGGCCTGCTCAAGCTGGACGGCGAGCTCGACGTTGCGCTGGGCGCGACCGATCTGCCGGTGCGCGGCCTCGACGGCGGACAGGGCGTCGCGCACATCGGCGCGGATGCGGTCACGGGCGAAGCCGCGCTCGGTCTGCAGCCGGCTCATCATCGCCTCGATCGTCTCCAGTCGGCCCTTGGCCTCATTGCGCTGCAGCGGCACGCTGAACTGCAACTTCGCCTCCATCTCGAGTCGCTCCATGTCCTTCTGGGTGCGCGGACCGGCCGCCTGGTTGGCCTGCAGGGTGACATCGAGATTGGGCAGCAGGTTGTTCTTGGCGAGCCGGCGGTCGATGTCGGCCTTCTGCAGGTTGAGATCGATGCGGCGGATCTCCGGACGAAAGATCAGGGCCTTGGCGACATCGGCCTCGAGGCGTTCGCTGGAGGGCGCGGCGGGTTCCGGGAAGACGGCGGGCAGGCGCTGGCGACCGTTGAGAATCGGCTCGTCGTCGGCGTTGCGATGGAAGAGCGAGAGCTCGATGGCGGCGGCCTCGAAGCGGCGCTGGGCCTGGACGACGCCGATCTCGCGGCTGACGACGAGGCGCTCGTTGTCGAGGCGCACGATCGGTGCCACGGCACCGCGCTCCGCCTGCTCGGCGATGGCGACATCGCGATCCTTGGCGACCCGCAGCAGTTCCTCGGCGAGGCGCCAGCGGTGGCCGGCGGCGAGCCAGTTCCAGTAGGAGATCGAGGCGGCGCGCAGGAAATCGAGGTACTGGCGCAGGATGATCGGGTCGGCGAGTTCCTGATCGACGCGGGCCTGGTAGAGCTGGGCGCGGCGGCGGTCGATCGTGCCGTCGCGCAGTAGGTTGAGTTTGAAGCCGAGGATGGCCTCGCCATCGCGCTGGGTGCGGTCCTTGTTGTAGTTGGGCAGGAAGCCGCTGCTCAGGCGGTAGCCGCCGAAGACGCTGCCTCCCCAGAACGGCAGGGCCTGCTCGAGCACGGCATCGCCGGTGCGACCGTCGTAGTAGCCGGAGGGCACGCCGCCGACACTGGCGCCGAAGGTGAGATCGAAGGCGCCGGAGGCCTGGCGGACACGGCCGTTGGCGATGTCCATCTCGATGAGTGCGGCGAGGTAGGGCGGGTAGGAACCGCGCACGGAATCGAGCACCTCATCGAGCGTCAGCGGCTTGTCGGCCGCCGGCAGGCGCACCAGCAGGAGCAGGAGCAGGAAAACAGCGCGCATGTCAGGCCTTCGAGTCCTTGGGTTCGGCGTCGGCCACCACCGGCGGGAAGCCGTTCAGCTGGCGCCAGATTTCCTTCCACAGCGGCACCTGCTGGAGCAGCACCCAGCCCTTGGCGCGCACGCCCTGGCGCAGCCAGCGGTTGCC
>CAZSBO010000234.1:0-3758 GCA_964605265.1 uncultured Prosthecobacter sp.
AGGAAAAGCTGGCCTGCTCGATCGAAGCCATGCGCAACGGCGGCGAGTGCGAGGCCTGCCAGTGAGGAGATTCGCCAAGGTCTGACGGGTCGGACAGCGCCGACCCGTCAGACGCTGGAATCCAGACCGCCGTTCACAGAACACCGGCGGAGTGTGAGGGTGGGTGTTCACCCCATGGCAGCAGCAGCAGGCGTGGTGCAGTCTCTGGCCATGCTCGCTCGCCCAGCGGCCAGCGGCACCAACCCATCCCACCGCCATGAAACTCACCGTCCTCGGACTCCTCGTCTTCGCCACGCTCAGCGTCAGCAGTTGCAACAAACAGAAAGCCGCCATCGACGCCCGCAGCGACGCCTCGCAGAACGCGATCGATCGTGAAAAGGAAGCCGTCGATCTGGCCGCCAAAGAGGCCTTGAAGCAGACCACCGCCAACGCCGCCATCGACAAGGCCAGCATCGAGGCCGGCAAGGTCACGGACCAAGCAAGGCTCGATGCGGAGAAAGCGCGAGTCGAAGCCGAGGCGGTCGCCGCCAAGGCGCGTGTCGATGCCGAGAAAAAATAGCGGTCGTCCGGCGCTCCCGCCTCCGCAGCTACAGGGTCGCGGAGGCGGTCTGGAATGCCGCCTCGGTCTTTTCTGACTGGTTCATCCACAAGAAGGCCGCACCCACGACCAGCTGGTGCAGGCCACCCGCAGCGGCGTGCGCAACATCTCCGAAGGCAGCGGGGCCGCGGCCACCTCCAAGAAGATGGAGATGAAGCTGACAAACGTGGCGCGCAGCAGCCTGAACGACGAGCTGGCGCGGGATTACCAGAGTTTCCTCCTGCAGCGCGGCCTGCGCGTCTGGCCAAAAAATTCCAAGCCCTGTCTCGCGATGCGGGAACGGCTCAAGCACGATCTCTGTCCCGAACTTCCGCCCGCGCCCCACGGCAAGGTCGTGCTCACCGGCTTGGCCGGGCTCGCGGATTTTGTCGCCAGGGCGGATCCCGAACTGGCCGGCAATGCCATGCTCTGCGCCGTGCATCAGGCCTCGTACCTGCTCCGGCGTCAGGTCGACCGCCTCGGCCGTGAGTTCCAGGCACGAGGCGGCTTCACCGAGCGTCTGCACGGCATTCGGATGCAAGCCCGCGCTGAGAAAGCGGGCGTGCCACGCTGTCCCGTCTGTGACAAACCCATGCGCCGGCGCAGTGCCGGCAAGACCGCGCGGGAATTCTGGGGCTGCACCGGCTTCCCTAACTGCCGAGGCAGCCGCGAGATCGAGGCCTGAAGTCCGACAAGTCCGACACGGCGCGTGCGCCTGCGGCTTGTCAAGTCTGGCGCTGGCGCGTAGGCTGCTGTGCTCACTGCCCGCGCCCCTCATGAAATCTCTGGCCTATGAAGTCCTGCGGCCGCTGGCCCTGATCAGCCTGGCGTTGGCGGGGTGGTTTGGCTGGATCGCCTGGCAGCAGAGCCAGCACGCGCAGGCTTTGGATCAAGCCTCGGGACGGGCAGTGGCGCGGTTGGCGGAAAAGCGAACCTTCACGTCCAGCGGGGTCCGGGACGGACAGTTCATCGAAAAGGGACCGACCCGCTACAGCCTGCATTACGAGTTCAGTCATCCCGAGACCGGAGAGACGCACCAGGGGCATTCCAGCGTCGGGAAAGAGGTCTGGGACGCCATGCAGGAGGGCGAGCACTACGAGATCCTCTATGCCAAGGCCGATCCGAGCGTGACCTCGCTGTTTGAAGGGCAGGATTTCCGTGATGGCGCGCGTCTGGCCGCCCGGCTCTCAAGTGGTCTCGCCGTGCTGGGATTTCTGGGGCTGCTGTTCTGGCGCCGCTGCCGGCCTTCGCCAGCGCCGGGCGGCTGAACGCGACCCTCAGCCGGCCGCTTCACTCTCCGCGCGGATCGCTTCCAAATCCTCCCAACGGGCATAGAGTCGGGTCACCTCGGCCTTGGCGGTCTCGAGTTCCGCGGCCAGGGCGGGCGCCTCGTGCGAGCGCTCAATGTAGAACGACGGATCGTTGAGGGTGGTGTCGAGCGACTGCACCTTCTCCTCGGCGGCGAGGATGTCGGCCTCGATCGTCTCCAGTTCGCGCGTCTCCTTGTAGCTGAGCTTGCGCGGTTTCGCCCTGGCGACCGCTTTCACGGTTTTGACCGGCTCGGTCCAGGCGCGTTCGCGCAGCTCGCGCTCGCGGCGTTTTTCGAGGTAGTAGCTGTAGTTGCCGGCCTGCACGTGCACGCCGCCCTCTTCAAAGGCGAGGATTTGGTCGCAGACGCGGTCGAGGAAGTAGCGGTCGTGGCTGACCACCAGCACCGTGCCGTCGAAGTTGCTGATCGCCTCCTCCAGAATGCGCAGGCTCTGCAGGTCGAGGTCGTTGGTCGGCTCGTCGAGCACGAGGATGTTGCCGCCGCGCTTGAGCACCTTGGCGAGCAGCAGGCGGGCGCGTTCGCCGCCCGACAGGCGGTCGACCCGCTCGTTGATGCGGTCGTCGTTGAACAGGAAGCGGCGCAGGTAGGCGCGCGCGCTCAGCTTTTGATCGCCAAAGAACACGGTCTCATCTTGGTCGGCCACCTCGGCGATGACGCTGCCGGTGCCATCGAGCTGCAGGCGCGCCTGGTCGATGAAGTTGAAGACGGCACGCTTGCCGATGGCGACCTTGCCCTCCTCGGGTTCGCGTTCGCCGAGGCAGAGGCGCAGCAGGGTGGTCTTGCCGGCGCCGTTGCGACCGACAATGCCGGTGCACTGGCCGGGCCGCAGCTGCACGTCGAGCTGGCGGAACAGCCAGCGTTCCTGGCCCTGCTCATCGGTCACGCAGGCACCGACGCCGTCGAGGTTGACGGCGACGTCGCCCAGCGGCGGCGCCGGCGGCAGCAGCAGGTCCATTTCCCGCTCCTCGGGCGGCGCCTCCATGCCCTCGATCTGGTAAAACATGTCGAGGCGGTGGCGCGACTTCGTCGTGCGCGCCTTGACGCCGGCGCGCACCCATTCGAGTTCGGTGCGCAGGAAGCGTTGGCGGCGGCGCTCGGTCTGCTCGGCGATCTGCCGGCGCGCGGCCTTGCTCTCGAGGTAGGCGGTGTAGTTGCCCTCGTGGGCGAAGCAGCGGCCGTCGGCGATCTCGAGGATGCGCGTGGCGATGACATCGAGGAAGTAGCGGTCGTGGGTGACGAAGATGACCGCGCCGGGGAAACCGCGCAGGAACTCCTCCAGCCAGCGGATCGATTCGGCATCGAGATGGTTGGTCGGCTCGTCGAGCAGCAGCAGGTCGGGCTGGCCGACCAGGGCGCGGCAGAGCGCGACACGGCGTTTTTCGCCGCCCGAGAGCGGCGCCACCGGGGCGTCGAGCGGCGGCGCACCGAGGGCGCTGGCGACCGCGCGAATGCGGGTTTCGAGATTCCAGCCGTCGGCGGCCTCGATGCGGTGCAGCAGGTCGGCCAGCTCGGCCTCACCGCCGTCGCCGGCCTCGTAGCGCGTGCGCCAGGCCATCAGGTCGGCGGCCCCGGCCTGGATGTTCTGCAGGACCGTCGCCTGGTCGTCGAGCTCGAACTCCTGCGGCAGGTGACCCACCCGCAAGCCGCGGCGGATCGACAGCTCCCCGGAGTCGGGGCGCTCGCGCCCGGCGAGGATTTTGAGTAAGCTTGTCTTGCCGCAGCCGTTGCGGCCGACCAGACCGACCTTTTCGCCGTCATGCACGGCCAGCGTGACCCCTTCCAGCAGGCGCTGGTTGCCGTAGCCGAGGGTGAGTTCGTTGGCGGAAAGCATGGGGGCGCTTCCATCGCCCG
>CAZSBO010000235.1:0-3712 GCA_964605265.1 uncultured Prosthecobacter sp.
CGGCTCTGCGCCAGGGTTTCGCGGAAGCCCGGCTCCCAGGCGGTCAGCAGGGTCGGCAACTGCGCTTCGGCGTCGCGCACCGCCGCCTCGGCGGTTTTCACGGCCTCCTGCAAGGCGGCAAGCTGCTGCTGCTGGGCGGCGTCCGGCACCTTGATCGACGGATCCGGATTGCCACCCGTGCGGTTCGAGGCGCCGCGGATGACGCCGGTCTCGTCGATGTTGTTGAAGAAGGCGAACAGCTGGTAGAACTCGCGCTGGCTGATCGGATCGTACTTGTGGTCGTGGCAGCGCGCGCAGCCGAGCGTCAGTCCCATCCAGGTGGCGCCGGTGGTGTCGACCCGGTCGATGATGTTTTCGAGGCGCCATTCCTCGTCGATGATGCCGCCCTCGCCGTTGATGCGGTGGTTGCGATGGAAGCCGGTGGCAACCACCTGCTCCAGCTTGGGCGACGGCAGCAGGTCGCCTGCGAGCTGCTCGACGGTGAAACGGTCAAAGGGCAGGTTGTCGTTGAAGGCGCGAATCACCCAGTCGCGCCATGGCCACATGCTGCGCGAGGAATCGGTCTGGAAACCGTGGCTGTCGGCGTAGCGGGCGAAATCGAGCCACTGCGCCGCCATGTGCTCGCCGTAGGCCGGCGACTGCATCAGTTGCTCGACCAAGGCCTCGTAGGCGCGGTCGGAGGGGTCAGCGGCAAAGGTTTCGACGAGGGCCGGTGCCGGCGGCAGGCCGGTGAGATCAAGGGCCAGGCGACGCGCCAGCGTGCGCGGGTCGGCCTGGGGAGCGAACGCCAGCTTTTCCGCCTGCAGCCGGGTGAGCAGGAAGGCATCGATGGCGTTGCGCGCACCCGGCGGAGTCGCGGGCACGGCCGGACGGACCGGCGCGGTGAAGGCCCAGTGGCCCTGGTATTCCGCGCCCTCGGCGACCCAGCGACGCAGGATCTCCTTCTCGGCCGGGGTCAGCTTCTTGTGCGAATCCGGCGGCGGCATCAGGTCGTCGGCGTCGTCGGTGAGGATGCGCGCCATCACCTCGCTGCGGTCCGGCTGGCCGGGCGCCAGGGCTTCCAGCGCCTCCTCGCGCACGTCGAGCCGCAGCCCGGCCTCGCGGTGGCTGGCGTCGGGGCCGTGGCAGTAGTAGCAGTTCTCCGTGAGGATGGGACGGATGTCGCGGTTGAACTGCAGCCGTTCGGCGGCAAGGGCCGGGCCGGCCAGGGCGAGGGCCAGCAGGAGGGCGGGTCGGACGGAGTGCATCGGTGTCTACCCCCAGCAAACGGCCGAACCAGACGTTTTCACCGGCAGAATCTTTGTCGGATTCGGCAAAGCCGGACGCGTGCGGGTGTCATGGCAGGCGAATTTCCGGACTCGATACCGTCAGCGTGGAACCGTTTTCGGCCTGCGCATGCACGGTGAGAAGGTTGAGCGTCCTCACCTCGCCCTCGACCGTGGTTTCGCCGCTGTAGGTGGCGCTGCCAGTCTTTTGCATCGGCGTCGACGACCACGCATCGAACTCCATCTGGATGGTGTAGTCGGGGTGACGGTTCACGGACCACCAGAGCGTGTTCTCCTGCGGCTCACTGCCGTCGGGAAAGGTGGCCGTCACGGTCAGGCGCCGTTTTTGCCTGCTCCAGACGGCCTTCACCTTTGGGGGAGCCACCATGCGGCGTGTGCCAAAGAAGTGATGGGTGGCAAACGCGTAGAGATTCTCGTCCACTTCGGGCAGCCCGTTGACGGCTTTGACAAACCCGGCCTCCTTCGCGCCACCGTGCTGCCCACCGGGCACGATGTAGACGGGCAGTTGGGGGAAGCGGCGGCCCAACTCGACGAGCCCGGGGCTGACGGTGTCGTTCGAGCCCTGATTGTAGAAAATCTCGGTGCCGCGCTTCTGGAGCACCTCAAGGTAATTCGTCGTCCGGCAGGCCTCCCAGGCGGCATTGCAGGCGGTCTGGATCTCCGCCTCACTCCAGCCGGCCTCGCGGGCCATCTTCAGGGTGATGCGCTCGCTCGAGCGTGCCCTCTGGCGGACGAGCAGCCGCTCGCGGCCGACCGGATCGGTCATCGCGGCGATGAAGGCCTCGTTCATCCGGGTAATCTCCGGCGGCATCAGGCCCTCGACATAGGGACCGCCGGGGCTTTCGATCACCGGGGCAACGACGGGCATGATGGCCGTGAAACGATCATCCGCAATGCCCGCACCCGCGGTGGCGACGCCGCGCTTCGAGCCTCCGGTGGCCAGCACCTTCTTGGGTTGAAACACCTCCGATTCGGCCGCGGCGGTGGTCAGCGCACGCATGTCGCTCATGCTCCAGATCCAGGCAGGCGTGTAGCGCGTGTTCTTGGTCCGGAGGAACTGCTCCTGCATGAGGAGATGAAGTTGCCCAACCGGCTCCATCGCGTCGATCGGCACCATGCCAATGAAGACGAGGCCGACGCCATGCTCCTTGAGCAGGCGCAGCTTCGCGCCATTGGCGACGGCGGGCTTGAGCTGCAGGCCGGTATTTTCGACGACCACATTCGTGCAAACGCCGGTCGCCGGCGCCAGCATCGTCACCGGCAGGCGCACCTTCATCCCGGGCCACCATTCGCAGACGGTGATCACGACCAGTTTTTGGCGGATCGCCGCATCCTTCGGATTCGGATGCCAGTCCAGAATGACCTGGGTTTCCAGCGTCGAGGTGTCGCGGATCGACGCCAGATCGAAGGTGCCCTGAATGATGTCCGCGTGGACGACAACGGCAGACAGGGCAAGGGCGACAAAGGCGGCGACGCTTTTCATGCCTCACAAAACGAAGCGCGGCGTCGTCTTCTGCCGGCCACGTCGCCTGAGGCTTGCACAAAAAACAGCCATGCGGCGCGAGTCCGCATGGCTGTCGGGTGAGGCTTTGGAAGGCCGGATCAGTTGGCCATGGCGGCGGCGACGTTGCCGACGAGGTCCTTGCCGGGGCGCAGGGTCTTGGCGCCGGGGGTCCACTTGGCCGGGCAGGCCTCGCTCGGGTTGGCCATGAGATGGACGTTGGCTTCCATCTTGCGCACCAGCTCGCCGGCGTTGCGGCCGACGTTGTAGAGGTTCACCTCCGAGGAAACCAGGCGGCCCTCGGGGTTGATGATGAAGGTGCCGCGCAGGGCGAGACCGGTGGCCGGATCATAGACACCGAAGAGGCGGCTGACCGCGCCGGTCGGGTCGGCAGCGAGGGTGTAGTGCACGTTCTTGAGCAGGCCCTCGCTGTTGCGCCAGACCATGTGGGCGAACTTGGTGTCGGTCGAGACGGCGACGACCTTCGCGCCAAGGGCGGCAAGGCGGTCCTGCTCGGCGGCGAGGTCGGCGAGTTCGGTCGGGCAGACGAAGGTGAAGTCTGCCGGGTAGAAAACCAGCACGGTCCATTTGCCGTCGCGCTTGGCATCGGCGAGCGCGAACTTGCCGAAGTCGCCGTGCGAAGGCTCGTAGGTTTCCATGTCGAAGTCGGGCACCTGGGCGCCGACGCTGAGGGGGGTGGGGTTGCTGTCCATGAGAGATGGGTGTTTACGGCGGAAAGCCGCACTCAGGAACCGCATTTTGGCGCTTTTGCAACGCCATTCCGGCAGGAAGGCCCGTCCTGCGCCTTCAGCTTGGAACCCCGGTGCCTCCGGGATCGTCCCGTCGGTGACTCATCCGAGTCACGAGCCGCCCGTGGTGCGCTCGTCAGGAATCGAACCTGAATCTGCGGCTTCGGAGACCACCA
>CAZSBO010000236.1:0-3708 GCA_964605265.1 uncultured Prosthecobacter sp.
TCCATGCCCTTGTTGCTGGCGCTGACACCGCGCCAGAAATTGCCGCCACCGACGACCAGGGCGATCTCCAGCCCGGTCTGGTGGGCCGCCTTGATCTGAGCGGCGATGTCCTCGACGATGGGCGGCGAAATGTTGTCGGTGCTGCCGGGCTCCCGCAGGGCCTCGCCACTGAGCTTGAGGAGAACGCGACGAAATTTGCGGGTGCCTGAGGATTCGAACATCGGAATCTGGATTTGGCACATGAAACAGGAATGGCAAGGCGCTGCCAAGATTTTTCCGCAGCGCGGCCGCCGCCGTTCCATCTTGAACCCGGCGCGTTTCTGCCGAGGATGACGCCCCGATGATCCATCCCACGGCCCTGATCCACCCCTCCGCGCAGCTCGGCAGCGACGTCGAGGTCGGCCCCTACGCGATCATCGACGGCCCGGCGGAGATCGGCGACGGCTGCCGGATTGAGGCGCATGCCCAGCTCGTCGGCCGGGTCCGGCTCGGTGCCGGCTGCCAGGTCGGCCGCGGCGCCATCCTCGGCACGCCCCCCCAGGATCTCGGTTTCGACCCGGCCATCGACAGCTCGGTCTGGCTCGGCGACCGCAACGTGCTGCGTGAGCACGTCACCATCCACCGCGGCAGCAAACCCGGCTCGGCCACCCGGCTGGGCGACGGCAATTTCCTCATGGTCGGCGCGCACCTGGCCCACGACGTCGTGCTCGGCGATGCCAACATCCTCGCCAACGCCTGCCTGCTGGCCGGGCATGTGCAGGTCGGCAACCGCAGCTTCATCGGCGGTGGCGCCGTGTTTCACCAGTTCCTGCGCATCGGCGATTCCTGCGTCATCCAGGGCAACGGCAGCTTTGGCAAGGACATCCCGCACTTCTGCGCCGCCATGCGCACCAACCGCATCACCGGCCTGAACGTCATCGGCCTGCGTCGCCAGGGCTTCAACAGCGCCGAGCGCGCCGCCATCAAGCAGATGTTCCGCCTGCTGTTTTGCTCGGGCAAAAACCTCGCTCAGGCGGTGGCCGCCGCCCGCGCCGGCGAATGGTCCGGCCCCGCCCTGCGCCTGCTGGAGTTCGTCGAGACCCCCAGCCGCCGCGGCATCTGCCCCTGGCGGGGCGGCCAGAGCGACGAGGAGTGACCCCGCACAGCCGCCTCCGGCCGGGGCGGATTTTCCCCTGCTTTTTCTTGTCACCCGCGGGCGCTTGGCCTATTGGATGAGCTGTTTTGAGGCGCCCCGGACGCCCGTCGCCCGGCCGTCGCAACCCATCTCTCTCCCGGCATCATGACTTTCCCACGACTCCGCGTCGCGCTGGCGCTGGCCGCCTGTTTCCTGGCGGCGCACGCGCACGGCCAGTCCTTTTTCGACTCGCTGACGAGCAACCTCAACATTGAGGGCCTGGAAACCACCTACGATCCGGAGACCGGTCTCGCCACCGCCAAGGGCGAGGTCGTGGTCAGCTACGAGGGGGTGGAAATCCGCAGCGGCAGCGCCAGCTACAACGCCAGCACCGGCGAAGTCGTCGCCCGCGACGGCGTGGTGATCTGGAAGGACGGCGTCATCTACCGCGGCGAGAACATCCTGTACAACGTCAACTCCGGCGAACTCACCGGCGACGCCGTGCGCAGCTCGATGCCAACCGAGACCGGCACTTTCTTCTACCAGACCGAGAAGTTCGAGACCGCCACCAAGTTCATCGAGCGCATCGAGGGCGGTGAAACCACCTTCACCACCCACGACCTGGCCAACCCGAATTACCGCCTGCGCGCACGCAGCCTGACGATCTATCCGGAAGACCGCATCGTCATGCGCGGCGTCACCGTGCTCGCCGGCGACACCCCGATTTTCTACCTGCCCTACCTGTCGCAGCCCCTCACCGAGGAGGTCGGTTACCGCGTCACCCCCGGTTACCAGAGCCGCTGGGGCGCCTTCCTGCTCAATCAGTACGGCATGCTGCATGGCGACCACACCCTCGCCAAGTACCGCCTCGACCTGCGCTCCAACCGCGGCGTCGGCGTCGGCGCCGATTTCCTGTCGCTGCGCCACCGCGAGAACAGCGACAACTTCGGCACGCTCAAGCTCTACTACCTGAACGATTCCGACCCCCAGAAGAACCGCACCGGCGTGCCGCGCGGCCCGGTCAGCGAGGATCGCTACCGCATCAACTTCCAGCACCGCATCTACCTGCCCGGCCCGCAGAAGAGCACCTGGTACCTGGACTTCGACATCAACAAGCTGAGCGACGCCCACTTCTACGAGGATTTCTTCTTCAACGACTTCCGCCAGACGCCGGAGCCGGAAAACCAGGTCTCGCTGGTGCACACCGACAACTCCTATGTCGCCACCCTGATGACGCGGTTCCAGGCCAACGACTTCTACACCGTCGGCACCAAGCTGCCCGAGCTCGCCATCGATTTCATCCGCCGGCCGCTCTGGAACACCGGCCTCTACCACCAGGGCGCCTTCAGCGCGGGCATCCTCAAGGATGAGCTCGGCGACGAGGACGAGCGTTTCCTCAGCGACGAACTGCGCCGCGTGCAGTTGCTTGGCGGCGACACCCGTTTCCTGCGCGCCCGCATCGACGGCGCCGGCTTCAACCGCGTTCATACCTACCACGAGCTGCTCTACCCGAAGACCCTGCTCGGCTGGCTCAACCTGGTGCCGCGCCTCGGTGCCGGCTTCAGCCACTACGCCGGCATCGACGGCAGCCCGAGCGACCTCGACAACGTCACCCGCCCGATCTTCCACGCCGGCTTGGACGCCTCGTTCAAGCTCGTCAAATCCTGGCCCGACTTCCAGAAGCCCGAATGGGGTCTCGATGGCATGCGCCACGTCGTGCAGCCCTACCTCAACCTCTCCTACCTCGACTCCTCGCAGCCGAAGAACTTCCCGTCGATCGACCGCCTGTCGCCGACCACCCGTCCGCGCTCGATCGACGTGCCGATGTTCACCGCGGTCGACGACCTGCGCTCGTGGAACATCGCCCGCGTCGGCATGCGCAACCTGCTGCAGACCCGCCGCGACTACACCAACGAGGCGCGCGGCGTCTTCACCTCGGCCACCACCGAGCCGACCCAGACCTTCGCCTGGGCCGGACTCAACACCTACGTCGACTTCTTCGCCCGTGACCCCGAGTTCGACCGCGACATCTCCAACCTGTACAACGAGCTGTTCTTCCGGCCGGTGCCCTGGGTGAACTTCTGGATGGACATGCAGCTGCCCATCCTCGGCGACACCGGCAGCTTCACTGAACTCAACCAGGGCATCACCTTCATGCCCACCAAGTCGGTGCAGCTCACGCTCGGTCACCAGTACGTCAACGAGAACCCCTACTTCCGCGATTCCAACCTCATCTTCACCCGTCTCTACACCCGGGTGACCGACACCTGGGGCTTCGCCATGAACCAGATCTTCGAAATGGACGACGGCACCATGGAGTTCCAGAGCTACAGCCTCACGCGCGACCTGACGAGCTGGATGGTCTCGGTCGGCGGCATGGTCCGCGACAACCGCCGCGGCCTCAACGAATACGGCCTGCTGCTCTCGCTCACCCTCAAGGACTTCCCGCAGGTGAACCTGCCGCTCGACATCGACCCGAACCCCTCCGGCCGCGGCGGCAGTCAGTGAGGCCGCCCTGCGCGCCGGCCTGAGCGCCACCCGCCCGGACCGATCCCCATGCCCAAGCGCATCGCCATCTTCGGAGGCAGCTTCAA
>CAZSBO010000237.1:0-3673 GCA_964605265.1 uncultured Prosthecobacter sp.
ATGCTGGCAGCGGTACCGCCCTTGAGGACGTTGCCTTCGCCATCGATCGACCACTGGTAGGACAGCTTGGGGGTGCCGCCAGCGAGCACGCTCAGCTTGCCCTTGGCCTTGGTGGCAATGAAAAATTCAGCCGGCAGGGCGGGGTCGGAGAGCAGCACGGCGGCCGAGGCGACCGTGACTTTGACCGGCTTGCTGAAGACGTTGATGCCGGTGGCGTTGGTGACACGGACCCGGTAGCTGCCGCCATCGGCCCACTGCACGCCGGGCTGAGCCACGGGATTCATCGGATCGCGCGCCAGAATGGTGAAGGTGTTGGTGGCGGCGCTCGGGTTGGCCATGCTGTCGATCGGCACGTTGTTGCGCTGCCACTCGAAGGTGAGCGGCTGCTCGCTCTGCGCGCTGATGCCGACTGTCAGGCTGAGGGTGCCGTCCTGCTGGATGACCGCTGCCGGGGCGACCGGCTGGGCGGTGATGATGGGGCGCACATTGACGGCAACATCAATCGGGTCGCTGAACACGGGGTCGTCAACGCCGCCCCCGGTGAGAACTTCGCGCACCTGGACGCGGTATGCACCTTCGTCGGCCTTTTGGATGCCTTTCAGGACCAGTTTGTTGGTCGTGGCACCGCTAATCCGGCCGCCGTTGCTGAGGCTGACACCGTCCTTGAACCAGAGGTAGAGGGCAAAGCCGCTGTCTGGCTGCGCCTGAGCCGTGAGCGTGACCGTTGTTCCGTCCGTGGCAGGCAGGGCCGGACTGGCCAGAATCTGGGGATCGCCGAAACCCACGGCGGCAGGCAGACGCGGAGTCAGGCAGAGGCAGGCGGCCGCCAGCGCCGCAAACAGGGGGAATTTCATGCGAAACACTTGGGGAAACGTTGTTTTTCGGGGAATATGAACGATAACCGACCTCACTCAGGCGTGACAATGCAAAAAAGCATCTTTTTTTGACCGGTGAAATCCCTAGCCTGCCTCCGTTGCCCACCGTGATGCCGACCGATCCCGCCGCTCTTGCCGACCGTTTCGGTACGCCGCTGTATGCCTACGACCTGGCGGCAGTGACGGCACGCACGCAGGCACTGCGGGCGGCACTGCCAGAGCAGGGCCGGCTGCTCTACTCCTTCAAGGCCAATCCCCTGCCGGCCGTGGCTGAAGCGGCCCGCGGCGCCGGCTGCGGCGCGGAAATCACCTCGGAAGGCGAACTCGCGGCGGCGCGCCTGGCCGGTTTCGACCTGCGCGAAGCCCTGTTCGGCGGTCCGGCCAAGACAGAGGCGGCCATCCGCGCGGCGCTGGCGGCGGGCGTGCGCTGGTTTTCCTGCGAAAACTGGAGCGACCTCGACCGTGTCGCCCGTCTGGCCGCCGGGGAGGGCACCGCCGCCCAGATCCTGCTGCGGGTCAACCCGGCTGAGGCGCCGACCGCGCGCCTGGCCATGACCGGGGTCGCCAGCCAGTTCGGGTTCGAGGAGGCCGAGTTGCTGGCGCCGCAGGCACGCGCCCGCCTGCAGCACCCCGGCCTGCGCGTGCGCGGCGTGCACGTCTATTTCGGCACCCAGGTGGCCGATGTCGCCGCCCTGACCGAAAACACCCGCCGCGCCCTGGCCGTGGCGGAGCGTTTGGAGGCGGCGCTCGGTTTCGTCTGCGCCGTGGTCAACGCCGGCGGCGGCTTCCCCTGGCCCTACGCGCACGCGGCCCCGGAACCCGACCTCAGCGGCCTGCGCCCGGCCCTGGAGGCCGCCTGGCGCGACTCCCCGCTGTCGGCCACCGCCGAACTCTGGTTTGAAGCCGGCCGCCACCTGGTCGCCGCTGCCGGCACGCTGGTGACCCGGGTGCAGGCGGTGAAAACCTCGCGCGACCGCCGCTTCATCCTGCTCGACACCGGCATCCACCACCTCGGCGGCATGGCCGGCCTCGGCCGCATCCCGCGCGCGCCGATCGACTTCCAACTTCTCGCCGACGATGCCGCAACGCGCGCCGCCTGCCCTGCCCTGCCCCCGGCCGATGTGGTCGGCCCGCTGTGCACGCCGCTCGACAGCCTGGCGCGCGGCCTCGCCCTGCCGGAACTGCGCGAGGGCGACCTGCTGGCCGTACCCAACGTCGGTGCCTACGGCCTGACCGCCAGCCTGGTCGGCTTTCTCAGCCACCCGCCACCGCTCGAGGTCGCCCATCGCGACGGTGAAATTTTGTCGGTCTGGCGCTGGCGCGGCGGCCATGAGCAGGTATGTACCCCGCCCTGAATCCGCCCATGCCCACCGCCACCGACCTCGCTCCGCGCCTGCTCAAGCTCCTGCGCCCCCGGCTGCGCCTGGTCGCGCCGGACGCCGAGATCCCGCTCGACGAGGATCTGAGCCGGCTCGGGCTGGACTCGCTGGAGTCGATCGACCTGCTCATGGACATCGAGGTGGAATTCGGCCGGCCGCTGCCGGACGACAAGGTCAGCGTCGACACCTTCGCGACCGCCGCCAGCCTGCTGCGCGTCATCGAGGAAGTGGTGGAGTGAAAGGAGCGGCCGGCGCGGTGCGCTTTGCTCCTGCATGCTCACCTTTGACGCCCACCTCGATCTCAGCCTCAACGCCCTCGGCGGATTCAACCGCGACCTGCGCCTGCCGGTGCACGAAATCCGCCGCCGCGAGGCGGGCCTGACCGGCAAGGGCCGGGCCTGCGGCACGACCGCCTTTCCCGAGATGCGCCAGGGCCGCGTCGGTCTCTGCGTCGCCACCCAGCTCGCGGGCTGCATGCCGGGCGCCTCCCCCATCGCCGGTTGGATGTCGGCCGAGCAGGCCTACGCCGAAACCCAGGGCCAGCTCGCCTGGTACAAGGCCATGGAGGAGGTCGGCGAGATGCGCCAGGTGACCAACCTGCAGGAACTCGAGGCGGCGGTGGCGCTCTGGCAGGACACCTCGATCCCCGACACCGACAAGCCGATCTGCTACATCCTCAGCCTGGAGGGGGCCGACAGCATCCGCAGCGTCGGTCACCTGGAAAAGCACTGGCAGCAGGGCCTGCGCGCCCTCGGCCCGGCGCACTACGGCGTCTGCCGCTACGCGCTCGGCCACGACCAGGTCGGCGGCCTGCCGCCGCAGGGCAAGGATCTGGTCCGCGAGATGGATCGCCTTGGCCTGATCCTCGACGTCACCCACCTTTCCGACGGCTGCTTCTGGGACGCGCTGGAGATCTTCGAGGGCCCGGTCTGGGCCAGCCACTCAAACTGCCGCGCCCTGGTGCCGGACCCACGCCAGTTTGCCGATGACCAGCTCAAGGCGCTCATCGAGCGCGGCGCGGTGATCGGCGCGGCGCTCGACGCCTGGATGATGATTCCCGGCTGGATCCGCGGCGAGACCACGCCGCAGCAGACCGGTCTCAAGCTGGAGGTCATCTGCGACCACATCGACCACGTTTGCCAGCTCGCCGGCAACGCCAAGCATGCCGGCATCGGCACCGACCTCGACGGCGGCTACGGCACCGAGCAGACGCCGGAAGATCTCGACACCATCGCCGACCTGGCGCGCATCCCGGCCATGCTGGAAAAACGCGGCTACTCGCAGGCCGACATCGCCGGCATCATGCACGGCAACTACCTCGACCTGCTGCGCCGCGCCTGGGCGTGATGATTTGTGATTTTCGATGGATGATGGGTTAGGCCTTGGGGCGCCTGCAACCAGGGCCTGACCATGCCTGAC
>CAZSBO010000238.1:0-3352 GCA_964605265.1 uncultured Prosthecobacter sp.
CTTCCTCCTTCGCCGCCAGGGCGGGAACGGCCGGCAGGGCGAGCAGGATCAGGGCGCTGAATTTCATCTTCATGGCAAAAGGGACGGTTGGGGGCCAACGCGCGGAAACGGCCCGGGCAAGGCCACTCTTGCGCAGGCGACCCCCGGGGGCAGAATCGTCCATGCCAGTGCGGGAAATCCACCCCGGGCACGGAGCGCTTGATCGCGGCGGGGTTCTCCGCAGCTTGTGTGTTCATGCCGACGCCGCTTTCCGCCCGCCTCGCCCAAGCCGTCCCGGTGGACTTCTTCCGTCCGCTGACCCGGCCCTCGGCGCCGGTGTACGTGGACTGCGCCGACCGCCTCATCGACGAGGCCGGCGAGGCCGGTCGCCTCTCCCACAAGGAAACCCTCGAGATCCTGCGCGAGGTGCTCGCCGCACATCCCGGTTCCCTGCTCGCCGAGGATGAGGGATCCGCCCTGCGCGACGCCCGCCAGCGCGCCGGCCAGTTCTTCAACCGCCTGCTCGCCGCCGGCTGGCTCGAGGACCAGACGCTCGGCCTGCACGAGCGCTGGGCGGTCATCGCCCCCGGCCTGCGACCGCTGCTGCGCATGCTGCGCGACCTCGCCGAGGACGAGGTGGCAGAATTGAAAACCTTTGCCGACACCCTGCGCGGCCTCTGCCAGACGCTGGAGGAAAGCCGCGTGCTCGAGCCGGTGCTCAACGACGCCGATCAGCTGCGCTCAACGGTGACTGACCTCGGCCAGCGCCTCGAGCGCGCGATCGAGCAGTTGCACGCGGTGGAAAAGCTCGTCTCCGGCTTCGAACAGCGCCAGCGCCAGAGCGATTCGGCGGCCGACACCCTGCACCTGCTCTACCATGAGTTCAGCCGCGGCGAACACATGGTCTGCTACGACGCCCTGCGCCGCGGCGGCCTGCTCTCGCGCATCGAGGCCGCCCGCGCCCGGGTCGCCGAACGCGCCGAGGAACCGCTGCTGCGCGAAAAACTCGCCCTCGGCCTGCGCGAGCACTACGGCTACGAGGACCGCGAGGCCTACGACCGCGCCGTGCGCCTGCTGGGGCGACTCGAGCGCGACCTCGGCGGGTTGAAGCGACGCGCGGAGGCGATCGACCTGCGCATGGCCGCCTTCAACCGGCTGTCGCAGCAGCGCTACCGCTACCAGACCGAGCTGCGCGGCCGCAAACCCGAGCGCGTCAAGGCCTACTGCGAGGCGGTCAGCGCCGCCCACGCCGGCACCCGCTTCGCCGATCTCGCCGGTCAGCCGGCCGATTTCGCACCGCTCTGCCTGGAGACCCGCTATTTCTACGGCCTCGAATCGCTCTTCAAACCGCGCCGCACCAAGCTGCCGGTCGACCTGTCCTTCGCCCCCGGCCAGGCCGAGCGCCAGAGCGAGGACGACGTGCTCGCCGCCTGGAAGGAACGCCAGCGCCTCGCCCTGACCCCGCAGCGCGCCGCGCGTTTGGTCGCCCGCCTCGCCGCCGCGCCCGGCGACCAGGCCAGCACCGACACCCTCACCCTGGAAACCGCCGACGACCTGCTCGACCTGCTGGCCGCGGTCGCCTACCAGCAGTCGCCCGGCCTCGCCGGCAAACGCGTGCGCTGGAGCGTCGACGGCCCCCGCCGTCGCCACGGCCTGGAGCCGGAAAAGGTGCCCATGGATGCCCAGGTCGGCCACCGCATCGAACGCTTCACCGTCACCCGCAGCGCCTGAGGCGCGCGCGAGCCTCAAGCCGGCAGAGAGGCCTACGGAAGCCCCGGAAAGCACGGAAGTTCCAGAGGGCAACACCGCAGAGGAGTGAACCGCAGAGGTCGGAAAGGTGCCTGAATCCTTCTCTGCGTCCCAGCCGATCTCTGCGGTGCAGCCTAGGTTTGGGGTCTGGAGGGGAGCGCGGGCACATCCACTTTTTCTTGACGGGATTTCCCGCGCGGAAAACCCTTCCCTCATGCAGGATTGTGGGGCCGAGTCTGCCCTTCCTGGCGGCCGAATGATGCTGTTGCCTAAACATTAGATCCCATCGCCCGAGCAATCCATGCCCTTCCCCTTTTCGAGCACAGGAACCCTTTCGGCAGATCTCAGGGAGGGCCTGAGTGTTTCGGATGCTGTGGCAGCCATTGCGGAAGCGATTCGAGAGGAAAAGCCCTCCAGCATGAACACCTCGACTGACACGGTCACGTTTTCTTCGGGCATCTTCCGACTCGTGAATAGCTGGAATCAGCTGGCGCCGATCAGTTCAGGATCGATTCGCTGCACCCAAAGCGCTGAAGGATCCCTCGTGGTTCATTACCACATCTCCTTCATTCAGATGTTCGTGGTCGTCAGTCTCATGGTGGGCCTGATCTTTGGCATCGTCGCCCGCGCACCGCTTCCGTTTTTGCTGGCAGCCTGGGCATGGCTCTTCGGCGTCAACTACGCTCTGACGCTTTATCGCTTCCCACGCTTCCTCGGAAGCGCACTCTCGCGCGCCACGGCAAAGACTTTGCCATAATCCGCCGACAAAGTTTCCCAACCCACAACGGGCGAACCCATCAGCTGCACACACCGGCCAGGGCTTCCTCATCGGCTGCCATCGGTGTCATCCATGAACCCTCGGTTCCACGCCGGGCCCACCCACCCAGCCGCCAGCGCGGCTGGGTGCCCGCGTTGAGCATCCGACTGGGGCGAAACGAAGCGGGTGGGCGAAAGCGGCGCAGAAGCGCCGCACTCCAGGACGCTGCGCGCGGGGGATCACCAGTCGGGAGAAACGTCGTAGTCGTCGCCGACATGCAGACGGTCGGTGGAAAAGCGCTGGATGGTTTTCACGATGGCCTTTGGCGAGTTTTCCTCAAACCAGCGAGCGGAACACCATGGGTAGTCTCTGGCCTGCGCGACCAGTCCATGGCGGACGGCATTCTGATGGGTGTACTGCAGCCGGGCCAAGTACGAAGTCTGATGGGTGAGCTGGGTTTCCCAAAAGTTGTGCCACACTTGACGACCTCGACAGCGATCCAAGCGGTTCAGCCAGCCGGCGAGCCGGGCGTGCAACTCGCCCAACATGGCTGGAAGGGTGGCGGCCTCGCCGGGAGATTGGGCGACGAAATGATAGTGATTGGAGAAAACCGCCCAAGCTTCCAGATTCCAGCTGTATCGAGCGGCGACCGTCAGCAAACCCCGGTGCAGGACGGCCAGGCGGTCCTTGCCGCGGAAATGGTGTGCCTTGTGAAGCGTGGCCGCCGTCACAAAATAGGTGCCGCGATCCGTGAGCCGATGTGGCGGCGCATGCGGCCAAGGAATCGGAGTCTCCGGCAAGCGCATGATTGCATGAAATGCCTAGGTATATTATTTGTCAATGGGATTCGGACCTGCGCGCCAGCGT
>CAZSBO010000238.1:3362-3589 GCA_964605265.1 uncultured Prosthecobacter sp.
GGCAAACCCGCGCGGCTGGGTGCCAGCGTTGATCATCCGCGTGCTGTGTGGCTGCACGGGTGGGCGAAAGCGCCGCACTCCAGGGCGCTGCGCGCGACCGAGCCTGGCATAAGCCTGCTGAATCCCTTCGTGAGCTTCGTGCCATTCGTGGTCCCCTCTTTCTCTGCAAACACCGCACAAGCCCTGATCCGCCGCGCCAGCGTCCTGGAGTGCTCCAGTCCTCTGGA
>CAZSBO010000239.1:0-3521 GCA_964605265.1 uncultured Prosthecobacter sp.
TCGACATCCCCATCGTGCTGCCGCCCATGGTGGTCGGTCTCTGCCTGCTCATCTTTTTTCAGACCCCCATCGGCCGGTTCATCGAGCAGGGCATCGTCTTCACCTACACGGTCGCCGGGGTCGTGCTCGCCCAGTTCACGGTTGCCGCGGCCTTTGCAATCCGCTCCTTGCGCGGCACCTTCGATCACCTGCCGGCGCGACCGGAGGAGGTCGCGCTCACCCTCGGCTGCACGCCGGGCCAGGCCGTTCGTGTGGTGGCCCTGCCGGCAGCACGCCGCGGCATGGTGGCCGCCTTTTGCATCGCCTGGGCGCGCAGCCTTGGCGAGTTCGGGCCCATCCTCGTCTTTGCCGGTGCCACGCGCATGAAAACCGAGGTGCTGCCGACCACCGTTTGGCTCGAACTCAGCGTCGGCAACCTGGAGGCGGCGGTCGCTGTCAGCCTGCTGATGATCCTCATCGCCGTGGTGGTGCTGGTGGTCGTCCGCATCACCGGAGAACGCGTATGATCCGACTCGAAGCCATCGCCTGGCGCGCCGGCGCCTTTCACATGCGCGGCATCGACCTCGAGGTGCCGTCGCGCACCTACGGCGTCTTGATGGGTCCGACCGGTTGTGGCAAGACCACCCTGCTGGAGATCCTCTGCGGCCTGCGCCGGCCGCTTGCCGGTCGCGTCTGGGTCGATGAATGCGAGGTCTCCAAACTGCCGCCGCGCGAGCGCGGCATCGGCTATCTGCCGCAGGACATCGCCCTGTTTCCCAATCTGCGGGTCGATCGCCAGATCGGCTTTGCCCTGCGCTTGCGCGGGCGGCCGGAAGCGGAGATCCAGGCGCGGGTGCGGCAGCTGGCCGATGAACTCGGCGTCGTTCATCTGCTCGACCGACTGCCCGACAAACTCTCGGGCGGCGAAAAGCAGCGGGTTGCCCTCGGTCGCGCCCTCGCGGCCGATCCGAAGGTGCTACTGCTCGATGAACCGCTGTCGGCCCTCGACGAGGCCCGGCGCGGCGAACTGACCGCCTTGCTGCGTCGCGTTCAGCGCGATCACGCCGTCACCGTGCTGCATGTCACCCATTCCAAGGCCGAGGCCGAAGCCCTGGCTGACCGCATTTTCCACCTAGAGCCCGAAGGGGTGCGCACCGAATTGCCTGTCGCATGAAGAAGGAATCCGACGACACATTGACGCCCGAGGAACTCGCCCGGTACGAGTGGCAGATGTGGCATGAGGGCATGGGCGAAGCAGGACAGCTCAAGCTCAGACAGGCGACCGTGCTCATTTCCCGCGTTGGGGGTCTCGGCGGTTTGGTCGCCTACGAACTCGCAGCCGCCGGGGTCGGCCACCTCATCCTCGCCCATGGCGGCGTCTTGAAGCCGGCCGATCTCAATCGCCAGCTCCTGCAGACCACCGATCACCTCGACCAGCCGCGCATCGACAGCATCCTGCGCCGTTTGCGCGAGTTGAATCCGTTGATTCGCCTCACCGGGGTTGCCCAGAATGTCCGTCCAGACAATGCCGCGGACTTGGTGGCGCAGGCCGATGTCGTGGTCGATGCCGCGCCGCTGTTTCAGGAGCGACTCGCCCTCAACGATGCCGCCATGCGCTTGGGCAAACCCATGGTCGAGTGCGCCATGGCCGGCTTTGAAGCCAGCGTCACCACCTTTGTGCCGGGGCGCACCGGCTGCCTGCGCTGCTACGTGCCCGAGGTGCCACCGACCTGGAAACGCCAGTTTCCCGTCTTTGGCGCCGTCTCCGGCACCGCCGCCTGCATCGGCGCGGTCGAGGTCATCAAGCTGCTCACCGGTCTCGGAGAACCGCTGGCTGGCGAACTGCTGTCGATGGATTTGTCGAGCATGCGCTTTCGTCGCACCCGCCTGCCGCAGCGACCCGACTGCGCGGGGTGTGGGGGATGAGAGATGAGGGATAAGGGATAAGGGATAAGGGGGAGCGGCGTAGGACTGGGATGCGTCGTTCTTCGGGTTCTTTGTTGGCTGCTTTGGCGGTGTTGGTGGCGGTGGTCATACTGATCGGGCAAAGTCGTGAGCAGGTATCGGCGCCGATCGGATTGCGTCTGGCGGTGTTTCAGGCGGATGTCACGCCACCGATTGGTTCGCCGGTGGCCTATGCGCCGGCGCGTTCGATCGAAGATCCGCTGAGTGCCCGCGGGGTGGTACTGCTCGGTGCGGGCGCGCCGATCGTGCTGTGCGCGGTCGACTGGATTGGCATTGCCAATGAAGGCCACGATGCCTGGCGGCTCGCCCTGGCCGAGGCCGCGGGCACCACGCCGGAGCGGGTGGCGGTGCATGCGCTGCATCAGCACGACGGCGTGCGTTGTGATCCCGGTGCCGAGGCCCTGCTGGAGCCGCTCGGGCTCGGCGGCATCCGCTGCGATGTGGCCTTTGTCCAGCGTGCCCTGAGCGGCGTGGCCACGGCCCTGCGCGCCAGCCTGGCTGAGGCGCGACCGGTCACGCATCTCGGCGTGGGCGAGGCGGAGGTGGAGAAGGTGGCTTCGAATCGCCGCATCCTCGGTCCAAACGGCAAGGTCATGATTGCCCGCTCCAGCTCCTACCGCATCCCCGAGCCGCTGCTGTCGCGGCTGGCGGCCAATGCCCGGCGCAACGGCTACGATCTCAGTGCCTCGCGCGTCGAGGAGGCGCTGGCCGCGCCCGAGGGGGTGATCGATCCGCTGTTGAAGATGCTGACCTTCTACAACGGCGATCAGGCCGTGGTCAGCCTCAGCTACTACGCCACGCACCCGCAGAGCTACTTCGGCAAGGGTGATGTCACTTCCGAATTTGTCGGTCTGGCGCGCGCCCGCCACGAGCAGGCGCAGGGCGGGGGGCTGCTGGTGCATTTCAACGGCGCGGCCGGCAACATCGCGGCCGGCAAGTACAACGACGGCACGCCCGAGGCGCGGGTGCAGTTGACCGAGCGCATGGCCGACGGCATGCGCCGCGCGCTGGCTGCGACGAAGAAAGTGCCGCTGCGGGCCGATGAGGTCGCCTGGAAGGTCGAACCGGTGCGTTTGCCGCTGGCCCGACATCTCGACGCGGCGACGCTGCGCCAAACCCTGAACAATCCTGCGGCCGAGCAGGGCGAGCGCCTCGCCGCCGCCGGCAAGCTGACCTTTGTCGAGCGCCTGCAGAACGGCCATGCCATTGAGCTGTCCTGCCTGCGCCTCGGTGGAGTGTCGATCCTGCACCTGCCCGGCGAGTTGTTCGTCGAGTATCAACTCGCCGCCCAAAAGATGCGACCCGACGGCTTGGTCTGCCTGGCCGCCTACGGCGACTACGGTCCCGGTTACATCGGCACCCAGGTCGCTTATGAGGAGGGCGGTTATGAAACCCAGCCCAGCTCGACGAACGTCGCACCCGAGGTCGAGGAAGTCCTGCTTCAGGGCATGCGGCGACTGCTGACCGAGTGAGCCATCCTGAAGGTCCACAGATTTCGCAGAAGGGGAGGCTGTTGATGGCGGATGGTTGATGGTTGATGGTTGATGGTTGATGGTTGATGGTTGATGGTTGATGGT
>CAZSBO010000240.1:0-3449 GCA_964605265.1 uncultured Prosthecobacter sp.
CGCCACCGGCCCGGACTGGACGTGCTTGAGGTTCTTGGGGAATTCCTCGCCGAGGAAGGCGGCGAAGGAGACGCTCGTGGCCGGGGTATCGGTGGGCAGGCGGAAGGTGACGGAGAGGGTGGCATCGCCTTGGACATCGAGGACCTGACGTTCGAGGCGGCGGCCGTTGGCGTCCTTGAGGGTGACGTGGAGTTTTTGCGGGCCGAGGCTGGCAGGCAGGCGGTGATGCAGGCGGACGGTGCACTCGCTGCCGCGGGCGAGCTTTTCCGGGACCTGCAGGTCGAGGCCGACTTCGCCGCCAGGCAGGGCGGGCGGTTGGCCCATGGCTGACGGGGCCTTGCGCTTGCCGGGCATGGCTTTGGCCGGGGCCTTGCTCTTGCCTTTCCGGCCGCGGTTGTCGGCTTCGGCCTGGGCCTGTTTCATGAAGGCTTCGCGCACGGCGGGATCGTGGCGCTGGCGGAAGACGTCGAGCAGGGGATCGCGGGTGCGCACCATCCAGTCTTCCAGGGCGCGGACGAGCCGGTTCTGCACTTCGGCGACCTCGGGTTTGCCGATGAGGTTGCTGAGGGCGTCGGGATCGTAGGCGTAGTGGTACAGTTCCTCGGGCACGCGGTGGTCGATGAGGTCGAGGCGGGCGGCGATCTGCGGATCGGTCTTGGCAAGTACCTGCAGGCGCCGGTAGGTGACGGTGCCCTGGGTGGCGGTGCGCATGACGCGTTCGCCGTTCGACCAGGGGTTGAAGAGGTAGGCGTGCTCCTTGGTGAGGATCGATCGCATGGGGCTGCGGTTGCCACTGCTGTTTTCGTTGTACTCGGTGACGACGTAGTCGCGACCGTCCTGTTTTTCTCCGCGCAGCACGGGCGCGAAGCTGCGGCCGTCGAGGCCGTCGGGGTGGGGCAGGCCGAAGACATCGAGCAGGGTGGGCAGCAGATCGACGGCGGAGACGAGGTGCTCGTCATCGACCGCGCCGGGGCGGGTGACGCCGGGCCAGACGACCATCATGGGGGTGCGGGTGCTGTGGTAGTAGAGCTGGGTTTTGGCGAAGGGCAGGGGCATGCCGTGGTCGGAGAGGAAGAGGATGACGGTGCGCTCCAGCTCGCCGGCTTCCTCGAGGGCGCGCAGCACCTGGCCCACGCAGTCATCGGCGCGGCGCACGGAGGAGTAGTAGAGGGCCAGCTCGGCCCGCACCTCGGGGTCGTCGGGCAGGAACCCGGGCACGGGCACCTCGTCGGCGCTGAAGACGCGGCTGGGCACGTGAGGATCGCCCCGGCCCTTCTCATTGTAGAAGGGCTTGTGGGGATCGGAGATGTTGATGTTGAGGAAGAAGGGCTTTTGGGCGGCCTTGGCGCGGGCAATGCCGTCCTGCACGCAGGCATGGTAGGAGGCGGGGTCCTTGATATGGGCGCGCTGGCCGTCCGGCAGGGTGTCGAGCACGGCATGCCAGCCGGGATAGGGCGAGTAGGGCGTGGCATGCGGGACCTTGCCGCGGATGCCGGTGAACCAGCCGCCGGCCTTCATGAGGTCGGCCAGCACGGGGTAGTCCGGGTCCTTGATGGGATAAAAGCCTTCGACGCGGTTGTTGTGCGGGTAGCGACCCGAGCCCATGACGTTGCGCGAGGGCATGCAGTTGCCGACCTGGACGAAGGCATGGTTGAAGCGCAGGGCGCGGGCGGCGAGGCGGTCGAGGTGCGGGGTGGTGTCGGCCAGCTTGCAGCCCCAGGCACCGACGGAGTCGCAGCTCATGTCGTCGGTGGTGAGGAAGAGCAGGTTCCATTTCTCGACCGCCGCGACCGGCAGGGCGGCGGTGAGCAGGGCAAGGAGCAAGGCACGCATGGCGCGGAAACGTCGGTGGCCGGCCGGTTTTGCCTGAAAAGGGCTGTCGCCGTCGCGCGCCGCGCCGCGTATGCACCTCCATGCCCGACGTCATCCTGCACTGGTTCCGCCGCGATCTCCGCCTTACCGACAATCCTGCCCTGCTGGCGGCGGCGCAGGGTGGGGCGCAGGTGGTGCCGGTGTATGTGCTGAGCGATTGGCAAAACGCGCACGACTGGACGGGACCGATCCGCCAGCAGTTCCTCTGCGGCTGTCTGGACTCATTGGCGAAGAATCTGGAGTCGCTCGGCAGTCGCCTGATCCTGCGGCGCGGTCGGGCCGATGTGGAGCTGGAGAAGCTCATCGTCGAGACCGGCGCCAGCGCGGTGCATTTCAACCGTGACTACGATCCCTATGGTCGCGCCATGGAAGCCAAGCTGCGCGCCGTCTGCGCCCGGCTCGGCGTGGCCTGTCGCGATTTCAAGGATCGCGTGCTGCATGAGCCGGAGGAGGTGCTCACGGGTAGCGGCGGACCGTACCGTGTTTACACGCCGTATTCCAAGAGCTGGCTGGCGCTGGACAAGATCCTGCCGCGCGGACGGCCCACGAGTCTCGGGCCGGCACCGACCGTGCCCAGCCTGCCGCTGCCGAGTCTGGCCGACTGGAAGCTGCCGGCCTGCACGGCGGAGATTCCCGAGCCGGGGGAACGGGCGGCAAGGGCGCGCCTGAAGCATTTCATCGAGGGCGGTGCCCTGCATCGCTACAAGCAGGAGCGCGACATCCCGGCGGGCACGACCACCTCACGCCTGGGCCAGGATCTGCGCTTCGGATTGCTGTCGATCCGCGAGATTCATCACCGCTGCCTCGGCAGCCTTGCACCGGAGGCGCCGGCGAGCGCGCGGGTGTCGGTGGAGACCTACATCAAGGAGCTGGCGTGGCGGGAGTTTTATCTGGCGATCCTCTGGCATTATCCCGATGTCTTTGAGGAGGAGTTCAATCCCGAGTTCCGCGGCATGCCCTGGCCGGGCACGGACGAGCACTTCGAGGCCTGGAGCCAAGGGCGCACCGGGTTCCCGATCGTCGATGCCGGCATGCGTCAGTTGTTGGCGACCGGTTTCATGCACAACCGGCTGCGCATGATCACGGCGATGTTCTTGACCAAGGATCTGCACGGTCACTGGAAGCGCGGCGAGAGTTTCTTCATGCAGCACCTGGTCGATGGCGAAAACGCCAGTAACAACGGCGGCTGGCAGTGGAGTGCCGGCACCGGTGCCGATGCCGCGCCGTACTTCCGCATCCAGAATCCGTGGACGCAGACCAAGCGCCATGATCCGCTCGGGGTTTACATCAAGACCTGGGTGCCGGAACTGCGAGATGTTTCACCCGAGCGCTTTCACGAAGCACCGACCGATGGCCGGTCGATCGCCCCGGGTTACCCGCTGCCGATCGTCGATCACGCCACCGAGCGGGATCGCTGTTTGGCGAGGTTTGCGGTGCAGAGGGGAAGGTAGGCGGCTGCGCCGCCGGAGATGGGAGATGGGAGATGGGAGATGAGGGATGAGGGATGAGGGATCAGTGAAGAGGGATGAGGACCGTGGCATCCATGGAATGCGGCAGCCTCCTGACGCTAACGTCAC
>CAZSBO010000241.1:0-3440 GCA_964605265.1 uncultured Prosthecobacter sp.
TGAACCCGGTGCGGGCGGGCTTGGTGGAGGATCCGAAGGACTACCGCTGGAGCGGCTATGGCGAGGCGATGGGCGGCAGTCAGCGGGCGAGGCGCGGGTTGGCGAAGGTGACGGGCGATCTGGAGGCTGGCTGGGTGAAGGTTGTTGGCTTGTATCGCAGCTTGTTGTTTTCCAGAGGTTTGAGATTGAGGGGTGAGCGGGGGGAAGGCTTGGCACTACGGGGAACCCTGACGGCGCCAGCACGGGGAGTTTTTGGGAGGAAGGGCAAACTGGGGCTTGCCGAATTGGTGCGCATGCGGCTGAAATATTTCAGCTGTGGTTTGGTGTTGGGCAGCCGTGAGTATGTGGAAAAGGTGTGCGAGGTGCGGCGGCAGCAGCTTGGAACAAGCAGACTTGGTGGTGCGAGGCCGGTATTGGAGAGTAAGATTCCGTTGTATACACTCAGGCGACTGAGCTAGAGGCGCTGTGTGCGGGCAAGGCCAGCCACTCGAATGAACCCGGACTGCTGGCAACGGTCGTCGAGGTTAGCCGCACAGGAATAACACTCGGCCGTTGGAGTGCTGGGAAGGTCGGTTAGGAGTGTCAAGACACGGGCACCGGCCCATGTATCCCAACAGAAGAGACTGGGGGCGGTTCTGGGGCTCTTCTGTGGATGCCTTTTCGAGCGGATGTGCCAGCACCGCTAAAAATGCCAGGCATTATCTTTGGCGTCATCCTGAGCGCGAATTGAATTGAGTGGGGGAGTCGAAGGAGTTGCCGGCTGGGCTTTTTTAAAATGCCAGGCATTTTTGGTGCAAGGCATTTTTGGTGCACAAGTGACAGGCATTTAGAAGAGGGCGCTCTGCAATGGGGGAGCAAGATGCCAGGGAGCAAAATGCCAGGGAGCAAAATGCCAGGCATTTGGAAGGCAGGGTTTGAAATTTCACCTTGCGAGGTGGGGAGGGGGCATTAGAGTCGCACCCCCTCGCCGCCTGTGTCCCAGGAATGGCCCCCCCAGCCGATGAAAGCCGAACTCGTTGAACAAGCCGCCCAGATCGTCAAAGACCCGCCGATCCTGATCAACATGGTCTCGAAGCGGGTCAAGCAGCTCACCTCCGGCCGTGCGCCCTTGGTCGAGCGGCGCCCCGGCCTGCGTGAGGCCGACCTCGCCCTGCTGGAGATCATCCAGGGCAAGATCACCATCGCCGACCTCGAAGAGGAGTGAATCTCGGCCCCGGGCGGCCTTTAATTCCGCCGCCGCATGTCTGAAGAAATTGCCACCAACCGGAAGGCTCTCCGGGACTATCACATCCTCGAACGCTATGAGGCGGGCGTTGAGCTGCGTGGCACCGAGGTGAAGTCGATCCGCCAGGGGCGGCTCAATCTGACCGACGCCTTTGCCCGTGTCGAGCGCGGCCAGGTCTGGTTGTACAACATGGACATCCAGCCGTATGACAAGGCCAGCTTTGAGCAGCATGAGCCGAGGCGGACCCGTCGCCTGCTCCTGCACAAGCGCGAGATCGCCAAGCTCTTCGCCCACACCCAGCAGAAGGGCCTGACCCTGCCGGTGCTGAAGGCCTACTGGAAGGGCTCGCACATCAAGGTGGAGCTCGGTGTCGGCAAGGGCAAGACCAAGGGCGATCAGCGCATCGACCTCAAGGAGAAGGCCGTGCACCGCGAAACCCAGCGCGTGGTGTCGAGCTTCAACCGCAAGGGTCGCGGCGCCTGAACCTCGCCGGCGGCGCCGTTCATCGTCGGCATGGATTTTTTTCATCGGCGGCCCACTGACATAGCGGTTGCACGCACGGGGCGGCCATGCTTCTTGGCGGCACATGAGCACGCCTAACCGCCTCTGGGACCACTTCCAGACCCATTTCCTCCGCTACCCGCAGATCGGCTTTTCGATGGATGTCAGCCGGATGAACTTTCCGGACGACCTCTTCACCGATCTGGAACCCGCGGTCACCCGGGCCTTTGCGGCCATGCGTGAGCTGGAGGCCGGCGCCATGGCCAACCCCGACGAAGGGCGCATGGTCGGCCATTACTGGCTGCGCAACCCCGACTTGGCGCCCAACGCCGAGCTGAAAGCCGAGATCGAGACCACGCTCGATGCCACCCTCAACTTCGCTGCCGACATCCATGCCGGCAAGATCACCTCGGCGGACGGCCGCAAGTTCAGCCGCGTGCTGGTGGTCGGCATCGGCGGTTCGGCGCTCGGTCCGCAGCTGGTTGCCGACGCCCTGACGCCGGCGAACCCGCCACTGGCCATCGATTTCTTCGACAACACCGATCCCGATGGCATCGACCGCGTGCTGGCACGCATCGGCCCCGACTTGGCCACGACGTTGACCCTGGTCATTTCCAAGTCGGGCGGCACCAAGGAGACCCGCAACGGCATGCTGGAGGCCGAGGCTGGCTACCAGGCGCGCGGCCTGGAGTTTGCCCGTCATGCGGTCGCCATCACCGGCGACGGCAGCGAGCTCGACAAGCATGCGCGTGCCCAAGGCTGGCTGGCGCGGTTCCCGATGTGGGACTGGGTGGGCGGTCGCACCAGCATCATGAGTGCGGTCGGCACCCTGGCTGCCGCCCTGCAGGGCGTCGACGTACGTCAGTTCCTGGCCGGCGCCGCCGCCATGGACGCCGAAACGCGTTCCCGTCCGACCCGCCAGAACGCCGCCATGCTGCTCGCCCTCATGTGGCATCACGCCGGCGGCGGTCGCGGCGCCAAGGACATGGTCGTGCTGCCCTACAAGGACCGCCTCGTGCTGTTCAGCAAGTACCTGCAGCAGCTCGTCATGGAGAGCCTGGGCAAGGAGCACGATCTCGATGGCAAGGTCGTCAACCAGGGCATCGCCGTGTACGGCAACAAGGGCTCGACCGACCAGCATGCCTACGTGCAGCAGCTGCGCGATGGCGTGAACAACTTCTTCGCCGTCTTCCTGCAGGTGGCGCGCGCCCGCGACAGCGCCGGCATCGAGGTTGAACCCGGCTACCGCAGTGGCGACTACCTGCAGGGTTTCCTGCGTGGCACGCGCAAGGCGCTCGCCGAAAAGGGCCGCGAATCGGTCACCCTGAGCATCAGCGAGCTGAATGCCTTCAGCCTGGGCATGCTCATCGCCCTGTTTGAGCGCGCCGTCGGCTTCTACGCGACCCTGGTCAACGTCAACGCCTACCACCAGCCCGGCGTCGAGGCCGGCAAAAAGGCCGCTACCGAATTTCTCGTCCAGCTCGGTCAAGTGCGCAGCGCCCTGCCGGCCTCCGGTCCGGGCGCCGGCGCGGAGGAGATGGCCGCCCAGCTTGGCATCGATCCCGAAGATGCCTGGCACATGCTGTCGCACCTGGCCGCCAATGGTGCCGCCCGGATTGCCGCCGCTGGTGATACCCCTGCGCAGGACCGCTTCCTGGCGGCGGAGTAGGGCGGAGAGCAGAGAGCAGAGAGCAGAGAGCAGAGAGCAGAGAGC
>CAZSBO010000242.1:0-3358 GCA_964605265.1 uncultured Prosthecobacter sp.
TCGCCCTGCTCGACCACGCCGACCGCCGCCTGCGCCAGGAGGCCCAGTTTGAACTCGTCAAGCGCAAGGCCGGCGATGCTCTCGCGAAGCTGGCTGCCAGCCGGGGCTCCCGGATCGCCCGCCTGCACGCCGTCTGGGGCTTGGGCCAGCTGCAGGCCATCGAGCCGCTGCTCGCCCTCACGAAGGACGCCGACCTGGAAATCCGCGCCAATGCCGCCCGCACCCTCGGCGACCTGCGCGCCAAGCCGGCCCGCGCCGCCCTGCTCGGCCTGCTGCGCGATGACTCGCCACGCGTGCGCTCCCTCGCCGCCATTGCCCTCGGCCGCATCGGCGAGGCCGGCGACTCCGAACTCATCGACGCCCTCTACAGCGCCGGCATGACACCCGTGGACGTGACGCTGCGCCATGCCCAGTTGTCAGCCCTCGACCGCGTCTGCACCGTCGAGACCGCCGCGGCACGGGCGTCTTCCGCCGACAAGGAACAGCGCCTGCTCGCCGTGCTCTGCCTGCGCCGTCAGGCCAGCCCGCGTCTGGCCGGATTTTTGACGGATGCCGACGCCCAGATCCGCCATGAGGCCGTGCGCGCCCTCTACGACACCGCCGCCCTCGATTCGCCCGCCGGCGCCGCCCTGGCCGCGCTCGATCCGAGCGATCTGCCCGAGGCGCTGCAGCGCCGCCTCATCGCCGCCAACTACCGCCTCGGCCAACCCGAGCACGCCCGCCGCCTCGTCGAACTCGCCGGCCATCCGGCGTTGCCGGTGCCCGTGCGCGAGTTCGCCCTGCACGGCGTGCAGATGTGGACCGCCGCCATCGACACCGATCCCGTGCTCGGCCACTACCGTCCGCAGGTCGTCAAGCAGCGCGCCGCCGAACCGCTCGCCCGCGCCATGGCCGATGCCCTGCCGCGTTTCCTCAACTCGGAGAAGGAGGGCAAGCTCATCGCCCTCGGCACCCGCCTCGCCAACGCCCTCGGTGTCGCTCTCGACGAAGCCCTGCTGCGCCGCCAGGCCGGCGACACCGCCCTGGCCGCCGACGTGCGCGTGGCCTCGCTCGACAGCCTGATCCAGCTCGGCAAGGCGGAGGACAACGCCCTGCTGGCGAAGCTGCTCCAGCAGTCGCCCCCCGAGGTCAAAGCCGCCGCCCTCCGCCATGGCCTCGCCCGCAAGCTCGACGGCATCGAAGACACCGCGCTCGATGCCATCACCAAGGGCCGGCTTGAACCGGCGCGTGCCGCCATCGCCGGCCTGCCGCTCGACACCATCGCCGGTCTGTGGAGCGAGCGCCAGCAGCGGATCCGCCGCGAACTCTGGCTCGACCTTTACCTGCGCCTGCAGGCGGAGAATCACGCCGTCCTGAAGACCCACGCCGACCTGCCGCAGCTGCTCGCCGAAGTGGGCGGTGACGCCGGCCGTGGCGAGACCGTCTTCCGCAACCAGGGCGCCTGCCTGCAATGCCACCTCATGAACGGCGAGGGCAGTGTGCAGGGGCCGGAGCTGACCACGGTGGCGGAGCGTTTGAAGACTGACAAGCTGCTCGAATCCCTCATCAACCCGAACGCCGCCATCGCCGAAGGCTACGGCATGTCCTCGGCCACGCTCAAGGACGGCACCGCCCTGGTCGGCCGCCTGGCCAGGCAATCCGCCGAGGAGGTCCTGCTCATCGGGGTCGATGGCAAGCAGACGCGGCTGAAGCGCGCCGACATCGCCAGCCTGGCGCCGCCCATGTCGGCCATGCCGCCGATGGCCCTCGCCCTGCCGCTGCCGGACCTGCGCGACCTCATGGCCTACCTGGCCACCCGCACCCAGGCGAATGCCAGCCGCAAGGGCAAGGCCGACCACGGCGAGAGCAAGGCAGAAAAGATCGCCAAGTAAGCAGCGGCGCGGCACCGGCCGGGCAAAAAAGTTTTCGTGAACTTTTCTGCCCCAGAGTGGCACGTGGAGGGGATGTCACGCCTTCTCCCGATGCTCTTCGCCCTCGGCCCTGCGCTGCTGTCCGCCGCCCCTGCCTGCCGGATCGAGGTGGTCGAGAAGGGCGGTGGCTGGCCGGTGCCGCTGGTGGAATTGCGCACCACCCACCACCAGCGCTTTGTCACCGACAATGCCGGGGTGATTGCCCTCGACGCGCCGGAACTGATGGGCCGCGAGGTCTGGTTCACGGTCATCGGCCACGGCTACGAGGCCCCCAAGGACGGCTTCGGCTTTGCCGGGGTGCGACTGAAACCCGAGCCCGGCAAGACGCTGCGCGTCGAGGTCGAACGCCGCCTGCCCGCCCGCCGGATCGGTCGCCTGACTGGAGCCGGCCTGTTCGCCGAAAGCCAGAAACTGGGGGGACACCTCGACTGGCGTGATCAGGGCATCCACGGCTGCGACAGCGTGCAGAACGCCGTGCATCGCGGCCGGCTGTTCTGGGCCTGGGGCGACACAACGATGCCGAACTACCCACTCGGCCTGTTCGACATGAGCAGCGCCACCACCGACATCCGCCCGCAGGTGCCCCTTGAGCCGCCGCTGAAGCTGCCTTTTGCCTATTTCACCGACGCCAACGGCCGGCCACGCAGCGTCGCCAAGATGCCCGGCAAGGGCCCCACCTGGCTCTCCGGCTATGTCAGTGTGCCCGACCACGAGGGCCGGTCGCGCCTGGTCGGCAGCTACGTCAAGATCGAGCCGCCGATGGATGCCTATGAAACCGGCCTGTGCGTGTGGAATGACGAGGCGGCCCGCTTCGACCTGCTGCGCGTGCTCTGGACCAAGTCGGCGACCGCCCCCAAACCGCCGCCCATGCCCGACGGCCATCCCGCCCTCTGGCAGGATGCGCAGGGCAAGGCCTGGCTGCTGTTCGGCAATCCCCTGCCCGTGCTGCGCTGCCCGGCGACCTTTGAAGCCTGGCAGGATGCTAGCACTTGGGAGGTGCTGCAGCCGCAGGCGACCCTCGCCGGTGCCGGCGGCGAAAAAGTCACGCCGCACAGCGGCTCGATCACCTGGAACGCCCATCGCCAGCGTTGGGTGACGGTGTTCATGGAGAAGTTCGGCAAACCCTCCGTCTTCGGCGAACTCTGGTATGCCGAGGCCGACCAGCCCACTGGCCCCTGGGGAGCGGCGGTCAAGGTGGTCAGCCACGACAACCAGACCTTCTACAACCCGCGCCTGCACCCCGAGTTCACCCCGGAGGGATCGGCGCTGCTCTACTTCGAGGGCACCTACACGAAGGAATTCGCCCAACACGCGGCCCCCACCCCGCGTTATGATTACAACCAGATCCTCTATCGACTCGATCTCGACGATCCGGCACTGGCGGCGGCGCGCCATCGGCCCTGAGACCTTCGTCGTCCAACCCAACACGGCCATGAACTCAATGCCAT
>CAZSBO010000243.1:0-3331 GCA_964605265.1 uncultured Prosthecobacter sp.
GCCACCATCGCCTTCGGCATGGGCATCGACAAGGCCGACATCCGCGCGGTCTATCACTACAACCTGCCAAAGACCCTGGAGAACTACCAGCAGGAGACCGGTCGCGCCGGCCGCGACGGCCTGCCCTCGATTTGCGAACTGCTCGCCTGCGCCGACGACCGCATCGTCCTGGAAAACTTCACCTATGGCGACACCCCCACGCCGCAGGCGCTGCGCCAACTGCTCGATCACCTGCTGCGCCAGGGCGAGGAATTCGACTTCTCCCTCTATGAATTGTCGCAGGCCACCGACATCCGGCCGCTGGTCATCGAAACCGTGCTGACGAACCTCGAGCTCGACGGCGTGCTGCGCCCGCTCGGCAGCTTTTATGCCGGCTACCAGTATCGCCTGCTGCAGCCGGTCGAACGCGTGCTCGCCGGCCACAAGCCCGAGCGGCGGGTGTTTCTGCAGAGTCTGTTCGCCTGCGGCAAAAAGGGGCGAGTCTGGACCAGCCTCAACGCCGACGAGGCTGCCGCCGAACTCGATGAACCGCGCGAGCGCGTGCTCAGCGCCTTGACCTGGCTGCAGGAGGCCGGCGAGATCGAGCTGAAACCGAGCGGCAGCCGGCAGAAATTCCGCCTCTGCACCGACGCCGCGTCACGCGCGCCGGCCGAGCTCGCCGAACGCCTGGAAACCCTGTTTCGCGAGCGCGAGCAACGCGATGTCGAACGCCTCGGCGAGGTGCTCGACTTCGCCGCCGAACGCGGCTGCCTCGTGCGCCGGTTGCTGCGCTACTTTGGCGAGGAACTCGGCAGCGACTGCGGCCAGTGCACGAGCTGCGCGGAACGCGCCGCCGGCACGCCCCCCACCGAACCGCGCCACATCCCCGCCTCGGCACCTCCGGCCATCAGCACCGACGACGTCGCCGCCATCCGCGAACTGATCGATGAACGCCACGCCGCCTTGCGCGCCCCACGCGCGCTCGCCCGCTTCCTCTGCGGCCTCACCAGCCCCGCCACCACCCGCGCCCGCCTCACCCGCAACGACCGCTTCGGCCTGCTCGAACACGTCACCTTCCCCGACGTGCTCGCGCAGACGGAGAGTTTGCTGGGCGGGTGATCTTCACCCCCACTGCATCCACTCCGAGAGCACCTTGACGTCGCGCAGGTGGGCGGCGCGGAACTCTTTCAGAACGGCGGGATCCCTGGGGTCGCCCTTGAGGTACTCGAGGTGCAGGGAGATGGGCCCGGCGTAGGCACGGTCGCGCAGGAGCTTGGCAAAGTCGGGGTTGATCTGACCCTGGCCAATCGGGCAGGTCACGCTCTTGCGCCCCTGCCACTGGAAGTCCTTGAAGTACACCGCGCCCCAGTGGTCGGCGGTGAGCGCGGCATGCAGCGGCCAAGCCAGCCCGCCCTCGACAGTCGCATGCAGGATGTCGAAGCAGAAACCGATCTGCTCGGGACGGTACTCACGGATGATCGAGTACATGTCCCAGATCGTCGCGCCGAAGTAATCCTTGCCTGAGTGGTTCTGGAACACCGGCTGGATGCCCAACTCATCGCAGAGCTGGACGAGATCATGCACCAGCGGACGCACGGCCTGCAGTTGCTCCCAGATGGGCTGCTTCAGGTCGTACTTGTAGTAGTTCATGCGGAAGCGCTTGATGCCGAGGGCAGCGGCGGTGCGCAGGACCTTTTCGGTGTGCTGCTCGGCGCTGACCTGGTTGATGCCGGAGGTCATGAGGGTGATCTCCAGGCCCTGCTGTTTCAGCGCCTCGACAAACTTGGGCAGCTCGTCCGGCACCTGCTCGGGCTCGATGTGCCCCTTGGGCCGGATCGGCGCCTCGATGCCGTCGACGCCCATCTCGGCGGCCAGACCGGCGATGTCGCCATAGGACAAGCCCTGCAGGTGCTTGGTGAAGAAGCACAGCTTGTTCTTGCGCTGGGTCGCCGTGGCGGCCAGCGCGGGGGTGTCGGCAAGCAGCAGGCTGCCACCGGCAAGGGCGGCATGTTTCAGGAAGGCGCGGCGGTCGGTCATGGGCATAGGGAGTGACGAAGGGAAAGAGGCGCAGGAGCTGCTTCTTGCAAGCGTTGCGGCGTTTGCCTTGAGTCGGGCCGGCGCCGCGCCAGACTGGGGGCGCATGGCCGACCCGATCCAGTTTTACAGCCGCCCCACCCAACGCATCGAGACCGAGTCGGTCTATGGCGAAGGACCGCTGCGCTTTGTCTATGAAAATCCGGCCGGCCGACTCGCCCTGCACGCCCTGGTCAAGCGCCGGCTGTTCTCGCGCTTTTACGGCTGGCGCATGGATCACCCGTCCAGCCGCGCCAAGATCGGCCCCTTCCTGAAACAATTTGGCGTCGATGCCACCGAGTTCGCCGAACCGGTCGAGAGCTACCGGACCTTCAACGAGTTCTTCTACCGCAAGCTCAAGCCCGGCGCACGACCCATCGCCCCTGGCGATGACACGGTGGTGTTCCCGGCCGACGGACGTCATCTTGCCATCCCCGACCTCGCCGCCTGCAGCGACTTCTGGGTCAAGGGCGTGCGCTTCGACCTGCCCGCCCTGCTCGACGACGCTGGTCTGGCGCGGGCTTTTGCCGGCGGCGCGGCACTGATCTCGCGACTGTGCCCGGTCGATTACCACCGCTTCCACTTCCCCTGCGCCGGCACGCCGGACACGCCGCGCCAGATCAATGGCCCGCTCTATTCCGTCAGCCCGATCGCCCTGCTGCGCCGACCTTCGATCCTCTGGGAAAACCTGCGCTGGGTGACACGCCTCAACAGCCCGCTTCTGGGCCGCGTGCTTTTGCTGGAGATCGGCGCCACCTGCGTGGGTGGTGTCGTGCACACGGCGCAGGCCGGCACAGCGGTGGCCAAGGGCGACGAAAAAGGTTACTTCCGCTTTGGCGGCTCCTGCTGCATCACCCTGTTTGAGCGCGGGCGCGTGCGCTTTGCCGATGACCTGCTCGAGCACGGCGCCCAAGGCCGCGAGGTTTATGCGCGCATGGGTGAGGCCGCGGCGGTGGTGATTCGCTGAGGCAGGCCATCGGCAACGTCAGAGTTGGAAATACAGGCGGCGCATGGCGATGGGCACGCAGGCTGCTGGTGCCGTTGGTTTCCCCTTTCATGCATGCGTCCACACATCGCCGAAGGACGTGCTCGCCGATGCTGGAGGAAACAAACCCTGCTCAATGGTGCATCCTCACCTCACGGCACTCGCCCGCAGATCACGCAACGCATACAGCCGCTCCTCCCGCGCCAAGCCCCGCATCACCCGCGCCCCCGTCTGCCGCTTCGGCCCAAACCGCTCCCGCAGCGCTCCAAACACTTCGTTGACGTAGGAGCGACT
>CAZSBO010000244.1:0-3331 GCA_964605265.1 uncultured Prosthecobacter sp.
TACAGGGAAACGCCGCGTTTCCAAGGCAGGAAATCATCCTGCCCCAGGGCAACCGCCTTCGGTCGGTACTCGCCGCAGGCAGTGGCGAGGCAGAGTTCGAGCAACTGCTCCCCCGCCCCGTCAATGGTCGCTTCACCCGTCAGCACGGGCCCGGCATCGAAATCGAGGATGTCCGACATCCGCTGCATGAGCCCGCTGTTCGTCGCCACCTTCAGGGTCGGACAGACCGGGTTGCCGGTCGGCGTGCCGAGACCGGTGGAGAAGACGATCAGATTGCAGCCAGCGGCGGCGAGGGCGGTGGTCGATTCGACATCGTTGCCGGGCGTGCAGCAGAGGTTCAGTCCGCCGTGACGACACACGGGTTCGCCGTAGTCGAGCACGTCGATCACCGGCGCACTGCCGCCCTTCTTGGCAGCGCCGGCCGACTTCATTGCGTCGGTGATGAGGCCATCGCGGATGTTGCCGGGCGAGGGATTGGCCTCGAAGCCGGAGCCGCAGGCTTGCGCGGCCTTTTCGTAGGCGCGCATGAGGCCGGTGAACTTGTTGGCCAACTCCGGCGTTTCACAGCGGTCGCAGAGATCCTGTTCGACCCCGCAGAGCTCGGGAAACTCGGCCAGCACCGGCGTGCCCCCGCTGGCGGCGAGCAGGTCGGCCGCGCGACCGATGACCGGATTCGCCGAGAGCCCGGAAAAACCGTCGGATCCGCCGCACTCGACACCGAGCACCAGGCCATCGATCGGGCAGGGCTCGCGCTCCTGCTCGGCCGCGCGTGCGGCACCGGCAAAAACCGCGCGGATGGCGCGACCCAGCATGTCCTTTTCCGAGGCGCTCTTCTGCTGCTCGAAGATCTGCAGCGGCCGGTCAAAGCTCGGGTGCAGTTCGGCGAGCGCCTTTTCCAGCAGGCTGACCTGGGCATGCTGGCAGCCGAGGCTGAGCACGGTCGCACCGGCAACGTTCGGATGGGCGATGTAACCGGCGAGCAGGCGGCAGAGCGCCTCGGCATCCTGGCGCGTGCCGCCGCAGCCGAGGCCGTGCTCGAGGAACTTGACGCCATCGAGTTTGGCAAACAGCGGCGCCGGCGCAACATCCTCCTCCAGCAGCGCGGCCTCGAGATCGGCCGGCGTGGCGCCGCGGCGGTGCAAGTCTGCCAGGCGGGCGGCAAAGCGCTCGTAGGAGGAGCCGCGGCCGTAACCGAGCGCGCGCGTCAATGCCTCGCGCATCACCGCCAGGTTGCGGTTCTCGCAGAAGACCAGCGGCACAACGATCCAGTGGTTGGCCGTGCCCGGCACGCCCGAGGAACGCTTGAAGCCGCGGAAGGTACGATGGCGCCAGGCCGAGACGTCGGGCGCCTGCCAGACGAAGTCACGCTGCTTGCCACCGAAGTCGGCCGCGGCGTGGGCGAGGTTTTCCGTCGTCAGACGCGCGCCGGTCGGCACGGCACTGCGGGTGCGTCCCACCACGACACCATACATCACCACCAGTTCACCGGCGGCGAGGTCGCGGCTGGCAAACTTGTGCTTGGCCGGGATCGCCTCGCGCAGGCACCAGCGCTGGCTGCCGAGCGACACCTCGGCACCGGCAGGCAGGTCTTGCAGGGCGACAATCAGGTCGTCGGCGGGATGGACGCGCAGAAGGGTGGCGGACATGGCCGGACGCAAACGGCGGACCGGCGGCCTTGTCCACCGAAACTTGCAGCTCCGCGTTGACCGTCCGGCCGCCCCCGCCAAGCTGACGGCTTCATGGAACACGTTCTTGTCATCCCCCGCGCCCTCTTCGACGAACTCGGCAGTTTCCAGGGTTTCCAGCCCGACGCCGAACGCTACCTGCACGCCATGCTGGCGCCGGGCGCGAACTTTTTCATGGAGCGCCCCGCCGCCGAGCAGGACCCGACCCACAAGCAGCTCATCCCCTATTCGATCTTCCGCCACGAGGGCCGCTACCTTTGCTACCGCCGCGGCGGCAGCTCGGGCGAAAAACGCCTCGTCGCCCGTCGCAGCCTCGGCATCGGCGGCCACATCAACCCGGTCGACCAGGCCCACGACGGCATGGGCGAGACGATGTACTTCAACAGCCTGGAACGCGAGCTCGCCGAGGAACTCGTGCTCGGCGGCGGCCACCGCCAGCGCGTGGTCGGCCTGATCAACGACGACAGCAGCGAGGTCGGCAGCGTCCACCTCGGCGTCGTCCACCTCTTCGAACTCGACAGCGCAGAGGTGTCCTCGAACGAGGACGCCATCCAGGACCTGCAGTTTTTCAGCCTTGAGGAACTGACCGCCGCGCGCGACGAACTCGAGACCTGGTCGAACCTCTGCCTCGACCACCTCGCCGGCCTCTGATCAGGGTTTCCAGCCCGGCCCGCGCAGCAGATGCCCGAGCCGGCGCGGCCAGGGCAGCTCGCTGCGGCGGAAATCGCGCCAGAGGTCGCGCCACTCGTGGAAGACGATGTTGAGCGGGCCGCGATCAGCCACCTGCTTGGTCAGCCCGTAGCGTGGCTTCTCCTCCGGCAGTTCGGCCTGGAAGGTGCCAAACAGCTTGTCCCAGAGGATCAGGCACATGCCCATGTTCTTGTCGAGGTAGGGCCCGTTCGAGGCGTGGTGGACACGGTGATGGCTGGGCGTGACCAGCACGTGCTCGAGCCAGCCGAGCCGGCCGACCCGCTCCGTGTGGATCAGGCTGCCGTAGATCTGCGTGGCCGCATACATGAAGAGAATGTCGAGCGGCTCATAGCCGAGCAGGGCGATCGGTGCGAAGTAGGCGGTGCGATAGACCGGCTGGAAGACCGACGAGCGGAAGCCGGTGCTCAGGTTGAACTCGGGCGAGGAATGATGGGTGACATGCACCGCCCAGAACAGCCGGCAGTGATGATCGACGTAGTGCAGCACGTAGTAGGCGAAGTCCTGGAGCAGGAAGAGCGACAGCCAGTAGATCCAGCCGCGCTCCCATTCGACGACGCGCGCCTGCCAGCACAGCGCCAGCACCGGCAGCACAACGATGCCGCGCAGCAGCAGGTCGAGCCCGCCGTTCAGGCCGGCGAAGTAAACGTTCGTCAACGTCTCACGCCAGGTGTAGGCCCGCAGGCCGCGGAAGTGGGTGACCGCCACCTCCAGCAGGATCGCCCCGAGGATGATCGGCACCGAGATGAGCAGGAGCAGTTGTTCGCGAAAAAGTTCCATCCAGGGACAGGCTTGGGGGCAGCCGCGACCTTGGCCCGAACAGCCCCGACTGTCCAGTTGGGATCGGGAGAGGCTGTCGGGCGAAACCGGCATCCCCTACCAGAACCTCATCAACCTCTACCTGCTCGACTGCGCCCAGCAGGGCCGACGGCTCAACC
>CAZSBO010000245.1:0-3265 GCA_964605265.1 uncultured Prosthecobacter sp.
CGAAGCGGCGCACGCGCGCCACCATCGCCAAGGAAAAGGGCCTGGAGCCGCTGGCCGATTTCATCGAGGCGAACCTCACCGTCTCGGGGGTGGACCTCGACGGCGAGGCCGCCAAGTTCGTCAACCCGGACCACGAGAACGAGGAACTGCGCGTCAAGGACGCCGCCGACGCCCTGGCCGGCGCCCGCGACATCCTCGCCGAGCGCATCAGCGACCATGCCGAGGCGCGTGCCGGGCTGCGCAAGCTTTTTGCCGAGCAGGGCACGGTGGTGTCCAAGGTCATGTTCGGCAAGGACAGCGAGGCCGACGCCCAGAAGTTCCGCGACTATTTCGACTGGAGCGAGCCGCTCAAGTCGATCCCCAGCCACCGCATGCTTGCCATCCGTCGCGGGGAAAAGGAGGGTTTCCTGCTCATGCGCATCCAGCCGCCGGAGGAAACCGCGATTCAGATTTTGGAGAACCTCTTTGTCCGCGGCGGCAACGCCTGCACGGCGCAGATGAAGCTGGCGGCGGCCGACAGCTACAAGCGCCTGCTCTCGGCGAGCATGGAGACCGAGGCACGTTTGGAGTCGAAGAAGAAGGCCGACACCGAGGCGGTGCGCGTCTTCGCCGACAACCTGCGCGAGCTGCTGCTGGCGGCACCGCTCGGCCAGAAGCGCGTGCTCGGCATCGACCCCGGCTTCCGCACCGGCTGCAAGGTCGTGGTGCTCGACGCCCAGGGCCAGCTGCTGTTCAACGATGTCATCTACCTGCTCGGCGAGGGCAACAGCCTGATGCACGCGAAGACCCTGCTGCTCAACCTGGTCGAACGCTACAAGATTGAGGCCATCGCCATCGGCAACGGCACGGCCAGCCGTGAAACCGAAACCTTCGTCAACCGCATCGGCCTGCCCAAGGCGATCCCGGTGCTCATGGTCAACGAGAGCGGCGCCTCGATTTACAGCGCCAGCGAGGTCGCGCGCGAGGAGTTCCCCAACCACGACGTCACCGTGCGCGGCGCAGTCTCCATCGGCCGCCGCCTCATGGACCCGCTCGCCGAACTGGTGAAGCTGGATCCGAAGTCGATCGGCGTCGGCCAGTACCAGCACGACGTCGATCAGAACCAGCTCAAGGGCAGCCTCGACAACGTCGTCATCAGCGCGGTGAACGGCGTCGGTGTCGAGGTCAACACCGCCAGCAAGCAGCTGCTCAGCTACGTCTCCGGCCTCAACAGCAGCCACGCCGCCAACATCGTCGCCTACCGCAACGAAAACGGCCCCTTCCAGTCGCGCAAGGACCTGCTCAAGGTGCCGCGCCTCGGCGAGAAGGCCTTCGAGCAGGCGGCCGGCTTCCTGCGCATCCGCGGCGCGGCCAACCCGCTCGACGCCAGCGCGGTGCACCCGGAACGCTACCCGCTCGTCGAAAAAATGGCCGCCGACCTCGGCTGCACGGTCGCCGACCTCATGCAGAAGTCCGAGCTGCGCCAGAAGATCGACCTGAAGAAGTATGTCAGCGAGGAGGTCGGCCTGCCGACCCTGCAGGACATCGTCAACGAGCTCGCCAAGCCGGGTCGCGACCCGCGCAAGCAGTTCGAGGTCTTCCAGTTCGCCGAGGGCGTGAACGACATGAAGGACCTCGCCGTCGGCATGAAGCTGCCGGGCATTGTCACCAACGTCACGGCCTTTGGCGCCTTCGTCGACATCGGCGTGCACCAGGACGGCCTTGTCCATGTCAGCCAGTTGAGCGACAGCTTTGTGCGCGACGCCGCGGAGATCGTCAAGGTCGGCCAGAAGGTGCAGGTGACGGTCACCGAGGTGGACATCCCGCGCAAGCGCATCGCCCTGAGCATGAAGTCGAAGCCTGACTTCGAGCGCAAGCCCGGCGGTGGTCCGCGCCCGGCGGGCCAGGGTGGCGGAGGTCAGGGTCGCTCCTTCGGCGGCCAGGGCGGCGGCCGGTCCTCCGGCGGCGGCATGGGCAATCCCTTTGGCGGCGGTGGCGGCGGTGGCGGCGGTGGCGGCGGTGGCGACTGGTTCAGCGCGGCCGTTTCCAAGGGCAAGAAGTGACTCTCGTCAGGCGAAGGCCAGCGAGGCCAGGTGCCGGTAGTGCGGGCAGCTTTCGAGCAGCTCCGCATGCCGGCCGCTGGCGATGAGGCGACCGCCGCTCAGGACGTGGATGACGTCGGCGCGGCTCACGGTGGCCAGTCGATGGGTGACGATCAGGCAGGTACGGTTCGCGCAGAAGGCGGCGAGCGAGGCCTGCAGGCGCTGCTCGGATTCGGCATCGACCGCCGAGGTGGCTTCATCGAGCAGCAGCACCGGCGCGTCCTGCAGGAAGGCGCGCGCGAGGGCCAGGCGCTGGCGTTCGCCGCCGCTGAGCCGGGCGCCGCGTTCGCCGAGCTCCAGATCGAGTCCCTCGGGGCGGGCGCGGACAAACTCCTCGGCACTGGCCTGGCGCAGGGCGGTCCACAGCGTGTCGTCGTCGGCGTCTGGGCGGGCCAGCCGGAGGTTGTCGCGCAGGCTGCCGGAAAACAGGAAGGCGTCCTGCATGACGTAGGCGGTCTGCGCGCGCCGGGCGGCGGCCTCGGCGGGGGCGCCGTCGAGCAGCAGCGTGCCGGTCTGCGGTTCGGCGAGGCCGGCGACCAGATCGAGCAGGGTCGATTTGCCGCAGCCGCTGACCCCGACCAGCGCAGCGGTTTGACCGGCGGGCAGGTGCAGGTGGATGCCGTGCAGCACGGGCAACTCGGGCGAGTGGCCAAATCCGACGCCGCGCAGTTCGATCTCGCCGCGCGCCCGCGGCGGTGTCGGCACGGCGGGCTCGCGGTCGACGGCGTCGAGCAGTTCGAAGACCCGCGACGCGGCGGCGAGCCCGCCGGTCAGGGTTTGATTGACCCCGTGCAGGCGCGCCATGGGTTCGTAGAAGAAGCCGAGCAGCAGGATCAGCTTCAACAGCTCGCCCTGGGTGAGTTCACCCTCGAGAATGCCCTGCACGCCGGTGCCGAGCAGCAGGACCAGCCCGAGGCTGCCGAGCAGGCACATGAGCGGGCTGTACACCGCCCAGGCGGAGGCCAGGCGGCGCTGCTCGCGGCCCGCCGCGGTGCTGACCGCTTCGAAGGCCTGCTGGCGGGCGCTTTCGGCGCGCAGGCTCTTCACCAGGCGGATGCCGGTGATCGTTTCGTGAAGCAGTGCGCCCAGCCGACCCGTCGCCGCCCGCGCCCGCCGTGCGCGCGGTGCCAGCAGGTGCGCAAACAGCCAGCCGCCGGCGGCGAGCAGCGGCACCGGCAGCAGGA
>CAZSBO010000246.1:0-3164 GCA_964605265.1 uncultured Prosthecobacter sp.
CTGACCTGCCAGTGCGCCTCGATGCGCAGGTCGTCCTGGAAGTACAGCAGCAGGTCGTCGGAGGGCATCTGGCCGCCGGTGAAGAAGTACTTCGCCATCCAGTCGTTGTCGCTCTCGACCTCGAAGTGGTAGGGCGTGTCGCGGTGGGTGAAGATGTGCACGAAGAGCCGGCCGCCGGGCTTGAGCCAGCGGGCGATGCGGCCCATCAGCTCGCGGTAGTTCTTCATGTGCTCGAACATCTCAACCGAGACACAGCGATCGAAGACGGCGTCGCCGACGCCGGCGAAGTCGATCATGTTGGCGGTGATGATCTCGAGGTTGTGCAGGCCGCGCTTTTTCGCCTCGGCATCGATGTGGGCCTTCTGCGAGTGCGAGTTGGAGACGCTGGTGATGCGCGCGGCCGGGTAGTGCTCGGCCATCCACAGCGACAGCGAGCCCCAGCCGCAGCCGAGTTCGAGGATGCGTTGGCCGTCGGCGAGGCCGGCGCGTTCGCAGGTGAGGCGCAGCATGGTGGCCTCAGCCGTGTCGAGGCTGTCGTTCGGCGTGGTGTAATAACCGCTGCTGTATTTCAGGTGGCGGCCGAGGCAGAGCTGGTAGAAGCGGGCCGGCACCTCGTAATGCTGCTCGTTGGCCGCCTCGGTGGCGATGGCCACCGGACTGCTCTTCAGGCCCTCGACGTGGCGCATGAGCGTCGCCTGGCGCGCTTCAGGATCGGTGGGCCGATGCCGGCGCAGCACGGCGGCGAGGCGGCGGCGGATGCCGGCACGGAGCACCGGATCGGGGAGTAGGTCCCTGGCGAGGAGGTCGTTGAGATTCATGCGCTTCCTGAACAACGCCTGCGCCCGCGCCCGGGCCGTGTCTTTTTCCCGCGCGCTGCCGCTTCAGCCTGGGAAGAGCTGGCGCAGGGCCAGCTCGCGGGCGGCAAAGAGTCTCGCCAACTGCGGCCGCACCAGCCAGGGCTGGGCGAGGTCGCCGAGCGGGGCGAAGGGCAGGGTGTAGGTGATGTGATCGACGACCTCGGTGCGGCCGTCGCTGGCGCGCTGAACGACATGCTCATGCTGCCAGAAGGCATAGGGCCCGGCGCGCTGCTGGTCGATGAAGCGTCGACCCTGCTCGACGTGGGTGATTTCCGCCAGCCAAGTCAGCGGCAGGCCGAGCAGGGGACGGACGCGGTAGGCGATGAGCAGGCCGGGGGTGACCCGCGCAGGCAGGTTGGGGGTCAGCACCTCCAGGCCGAGTTCCGGCGGCGTCAGACGGGCAAGGTTGCGCGGGTTGGCGAAAAAGTCCCAGACAGCCGCGGGCTCGGCAGGGAGGATCTGACGCGATTGCCAGGTGTGAACGGCCATGCTTCACATACGCGCCGCGGCGGACAGGCGGATGGCGCCGCGTGTCGTCAAAGGATGCGCGGGTTCGCCGCGCTGGGTGCAGACGAGCTGGCCGGCCGCGACCAGGTCGGCGGCTAGTTCGCGCACGCGCGGCATCAGCGGACGCCAGTCGGTCGCCGCGCGACGGGCGACCTCGGAAGGACAAAACGTTGCGCCGTTCGCGCTCTCCTGCGCGAGATCGAGCAGCAGGCGACGCAGGAGGGTATCGGGGCAGGGCGGCGAGGACCCGGGGGGCATGGCCGGGTTACGCGCGTCGGTGGGACAGAGTACTTCAGAGCTTCAGCTCGTGAGGGCATGGCGGCCCCTGAACGCGCTGAAGCGCTCGGGTACGTTGCCGACCTCACTTGCGGCGTGCCGCCTTTTTGGCCGGGACCTTCTTGGCTGCCGGCTTCTTTGCGGCGACCTTTTTGGCGGGTGCCTTTTTCACCGCGGCTTTTTTAGCCGGGGCCTTGGCGGTCTTTTTCGCGGCGGATTTGGTGGCGGGCTTGGGGGCGACGGTGTGCTGGCGCTTGAGGATGCGGGCGAGACCGCCCTCACGGGCGAGGCGCTGGCGCAGCATTTCCTCGCGGAAGGCGATGGCCTCGGCGAGCACCTGGTCGTGGGTGTCCTTGGTGTAGGCGTAGACGCGCGAGACGGTTTTGCCGCGTTCGGCGCGCACCGAGACGGCGATGTGGCGGACGATGCGACCCTTGGCGTTCTTGGTCTTGCGGTAGGAGATGCCGACGTGGCCGCTCTTGTTCTTGGCGTTGTGGCTGTGGGCGATGCGGCTGGCCTCAATCTCCGGCATCTCGGCGAGCATCTGGTCGCGGTAGGCGCGCGCGGCCTTGAGCGAGCCCTTCAAGCCGCCGAACAGGCTGTCGGAAAAGTGCTTGGTGTGGAGCTTGCCGTGGCGGGAGATGCAGACCTGGAAACCGTGGGTTTGTTTGGCGGCGTCCGGCCGGGTGTCGATGCGTTTGATGTTGCGTTCGGAAAGGGGGTTGGAGCGGCGGCGCATGAAAATTTCAGGGTTTTTTTAGGGGAAAGGGGGAATCGAATTTGGCTGCATCACCCTCACACGCAACCCGAAAGTGCCCGCGCCCGCAAGGTTGGTTATGCAGGCGCCCCAAGCGTGCAAGAACCGGCCTGCGCTGCGAGGGCCTCATTCCTTCGCGCGCGAGTCGATGACAATCGTCACCGGTCCGTCGTTGACGAGGGCGACCTGCATGTCGGCACCGAAAACGCCGCGTTCGACCGGCTTTGCGAGCTCGGTTTCGAGCCGGGCGAGGAAGTGTTCATAGAGCGGCACGGCCTTCTCCGGGCGGGCCGCGCGGGTGAAGCCGGGGCGGTTGCCCTTTTTCGTGCTGGCAAAAAGGGTGAACTGGCTGATCGCCAGCACGCGACCTCCAGCCTCGGTGATGTTGAGGTTCATCTTGCCCTCGGCATCGGCAAACAGGCGCAGGGCGGCCGTTTTCGCGGCCAGCCAGTCGGCATCCTCGGCGCTGTCCGCCTCCTCGACACCGACCAGCACCACCAGACCGCGGTCGATCCGGCCGACGACCTGGCCGTCGATGCGGACACTGGCTTCGAGGCAACGCTGGATGACGAGACGCATGGCCGCATCCTGCGCGGCCGGCGCGCTTTGTCCACCGGTTGACTCCGGCGACGGCTGTCCGATGTGTGCGGCATGCGCTTTCTCATCACCGCCGGCCCGACGCGTGAGCCGCTCGACCCGGTGCGCTTCCTGTCGAACCGCTCCTCCGGGCGCATGGGCTATGCCCTGGCCGAGGCGGCGCTGGCGGC
>CAZSBO010000247.1:0-3139 GCA_964605265.1 uncultured Prosthecobacter sp.
GGGCGGGGATCCCCTCTCCCCCGGCGCAGCCACGTTCTTTCCCGGCCAAATCGCTTGGCAAAGCGCCTCTTGCGGTCTCATGGTGCCCCATGGCCAGAGCCGCTGCCAACCTCGTCGTCGTCGGGTCCATGAACGTGGACCTGATCGCCTCCGTGCACCACCTGCCGGCGGTGGGCGAAACCGTGGCCGCTTCCGGTCTGGAGAAGCGTTTTGGCGGCAAGGGCGCCAACCAGGCGCTGGCCGCTGCCCGCCAGGGTGCCAACGTCACCCTCATCGGCTGCCTGGGCGATGATCCCGACGGCCGCGACTATCGCAACCACCTGCGCCGCGAGGGCGTCAACTGCAGCACGATCACCACCGTGCGCGGCGGCACCGGCAGCGCCTTCATCACCGTCGACGCCCGCGGCGAGAACCAGATCATCGTCATCCCCGGCGCCAACGCCGCCCTCACCGCCCCAGCGCTGAAGGTCCAGCGCTCGCGCATCGAGGTCGCCAAGGCCCTACTCCTGCAGTTGGAAGTGCCGCTGGAAAGCGCGGTCGAGGCCATCCGCCTCGCCAACGGTCGCCAGGTGCCGGTCCTGCTCAATCCCTCGCCCTGCCCGCCGGACTTTCCGTGGAGCGACGTCCGCATCGAGGTGCTCATCACCAACCGCGGCGAGGCGGCGACCATCTTCGGCGCGGACCCCGAAACCCTGGCAACGGACACGGCCGCCTGGCAGGAAAAACTCAAGGCCCGCCACATCCGCACCCTCATCGTCACCCGCGGTGCCGAGCCGACCCTGGCGCTGCATGCCGACGGCCTGGTGCAGGCCGCCACGCTGCCGGTCGAGCCGGTGGACACCGTGGGCGCGGGCGACACCTTTGCCGGCGCCTTTGCGACCTATTTTGCCGAGGGCATGCCGCTGGCCGAGGCCCTGCGCTGGGCCAACGCCGCCGCCGCCCTCGCCACCCTCAAGCACGGCGCCCAGGATGGCATTCCCATGCGCGGCGACGTGCAGAGCGCGCTCAGCCAGCAGGACGCCAAAAAGTAGCTGCGCCGCCACCGGCCGGATTTCCCCCTGTTTTCCCGCTTGCGCGCCGGCCGCATCTCTCAATCCTCCGCCTCCCATGTCCACCGTCACCCTCGGCCTCATCCAAGGCGGCACTCATGCGGGCAAGGCGGAAAGCCTGGCCTGGCACGAGGCGCGGATCCGTGACGCCGCCCGGCGCGGGGCGCAGATCGTCTGCCTGCAGGAGCTGTTCGACATCCCCTACTTCTGCACCCGCCAGGACACGGCCCTGTTCGACCTCGCCGAGCCGGTGCCGGGACCGACCACCGAACGCCTGTCGGACCTGGCCAAGGAACTCGGCGTCGTGCTCATCGTGCCGCTGTTTGAAAAGCGCGGCCCCGGCCTCTACCACAACACCGCCGCGGTGATCGACGCCGACGGCACGGTGCTCGGCAAGTACCGCAAGATGCACATCCCGCAGGACCCGGGCTTCGAGGAGAAGTTTTACTTCACGCCCGGCGACCTCGGTTACCGCGTCTGGGACACGAAGTTCGGCCGCATCGGTGTGCTCATCTGCTGGGACCAGTGGTACCCCGAGGCTGCCCGCCTGACCGCGCTCGCCGGCGCGCAGATCCTGTTTTACCCGACCGCCATCGGCTGGTTGTCCTCCGAAAAGGCCGCCCTCGGCGCCGCCCAGCACACCGCCTGGGAAACCGTCCAGCGCGGCCACGCGGTCGCCAACGGCTGCTTTGTCGCCGCCGTCAATCGCACGGGATTCCAGGACGACACCGAATTCTGGGGCCAGAGCTTCGTCGCCAATCCCTATGGCGAAATCGTCGCCAAGGCCTCGGTCGCCGAGCCGGAAGTCCTGCTCGTTGCCTGCGACCTGCAGGCGGTCGAGGACTTCCGCCGCATCTGGCCATTTTTCCGCGATCGCCGCATTGACACCTACGCCCCCCTCACCCAACGCTACCTCGATGAGTAAAGGATCTCCGAAGAACTACCGCCTGCCTGCCGAATTCGAACCGCAGGAGGCAATCTGGCTGTCCTGGCCGTCGAACAAGGAGAGCTGCCCGAAGACCTTCCACAAGCTTCAGGACAAGTTCGGCGAGATCGCGGCCAACCTGACCCGCTACGAGCGCGTGCGCATCAACGCCCCGGAAATGATGCACATGGGCATCCGCCTGAGCATCGCCGACAACGAGGGCGCGCTCAACATGGTCGACCTGTACAACCACCCGACGAACGACGTCTGGTGCCGCGACCACGGCCCGATCTTCATCAAGCACAACGAGACCGGCAAGGTCGCCATCACCGACTGGAAATTCGACGCCTGGGGCGGCAAGTTCCCGCACGACCTCGACAACACGATCCCGGAAAAGGCGGCGAACGTGCTGAAGATGGACCGCTACACCTCCGACTTCGTGCTCGAGGGCGGCGCCATTGAAACCAACGGCAAGGGCCTGCTGCTCACCACCGAGGCCGTCCTGCTCAACCCGAACCGCAACGGCGGCAAGGCGCGCAAGAAGGAGGAGGTCGAAAAGGAACTCAAGGCCATGCTCGGCGTCACCGACATCGTCTGGTTCAAGAAGGGCATCGAGGGCGACGACACCGACGGCCACATCGACGACCTCGTCCGCTTCGTCCGCGAGGACGCCGTCATCTGCATGGTCGAGACCAAGGAGAGCGACCCGAACTTCAAGGCGCTCAAGCAGATCCGCGAGCAGCTCGACGACGTGCGCACGGCCGACGGCTCCAAGCTCGAGATCATCGAGATCGAAATGCCCAACGCCATCGAGGCCAAGGACTGGCGCCTCAGCCGCCTGCCGGCCAGCTACGCGAACTTCCTCATCGTCAACAACGCCGTCATGGTGCCCATCTTCGGCCAGAAGAAGAAGGACGCCCTCGCCGAGGACAAGATCGCCGAATGCTTCCCCGGCCGCGAGATCATCCCGGTGACCTGCAAGGACCTCGTCATGGAAGGCGGCGCCCTGCACTGCATCGCCATGCAGCAGCCGAAGTAGGCGCGCACCAGCGCGCGGAGATGGAAGATCGGAGATAGGAGATTGCCGTGCCCCTCAGGCCGCAGGTGGCGCTTCCTGCGGCACCCATCTCCTACTTTGCGAGGCCGAGCAGCGCCAGGCTGTCGC
>CAZSBO010000248.1:0-3101 GCA_964605265.1 uncultured Prosthecobacter sp.
CGGTGCCAAACTGCCGACCGAGGCCGAGGCACCCGCCAGCCCGGCCGGTCGCCTGCACTGGCTGGCCCTGCGTGAGGCGTCGGGCAGCCTCGATGACACGGTTTTGCGCGCCGCACTCGCCGATGCCGATGCTCAGGTGCGGGAACGGGCCTGCCGACTGCTGGAGCGTCGCCTGCAGGCGGGCCAATCGGCGGCGCTGCGTCCGCAGCTCATCGCCCTCGCCGATGCCGATGCTTCTCCGCGTGTGCGGTTCCAGGCCCTGCTCAGCCTCGGTGGCCTTGCCGGCGGCGAGTCGGATGCGGAAGTGGCCCGGGTGGTTGCCCGTGCCTCGGCCGATGCCAATGCCACCCTGCGCGCCGCCGCCCTCGGTGCCGAACCGGCCTTGGTGGCCGCGGCCCTGCGCCAGCGACTGCAAAACGGTCTGGAGGATGTCGACACACTGGCGCCCCTGATCGAAACCGCGGCGGCACGCAAGGACGCGGAGGATGCGCGTCGTCTTGCCGATTGGATTGCTGACGCGCCTGCAGCCAGCCAGGGATCGCTGCTGCGTGCTTTTGCGGCTGGACTGCGTCGCGCCGGCACGACCCTGGCCAAGGTCGATGCCGAGGGTCGGCTGGCGGCGGTTTTTGATCGCGCGGCCACGACCGCCGCCGATGCCGCCGCGACGGAAGCGGCGCGCCTGGCGGCCCTAGACCTGCTGGCGCTGGCCACCCGTGAGCAGGCCGCACCGGCCTTGGACGTCTGCTTGCGCGCCGACCAAGCCGAAGCGGTGCAGAGCGCGGCGGTGCGTTCCTCCAACGCCCTGGCCGGCGATGCCGCGCATGCGTCGGTGCTCGCCGTTTGGGCGGGCCTGAAGCCCGGGGCGCGCACGGTGGCGCTGGCCCTGCTGCTGGCGCGCGAGAAGGGCATCACGGCCTTCCTGGATGCGGTCGCGGCGGGCAAGTTGCAGGCGCAGGAACTGGCCGCCTCGCAGGTGCAGGATTTGCTCAAGCACAAGAACGCCGCCCTGGTGGCGCGCGCCAAAACCGTGCTCAAGTCGGTCATTCCCCCGTCGCGCGCGGAGGTGGCGGCGACGTATGCGCCGTCGATCGGTCTGAAGGGTGATGCCCGCGCCGGGCAGAACCATTACATCGGCCGCTGCATGGCCTGTCACCGCGCCCAGGGCCTGGGCATGGAGGTCGGTCCGGATCTGGTGACGGTGAAAACCAAGGGCCGCGAGGCCCTGCTGGCCGCCATCCTGGATCCGCACAAGGAGGTCGCCTCGCAGTTCATCGCCTACACCTTCCAGACCAAGGACGGCCAGACCCTCAGCGGCCTGATCGCCGAGGATGAGGCCGACAGCGTCACGCTGAAGATGATGGGGGGCGCGGTGGCCAGCCTGGCGCGCGCCAACATCCAGGGCAGTGCCTCGGCCGGTCTCAGCCTGATGCCCGAGGGACTGGAAGCTGGCATGAGCGTCCAGGACATGGCCGACCTGCTGAGCTTCATCGAAGAGCTGCCCTGAGGCGGTGCGACTTCCCTTTGAAGTTGGCGTTCTCCCGCGCCATCATCGGGCCATGAACCTGCCCATCCGCCCCCGCCGCAACCGCCGCACGCCCGCCGTCCGCGACCTGGTGCGCGAGACGGTGCTGACGCCGGCGAACTTCATCTACCCGCTCTTCCTTCAGGAGGGCACGGAGAACACGCCGATCGACGCCATGCCGGGCTGCCAGCGCTGGTGCCTGGAGGATTTGGTCCGCGAGGCTGGCGAGGCGCATGCGCTCGGCATCCCCGCTGTCGTGCTCTTCCCGCGCATCCCCGATGCCCTGAAGACCCCGGGTGCGGAGGAATGCCACAACGACGACGGCCTGGTGCCGCGCGCGATCCGTGCGCTCAAGGCCGCGCACCCGACCCTGGCGGTCATCACCGACGTCGCCCTCGACCCCTACAACAGCGACGGCCATGACGGCCTGGTCGCCGCCGACGGCCGCATCCTCAACGATGAGACCGTCGAGGTGCTCTGCCGGCAGGCGCTCTGCCACGCCCGCGCCGGGGCCGACATCGTCGCGCCGAGCGACATGATGGACGGTCGCGTCGCCGCCCTGCGCGCCGCGCTCGACAGCGCCGGCTTCACCGAGGTCGCCATCCTCAGCTACACCGCCAAGTACGCCAGCGCCTATTACGGCCCCTTCCGCGGCGCGCTCGATTCGGCGCCGAAGGCGGGCGACAAAAAGACCTACCAGATGGATCCGGCCAACGCCCGTGAGGCCCTGCGCGAAGCGGCACTCGACGAGGCCGAGGGCGCCGACATGCTCATGGTCAAACCCGCCGGCGCCTACCTGGACATCATCGCCGCCCTGCGCGCCGCCACGACCCTGCCGATCGCCGCCTACCAGGTCAGCGGCGAGTACCTCATGATCCAGGCCGGCGCCGCCGCCGGTTGGCTTGATGGCGACAAGGTCATGCTGGAGTCCCTGCTTGGCATCCGCCGCGCCGGGGCCGACATGATCCTCACCTACTTTGCCAAGCGCGCCGCGGTCCTGCTTTGATCCGCGCCTCCTTTCTCCCATGTCCGCCACTTCCGATGCCCTCATTCAGGCGGCGCGCGACCTTGCCGACGCCCTGCGCACGCTCGAATTCAGTCCGCCGACCGCCCATGTCTACTGCCCGCTCGACTACGCGCGCGCACCGCACGAGGCCTACCTGAGCCGGTATGGAGCCACGTCCAAGCGTGTGCTCTTCGTCGGCATGAACCCCGGGCCCTTCGGCATGACCCAGACCGGCGTGCCCTTTGGCGAGATCGCTGCCGTGCGCGACTGGCTCGGCATCGACGAACCCGTGGACCGGCCTGAGCACGAGCATCCGAAGCGACGTGTCACCGGCTTTGCCTGCAAGAACTCCGAGGTCAGCGGTCGCCGCCTCTGGGGCCTGTTCCGCGAACGCTTCGGAACGGCAGACCGGTTTTTCCAGGAGCACTTTGTCGCCAACTACTGCCCGCTGGTTTTCATGGAGGCGGGCGGTCGCAACCGCACGCCCGACAAGCTGCCGGCTGCCGAGACCGAAGCCATGGAGGCTCACTGCGACGCCCACCTGCGCCGCGTCATCCAGGCCCTGCAGCCGGC
>CAZSBO010000249.1:0-3086 GCA_964605265.1 uncultured Prosthecobacter sp.
AGATCGGGCACGAGTCCGGCGGCCTGCGCCACACCACGGAGATCTGGGGGCCGACACCCGCACAGCAGCGCTACGAAGGCCGCACGGACCTGGGCAACGTCGAGGCCGGCGACGGCAGCCGGTACCGCGGGCGCGGGCTGATCCAGACGACCGGCCGCTACAACTACCGCGCCGTCACAAACCGGCTCAAGAGCGTGCTGGGGCCGGCCGTGCCCAACTTCGAGGCCGAGCCGGAGCGCCTGGCAGAGCCACGCTGGGCTGCCTGGTCGGCGGCGGACTACTGGGGCTGGAAGAACCTGAACGAACTGGCCGACGCCGGGCACTTCGCCACCATCACGCGGCGGATCAACGGCGGCACCAACGGCCAGGCCGACCGCGAGCGCCGCTGGGAGATCGCGCGCGCCGCGCTGGGCGACGTGCAGGCCGCCCCCATCGAGACCATCCGCATCGAACCCGAGCCGCCACCGGCGGCGCCGCAACCGGAGAAACCCATGGCCATCCCTGCTGTCCTGACCGGCCTGGCGTCGCTGCTGGTCAACGCCTTCAGCCCGCTCGTCGCGGAGAAATTGACCAAGGAGATGCGCCGGCACACCGGCGACACCAAGGTGGCCGAGCAGATCAGCGGCACCATCATCGAGGCGGCCAAGGCCGTCACCGGCCACGCCGAGCCGCTGCAGGCCGTCGCCGCGGCGCAGGCCGATCCGGTGCTGCTGCAGCGTGTCGAGCAGGACGTAATGAGTCGGATGACCGCCATCGCGCCGATGCTCGAGCGGCTGGCCGAGCTCGACGAGGCGCAGTACCGCCGCGACGAAGGCTCGCGCGACGCTGCGGCGGCCAGGGCGCGCAAGGAAGCGAACGACCTCGACGAGTACCTGACGCGGTCGCTGCTGCGCCTGTTCGTCGGCGTGCTGGCCGGCGGCGCGGCGCTGACGGCGTTTCTGGTGTGGCAGGGCCATTCCGTCGAGATGATCCTGGGCGCGCTGCTGGGGCTGATCGGCCTGGTCGGCGGGAAGTTCTCGCAGCGCTATGACTATCGCTACGGAAGCAGCAGCGGGTCCGCAGCCAAGGAACTGACCATTGCCGAGATGACGCGGCAGAAGTGATGCCGGCCGGCCGCAGATTGCGCGCACGCCTTTCACAGTTCATCGCGTGGGAACTGCGCGCCGGCCGGCACCCGGTGGGGAACATCTCTCCCAACACGGCGCACTTCGCGCGCTTCATTCGCCTGTGCGCACTTGGCGCGACATAGGTGCGCGACACGCGCGGGGATTTCAGAGATGGGTTGCAAATCCGTCTAGCCCGGTTCGACTCCGGGTCGCGCCTCCATCGCAAAATCAACAACTTAGGCCCGCTTCGCGCGGGTCTTCTTCTTTGGTGCGTGGGGAACTCGCGTCCCACGGATCGCCGCCAGGGCGTCCGCCAGCCGCGCTGTGCCGTGGTGCGCGTAGCGCTTCGTGCTGGCGTGGCTCTTGTGGCCCAGCACGGCGCCGACCGTGGCCAAGTCGATGCCGGCGTTGACCATCGCCGTGGCGGCGCTGTGCCGCAGGTCGTGCAGGCGAACGTGCTCGAGCTCGCAGGCGGCGCGCGCCAGGGGCCAGTAGTAGTCGATCTCGCTGCGCCGTGGCGTAGGCACGCGCATGGCGGTGCTGATGATGGGCAGCGCCGGCACGATGCGCGGGCTACTGTTCTTCGTGTCGGCCAGCACGAACAGACCCGGCCGGCGCTGCGCGGCCAGGATCTCCCCCACGCGCATGCCGGTGTAGTAGGCGATGCGGATCACGGAGCGCACGCCGCGGTGCCGGCAGGCGCGTGCCAGGGCGACCATCTGCGCGCGGGTGACGGTGATGTCGCGGGCGTTGCGCACGGCCGGCTGCACCACGCGCGCGCCGGGGTCGGTGTCGGCCAAGCCGTGAACCTTCCAGGCCCACCGGCAAGCGGCGCGCAGGTAGGCGATTCTGTTGGCAATGGTGGCCGGCGCCAGCGCGCCGTGCTGGTCGGCGGCGTACTCGGCGCAGACGATGTGCAACTCGCCGATGCCGCGCCCGGTCCACCAGTCGCGCGTGGCCTGGATCTCGCGCCAGGTGCCGGGGCCGGCCTTCAAGTTTGCGAGTCGGTCGCGCCGGTAACGAGTGACAGCCTCGTCGATGAGGTGCCGAGGCTTGGAGATGCCGTGCGCGATCGCGTGCAGGGCCGCGCCTTCCTTGCGGTCGAAAGCGGCGGCTTGCGCTCGCGTCCACCCGGCCGGGAGAAGCTGACGCCTCCGAACGCGGCGACCTTCGACGCGGACGTCGAAGTCGAAGCGCCAGCGGCCGGTGCGCTTGTCTCTGTAGATCGGCATGCCTGCCTGTAGTTGTCGACGTCCTCCGGCGCGAACCTGAGTGCACCGCCACCGACGCCGAGCCGGTAGCAGGCGAGCAGCCCGCGGGCGGCCAGATCATAGACCGCGCGCTGGCTCAGGCCGAGCTGGGCGGCGACCTGGGCGGCGGTTAGCATTGCCTTTGCCCCATCCGCTCGCGGGCGGTCGCCGCCGACGCTTCGTCCTTCGCCTTCCAGGCCTTGCGCAGCGCACGCACTTCGTCGCCGCGCACGATAGTGGCCACGATGCCGTCCTTGTAGACCTGAGCGACGATGGCGGCGTCATCGAGGTCCGCGTTCGCGGCTATAACGGCATCGAACAGCGGCGCGAGTCGACGGCGCTGCTTGGCGGTCAGTTCAACCATGAAAAGCGGTCGATTGGTGCTCACTTCAGCCGCTCCTGTAGTGCCACGATGGCGGCGTCGTGCGCCTCGCACATCTCCTTCATGCCGTCGAGTTGCGCCTTGCGCGTTGGCATCCCGTGGCGCCAGTCGCCCGCGTAATCGTTCCACACGGTGTCTCGGCTTTCGGTCAGCGCCTCCAGCGCCTGCTGCATCGCGCCGCGGTCGGCCTCGATGCGGTCGGCGATGGCGTGCCTGTCGCCGTAATGCAGCACCAAGCGCGGATCTCGCAGCCGCTGCACAAGGTCACTCATCGCTGCCTCCTATGCCGTGTACGCGCTCGACGGCGCGGCCGTAGCTCACGATCTCAGAGTTTTCCGGGCCGTCGCT
>CAZSBO010000250.1:0-3060 GCA_964605265.1 uncultured Prosthecobacter sp.
TTGTCGAGCGCGTTGAAGTTCCAGTGAAAATGCCCCGGCGGCATCACCCGGCCGCGTTCGCGCAGCACGCTGATCTGCCGCAGAATCTCGCCGGCATTGCGGTCGTCGCCCACCTTGCTGCTGTTCATGCCCGGCCAGATGTGCCGGCCCTGCGTGTTCTGCGCCAGCCACCAGTCGTAAAAGGTCGCAAAGCCGAGCTTGGGCCGGTCGATCGTCCAGTACAACTGCGGCGTCAGGTAGTCGACCCAGCCCTGCTGCAGCCACTTGCGACTGTCGGCCGCCAGGTCCTCGTAGGGATCGAGCCCGCCGCCGGTGCCCTCGGGATGGTTCGGTCGCCACAGCCCAAACGGGCTGATGCCAAACTTCAGGGTCGGTTTGATCCGGCGCAGGCCGCGATGCACGGAATAGACGACCTCGTCGATGTTCTGGCGTCGCCAGGCGGTCAGCTCCAGGCCACCGCCGGCGGCCCGATAGGCGGCGAACTGGGCGGCATCGTCGAACGGCACCGACTTGCCGTCCGCGCCGGGCACCGGGTAGGGATAAAAGTAATCGTCGAGGTGGATGCCATCGACGTCATAGCGCGCGGCGACATCGAGCATGACCTGCACCGCCCGCTCGCGCACCTCGCGCACGCCCGGGTTCATCCACCAGTCGCGACCGTACTTCACCGTCCACTGCGGATGCGTGACCCGGATGTGGTTGCCGCCCGGCGCATGGCGGTCGCCGGCGAGCGCGCGAAAGGGATTGAACCAGGCGTGCAGCTCGATGCCATGGCGGTGCGCCTCGGTCACCGCAAACGCCAGCGGATCCCACTTGGGCGACGGCGCCACGCCCATGCGCCCGGTGAGGAAGGGCGACCACGGTTCGAGGGCCGACTCATAGAGGGCGTCGCCGGCCGGGCGCACCTGGAAGATGAGGCAGTTCAGGCCCTGGTCGTGGGCGGCGGCGATGAGCCGCCGCAGCTGCTCCTGCTGGCGCGCCACCGGCAGGCCGGGCTCGCTGGGCCAGTTGATGCAGTGCACCGTCGCCAGCCAGGAGCCGCGCAGCTCGCGCGCCGGCAGTGGCACCGCCGCCGGTTCGGTCGCCGTGAGCAGGGAGCCGGCAACGCAGCAGAGCAGGGCAAGAAGGCGCATGCGGGCACGCAACGAGCGGGCGGAGCTTCTGTCAAATAAGACATATTCTTATGGAACGAGAGAATTCTTTGTCAGATTTTCTTGTGGTTATAGGTCTGGCATGAGATGCTGCTGAGAGAATTCATTAAATCGAATTCGTGAAACCGGAGATCCGTCATGAATGCGTCCCGACTTGTTTCCTCCCCGGGTTTGGAATGGCTGCGCCGTCTGAGTCGCCGCGCCTGGTGGCTGCACGCCCTGCTCATCGGCCAGTTGGCCCTGCTGCCTTGTCCCCTGTCCCGCGGGGTCTGGGTGGAGGTGGACACGGATGGCGACGGTTTGGTGGACTCCGGCTATGAGGATGGCGTTTCCGAGGGCCTCGCGGAGGACGCACAAGCGGTTGCCGAGCCGGATGCCGATGGCGACGGCTTGAGCGACACCGAAGAGATCGCGCTGGGCAGCGATCCCCACAATCCGGACAGCGATTACGATGGCCTGACGGATGCGGATGAGGTGCGCCTGAGTGGCACCAGTCCGCTCTCGGCCGACAGCGATGGCGATGGCATCACGGATTACAATGCGTTTTACGGCAACGCCGCGGTGGACACTCTCTGGGCCGGCGAGGGTGCGACCGCCTACGACTGGGATGGCGACGGCCTGCATGACCCGGTGGACCCGGATCCATACTCGGCGCAAAACATCGGCGACGCCGATGGCGATCATGTGCCGGACCCCGAGGACTCGCACCCGCTTGATCCGATGCTCTGGTGCGACAGCAACGGCAACGGCGTCAATGATGATGCCGAGGCGGATGGCGCCGATGTGGATGGCGACGGGGTTTCAGACGCGACCGATTCCCATCCCGCGGATCCGAACCTGGACAACGACTGGAACGACAATGGCGTCGATGATGAACACGAGGATGGGGATGGCGACGGGGTCAGCAACCTCCAGGACTCGCATCCCAACTCTAACAGCCTGTGGTGCGATTGGAATGGCAACGGGGTCAACGACGATGCCGAAGCCGCTGTCGCGGCGGGCCATGCCATCACTGGCAGTGCGGAGCCGTCGTCAGGCGCGGAGTCCACTGACAGCGGCCTGCAGGACCAGGATGGCGACGGTTATGCGGACGCACGTGATTCGCATCCCGCCGACCCTGGCTTGTGGAACGACCACAACGGCAACGGGCGCAACGACGATGAGGAGGCGCCGGCGGATACGGATCGCGACGGCATCCCCGATGCCTTGGACACCGCGCCGGCGGATTATGACAACGACGGCCTCACCGACACCGAGGAGTGGACGCTGGGCTCGGACCCCGCCGAGGCAGACAGCGATGGCGACGGCCTCAGCGATGGCGAGGAGGTCTATGCCGGCACGGATCCGCTCAGTGTCGACACGGACGGCGATGGCCTGACCGACAGCGAGGAATTGCTTGCCTACCACACCGATCCCCTCGAGCCCACGGCCATTGCTCCGCCCGAAACCGCCAACCCTTCAGAAGCGGAGGCGACGTCCGCCACCGGCTCCGCAGTGTTGAGGGTGTCGCATCTGGCTCCCGATCCTGGCTCGGAGACGGGTCAACGTCATGTGGAACACCCGGATGGCGGCAGTTTGGCCTTCCCCAGCAAAAGCGCGCTCAAGAGCAAGGCGGATCTGACCAAAACCCTGACGGTGACCCATGGCAGCGACAGCACACTCACCGGCCTGAGTGCCAGCCTGTCGGGTCCGGACGCCGCCCACTTCTGGTTGGGCAGCTTGGCGAGCACCGATCTGGCGCCGGGTGCCGAGCTGGCCCTGACGGTGACCTTTTTGGCGCCGACCCCCACCTCTGAGGCACGCAGCGCCACGCTGACAATCCACGGCGGCGAGCCGGCCGCGCCGCTCTTTGTGCTGAACCTGCGCAGCGTCGTCAGCAGCGGTCTGTGGACCACGCACGATGACTACT
>CAZSBO010000251.1:0-2968 GCA_964605265.1 uncultured Prosthecobacter sp.
GAACCCTCCGCCGGTCTCGACCGCATGGCGCTCGCCGTCATCGCCAAGGCCTATGAGGAGTTTGAGAAGACCGACGACAAGGGCAAAAAGGAGACCATCACGGTCCTGCGCTTCCACCCGCGCGTCGCGCCGATCAAGGTCGGCGTCTTCCCGCTGCTGAAGAACAAGCCGGAACTCGTCGCCAAGGCGCGCGAGGTCTACGCCCTGCTCAAGAAGCACCTCAACTGCTTTTACGATGAAACCGCCAGCATCGGCCGCCGCTACGCCCGCCAGGACGAGGTCGGCACGCCCTTCGGCGTCACCATCGACTTCGAAACGCTCGGCGAAAAGGGCCCGGAACTGCAGGACACCGTCACCCTTCGCCACCGCGACGGCGGCGAACAGGAGCGCGTGAAAATCAGCGACCTGCTCGGCAAACTGTTGCCGCTCTGCTCCTGAGGGGATGGGGGCTTGGCTTGTCTGGCTTCGGATATAGGTCACATAAGTCCTATGTGACCTATACGACCGCAGACCCGCCTCACCCCGGACGCCGCCAAAACGGCTTTTTCACCACCTCGGCCGGAAAGCGGCGGCCGCGGATCTCGATCTCCAGGGCCGTGCCCGGCGCCGTGGCGGCGGGCGGCAGGTAGGCCATGCCAATGCCGCAGCCGAGGCTGGGCGACTGCGTGCCGCTGGCGACCTCGCCCACCACCGCCCCGTCGTGCAGCACCGGGTAATGCGGGCGCGGCGGCGGCGCAGCGCCGGTCATGCGGAAGGCGGTGAGTTTGTCGGGCAGGCCGGCCGCCTTTTCTGCCAGCAGGGCCTCGCGACCGGTGAAGGCTTCCTTGTCGAGAGCCACGAAGAATCCCAGGCCCGCCTGCAACGGCGTGCGCTCGGGCGACAGGTCATTGCCGTTGAGCGGGTAGCCCATCTCCAGGCGCAGGGTGTCGCGCGCGCCCAAGCCGCAGGGCAGGCCGCCTTCGGCGCGGACAGCGCCAAGCAGGGCCTCGAACCAGGCTTCGGCGCTGGCGGCGGGAGCGAAAAACTCAAAGCCTTCCTCGCCGGTGTAGCCCGTGCCGCAGAGCCAGAGGAAATCGCCCTCGTGCAGGCTGACATGCACCGTGTTGTGCTCGGGAAACGGCGCGGCTTCGCCAAACACCCGGGCGAACACGGCACGGCTGCGCGGACCCTGCACGGCCAATCCGGCGGTGCGGGCGCTGAGATCGCGCAGGGTAAGATCGTCCTCCGCGTCGCGTCCCGCGGCCAGGGCCTGCAGTTGCGCCCAGTCCTCGGCGATCTTCGAGGCATTGACGACGAGGAAGAACTCGTGGCGGGCGACCCGGTACACGATGAGGTCGTCGATGACACCGCCCGCTTCGTTGAGCAGCAGGCTGTACTGCCCCTGCCCCACCTCCAGGCGGCTGAGGTCGTTGGTCAGGGCACCGTTGAGAAACTCCAGCGCCGCCGTGCCACCGACCAGGAACTGGCCCATGTGCGAGATGTCAAACAGACCGACCCGCTCACGCACCGCCTTGTGCTCCTCGACGATGCCCGAGTACTGCACCGGCATCTCCCAGCCCGCGAAAGGGATCATGCGCCCCCCGATTTCCAGGTGCTTGGCATGCAGGGGCGAGCGCTGAAGATCGGCGGAGTCGGACATGCCGATACAGTGGCGGGCCGGACGCCGATGTCAAAGTGCGGCCCGACGGGATCGCAAGCTTGAGCGCCTGCGCTTGGCAGCCTCTGCCCCTTGCATCCACAGCCGGAGCCGGCTTTGGTGAAGCATGAACAGCATGACCGGATTTGGCCGCGGCGAGGCGCGGCAGGGCGACCGCCTCTGGCAGGTCGAATGCGCCAGCGTCAACCGCAAGCAGCTCGAGGTGGTGGTCAACCTGCCGCGCGATCTCAGCACGCTCGAAGGCGAGGTGCGCAACCGGGTGGCAACCGCCGGCTCGCGCGGCCGCGTCCAGGTGTCGATCAAACGCCAGGACGGCGAAGTGGCGAGCGACCTGCCGCAGATCCGCGAGGCGGCGATCGAGCACTACCTGGCACGGCTGTTCAGCCTCGCCGGCCGGCTCGGCATCTCGGCCGAGATCTCCATCAGTGAACTGCTGCGCCTGCCCGGCGTGCTCGGCGTGGAAGCCGAGGAAGCGAATCCCGAGGAAGCCTGGCCGGCGATCCGCGAGGCGCTCGATGCGGCGCTCGCCCAGTGGCAGCGCATGCGCGCCACCGAGGGCAGCCACCTGCGCGAGGAGATCGAGGGTCGCCTGGCCACGATCGAAACCCTGCTCGGCCGCATCGCCGAAAAGGCGCCGCAGGTACCCGAGTTGCAGCGCGCGGCCCTGCGCCAGCGCCTGGAGCAGGCCGGCCTGCCGTTGCCGCTCGACGATGAGCGGCTGGTCAAGGAGATCGTCCTGTTTGCCGATCGCACCGATGTCTCCGAGGAACTGGCGCGCGCCGCCAGCCACCTGAAGCAGTTCCGCGCCTACCTCGCCTCCGGCGAACCCATCGGGCGCAGCCTTGACTTCCTGCTGCAGGAGTTCTTCCGCGAGTTCAACACGATGGGCTCCAAGTGCAACCACGCCGGCATCGCCCACGATGTCGTCAGCGCGAAGACGGAGCTGGAGAAGATTCGCGAGCAGGTGCAGAACCTGGAGTGAGCACGGCGCGAATCGCCTCGTGCATCACCGCCTCGCTGCCGGGCGGCACCCAGGTCCAGCCGTGGAGATTGCTGTCCTTCTCGCGCCAGGCGCGCTCGACCGGGATGTAGCCCGGCCCGCACTCGCCATACCCCATGACGAAGACGAAGCTCTCCGGCCGGCAGGCCTGGGCAAAGAGCTGGAACTCGACATAGGCTTCCGCCGGCAGCAGCAGCACCTGCGCCGCGCCGAAGTCGAGGCAGGGCAGATCGACGCGGTGGCCGGCGCGCACGCGCTCATACCAGGCCAGGCCCATCGCCGCTTCGGAGCGGCCAAACGGACGCGCCTCG
>CAZSBO010000252.1:0-2962 GCA_964605265.1 uncultured Prosthecobacter sp.
GGTCGGCGACATCCGTCAGCTTAGAGGTTGGCCGAGTAGGCTTGCAACTGCCGGTAGCCGGCGAGGATCGCCTTCACGGCGGCGACGCTGGCGGCCACCTGCAGGTCCATCGGTGCACGGCCGGGCGTTTCAAAGACGATTTCCAGCGCCTGCGGCCGCTGTTCGGGCGGCGCACTGAGGATGCCCGGGTAGCCCTCCTTGATGATGCCACGCTCGGCGGCAAAGCCGTCGATCACCGGTGCCAGCTCGCGTGGCAGGTGGGCCGCGGCGGCATCGAGCGCCGGATCCAGCAGGTGCTCGCTGAGCAGGGCACCACTGACAAAGCCGTAGCAGCCTTCGACATCGTCGTCGGCATGCAGGGCGATGATGCCGTCGTAGTGCTCGCGCCGCAGTTCGCCCTCGAGATAAACGACCTCGGGTTCGGTGGAACCGGCCCAAAACTCGCGGTTGAGATCGAGGCCGCGGTGGTTGTGGCGGGTGCCGAGGTTGCGGCCGGTCGGGTTGCAGACCGGGTAAAAATGCAGTTCGAAGTCGCGAAATTCCGGATGCCCGGGCTCGCTCATCTCGCGGAAGAGCTGGCCGGCGGCGAGCATGCCCGCGCGTTCATCACCGTGGATGCCGGCAAAAATCCCCAGCTTGAAGCTCGGTGTGGCTCCGGTGGCCTTGCGGACCCACTTGGTCAGCCGCCATTCTGCGGTCTGGCGCGGGCGCTGCAGAGCGACCGGTGTCAGCGGGCGGGACGTGGTAGGCAGCAGGGTGGCGGACATGGTGGCGAGAAGCGTGCGGGTTAATAAACCCTATTCTCGATAGAGCAAGTAGATTTTAGGGTTGGGACTGTTTCTGTCGCTGCCTTGCGGAATAGCGGACGGCAAAAGCCGCCAGTGCGGGGTTGAACTTGCCCTTTCCTGATGTTTGCTGCCCAGCTTATGTCCGACGGATGCGGCACGGTCGCCACCCAGTTCTTTCATCTTGGCTCCGCTGACGAACCCTTTGAGTTCGCCAGCGGCGAGCGTCTGCCGGGCATCACCGTGGCCTACGAGACCTACGGCAAGCTCAATGCCAACGGCAGCAACGCCATCCTGCTGTTCCACGCCCTGTCCGGCAGTCAGCATGCCGCGGGGGTGAACACCGCCATCGACGGAGTGGGCGAGCGCTGGACCGAGGACGTGCATCTCGGCTGGTGGGATCTGTTCATCGGGCCGGGCAAGGCGCTCGACACCGACCGCTACTTCATCATCTGCGCCAACTACCTCGGCGGCTGCTACGGCTCCAGCGGGCCGACCTCGATCAACCCGGCCACCGGCCGGCCCTACGGCCGTGAGTTTCCGCCGGTGCTGTCGGTCGACATCGTGCGCAGCCAGGCGGCCCTGCTCGACCACCTCGGCATCCGCCGCCTGCATGCGGTGATGGGCGCCTCGGTCGGCGGCCTGCTCGCCATCAACTTCGCCACCCTCTACCCGGAGCGCGTGCGCATTGTCGTGCCGATGGCCACCGGCCTGAGTACGACCGTGCTGACCCGCCTGACCCTGTTTGAGCAGGTGCTGGCGATCGAGAACGATCCGCATTTCAACGGCGGCGACTACGAGGACTCGGCGTCGCCAGAGTACGGCCTCGCCCTGGCGCGCATGATTTCGCACAAGACTTTCGTCCATCTCGACGCCATCGAGCGGCGCGCGCGCCAGGATGTCAGCCAGCCCAACGGCCAGCTCGCCTGGTACAAGGTTGGTCACAACGTCGAGAGCTACATGCTCCACCAGGGCAAGAAGTTCGTGAAGCGTTTCGACGCCAACACCTACCTGCGCATCATCAACATGTGGCTGCGCTACGATCCGCTGCGCGACGCCGGGGTTGGCAGTTATGCCGAGCTGTTTGCACGCAGTCGTGCGGCCGGCCACCACTACCTGGTGTTCAGCATCGACTCGGACTTTTGCTTCTACCCGGAAGAACAGGCGCAGCTGGTCGCCGAGCTCGAGCGCACCGGCGTCTCCAGCATGTACATCACCGTGCACTCGGACAAGGGCCACGACTCCTTCCTGCTCGAGCCGGAGCTGTACACGCCGCACCTGGTGTACACGCTGGAGGGGCGCTGGGGCAAAAATTCCCTGCACTCGCAGGTGGCCGAGGTGGAGTGAGCCGCGTCAGGAAGGCGTCGCTGGCCGCGTATTCGTGGCATGCTGACGCGCCTGCTCCCGTTCCTGTGTGCCATTTCCGCCCTGGCGACCGAGCCGCCGGTCTTCCGCCTGGCCACCTTCAGTGTCGACGTGACGCCGCCGGTGGGGCATCCCTGCATGGGCGGCGGCATCGCGCCGGTGCGCGAGGTGGCCGACCCGCTGTTGGCCAAGGGATTGGTGCTGACCGGCGGGGATCGGCCCTGGGTGCTGGTCAGTTTTGACTGGTGCGAGATTCGTGGCACTTCGTTTGACCGGTGGCGTCGAGGCCTGGCCGAGGCGGTGGACACCCTGCCGGAGCGGGTGATGGTGCACAGCACGCACGTGCATGATGCGCCGGTCATGGATGAGGACGCGGAAAAGCTGCTGCGCGGTACCGAGGCGACCGGTGCCTGGAAGGAGCTGCCCGCGCCTCCGCCCGAGGCGCCGGTGCAGGTGGCCTCGGTGTGTTGGCCGGACTTCAACGAAGCCTGCATCCGCCGGGTGGCTGACGCGGTGCGCGCGGCCCTGCCGAAGGCGCGACGCGTGACGCATCTGGGCTTGGGCAAGGCGGAGGTGGAGGCGGTCGCCAGCAACCGCCGCTTTGTGCGCGCCGATGGCACGGTGTCCTACGCGAGGGGCAGTCGCAGCGCCGATGCCGAGGCGCGCGCGGCGCCGGCGGGCGAGGTTGATCCCTGGCTGCGCACCCTGAGCTTCTGGGAGGGCGATGAACCCCTGTGCGCGCTGCACGGGTTCGCCGTGCATCCGATGAGTCGCTACGGCGAGGGCCGGGTGTCGGCCGATTTCCCGGGCCT
>CAZSBO010000253.1:0-2904 GCA_964605265.1 uncultured Prosthecobacter sp.
GCCAACGCCGCCGCCTACGCGGAGCGCCTGCGCGCCGTCGAGGCGCCGGTGCGTGAGGCCCTCGCCGCCGTGCCGGAGAACCGCCGCTGGCTGGTCACCAGCGAGGGCGCCTTCTCCTACCTGGCCCGCGACTTTGGCCTCAAGGAACTCTACCTCTGGCCGATCAATGCCGACGAGGAGGGCACGCCGCAGCAGGTGCGCCGGGTCGTCGACACGGTGCGCGCCCAGAGCATCCCGGCCGTGTTTTCGGAAAGCACGGTGAGCGACAAGGCCATGCGCCAGGTCGCCAAGGAAACAGGTGCGCGTTACGCCGGCGTGCTGTATGTGGACTCGCTGACCGGTCCCGACGGCCCCGTGCCGACGTATCTGGACCTGCTGCACTACAATGCCCGCGCCCTCGCGCAGGCCTTCACCTCTCCCTGACACCCATGCCGGACACGCCGCTCGCCATCGAGGTTGCGGACGTCACCGTGGCCTACCCGAACGGCCACGTCGCCCTGCGCGACGCCTCCTTCCAGCTCGGCCCCGGCACGATCTGCGCCCTGGTCGGCGTCAACGGCAGCGGCAAGAGCACCCTGTTCAAGTCGATCATGGGCTTCGTCCGCCCCGCCCGCGGCCGCATCCGCATCGCCGGCGCCCCGGTCGAGGCCTCGCGCAAACGCCAGCTCGTCGCCTACGTGCCCCAGGCGGAGGAGGTCGACTGGACCTTCCCGGTCAGCGTCTGGGACGTGGTGCTGATGGGTCGCTACGGCCACATGAACTTCCTGCGCCTGGCCAGCGCCGAGGACAAGCGCCTCGCCCTGGAGAGCCTGGAGCGGGTCGGCATGGCCGATTACCGCGACCGCCAGATCGGCGAGCTGTCGGGAGGCCAGAAAAAGCGCGTCTTTCTCGCCCGCGCCCTTGCCCAGCAGGGCCGCATCATGCTGCTCGACGAGCCCTTCACCGGCGTCGACGTGCAGACCGAGGCCGCCATCATCGAGCTGCTGCGCGCGCTGCGATCGGAAGGCCACATCATCCTCGTCTCCACCCACAACCTCGGCAGCGTGCCGGAGTTCTGCGACCAGGTGGTGCTGATCCATCGCACCGTGCTCGCCTACGGGCCGACCGAGGAGGTGTTCACCGAGCAAAACCTGACGCGCGCCTTTGGTGGTGCCCTGCGCCAGTTCCACTTCGAGCGCTCGACGATCCAGGATCACGACGGCCGCACGGTGAAGCTGCTCACCGACGACGAGCGCCCGCTCGTCTTCGGCAAGGACGGCCACCTCGAGTACACCGAGCGCCAGGGCCGTGAGGACCTGGTCAAGGAACGCGAGAAACTGGGGTAAGGCGGCGCCGCCGCCGGAGATGGAAGATCGGAGATGGGAGATGGTTCGGGGGCCTGCACCCTCAGCGCCTTGGACTGCTGCAGCCTGCTGCAGCTTTCCCGGAGCCAGCCCTGCTGGCGCTTCCTGCGCGGTGCAGCCGCCCTCTTTCCTCCGCAGCAGGGCTGCGGTCAACCAAAGCGGCAGGAGGCCTGCCGCAGTCCACGATCCGGGGTTCTGCCAAACCCCATCTCCGATCTTCCATCTTCCAACTTCCGTGGCGCCGCCGCCGCCGCCACCCTCAGCCAAGGGCGGCGAGCATTTCGCGCAGCTTGGCGAGCTTTTCCTGCCAGTCGGTCTGCCGCTGCTGGTGCTCGTCGAGCACCTTCTGCGGGACCTTGGAGGTGAAGTTCGTGTCGGCGAGCTTGGCGGCGACCTTGTCGAGTTCGGCCTCGGCCTTGGCGAGTTCCTTGCCGACGCGGGCGCGTTCGGCCTCGACGTCGATCAGGCCGTCGAGCGGCAGGAAGATCGTGCCCAGCGGCGTCAGCGCGCTCGGCGTGCCCTTGGTCGGCGTGAAGGCCGCATCGACCTCGAGCGGCTCGGCGTTGAGCAGCAGGCGCAGGACTTCCACCTCGTGGGCGGGCAGTTCCTGGTTCGGCTTGAGCACGAAGCGCACCTTCTTGTTGAGGTTGAAGGTGCTCTTCAGGCCGCGACCGAGCACCACGGTTTCGTAGGTGTCGTTCGCCGCCTTTTCGTCCTCGGGCAGCAGGCCGAAGTGGGCGAGTTCATCGGCATCGAGGGGCTTCGGCCAGGGGGCAAACTGGATGCTGCTGCCGCCCTGGTTCTCCGGCATGTCCTGATGGAAGCCCATGCCGTGCCACAGCTCCTCGGTGATGAAGGGCATGAAGGGATGGAACAGCCGCAGCGTGTGGCCGAGCACGAAGTCGATGACCGCCAGGGTATTCGCCTTGCGCTTTTCATCGTCGCCCTGCAGCACGGCCTTCGAGGCCTCGACATACCAGTCGCAGTACTCGCTCCAGAAGAAGCGGTAGAGCGAGGCGGTGGCATCGCTGAAGCGGTATTCTTCCAGGGCAGTGCTGACCTCGGCAATGGCGGCGTTCAGGCGCAGCAGGATCCATTTGTCGTCGCGGCTGAGCAGCGCAGGATCGATCTCGGTTTCGGTGGCCCCGCCCTGCATCTGCCGGAAGCGCGCGGCGTTCCAGAGCTTGGTGCAGAAGTTGCGGCCGAGCTCGACGTTTTTTTCGTCGAACAGGATGTCCTGGCCGAGCGGCGCGCTGCGCATGATGCCGAAGCGCAGGGCGTCGGCGCTGTACTTGGCGATCAGCTCCAGCGGGTCCGGCGAGTTGCCGAGCGACTTGCTCATCTTGCGACCCTGCTTGTCGCGGATGATGCCGGTGTAATAGACGTTCTTGAACGGCAGCTCGCCCATCCACTCGAAGCCCGCCATGATCATGCGCGCGACCCAGAAGAAGATGATGTCGGGTCCCGTGACGAGATTGGTCGTCGGGTAGAAGGCCTTCAGCAGCGGGTTCTGCGCGTCCTGCGCCTTGTCGCCGGTCCAGCCCATCGTCGCGAAGGGCCA
>CAZSBO010000254.1:0-2902 GCA_964605265.1 uncultured Prosthecobacter sp.
AAAGCCGCGCGTTGTCAGAACAAGTTAAGGCAACGCGTGGCTTAATTATACTGTTCGGCAACAAAATCTGTGAGCATCGAGACAACAACTCATGAGCCTAAAAGCAGTCCAACTGGTGGTTGCTCAATCGGCTGTGCCAGCATTTTCGTTCTTATCGGACTTCTATTTCCATTTCTGCACGTGCTTGGGGGCACATGGGAGGGCGGTGAGATGATGCTGCTACCTATGTTCATTGGACTTCCTTCGTTTATTGTCGCACATATCCTAGCAATTATAGCCATGTGTTCCGGTGCGCCTTCGACGCGACGAGCCGGTAAGCGGGCATTACTGCTCATTTGGTGCAGCATAGCCCTTGTGTCCGCCATCGGTTTCGTCGCCGATACCTATATCAGGAATCCAGGGTATAAGCTATCACCGTGAGAAATCCAAGAAGAATACTTTCAACATTGAAGTGCGACAACTCGGCGTGAGTCATTGACCTCGTTGGATGTTCGTTAGCCGAGACGCTTGCGGGGCCGGTTGTTGAGGATTGCGGCGAGGCGTTTGCACGGCCACTGGGTGAGTTCTGCCCGATCGGCGCCTTCCTGAATCGAAAATCATGCACCCGAACGAAATCGCAGTGAGCTACGATCGAATCGCCTCTCACTGGGCCCAAGCGGGATTCTTGGAAAAAAATGGCCTGCTGGCGCACCAGCGGGCGCTCCAGTTTGCGGGACGTGGCGGCAACGCGCTGGATGTCGGCTGTGGATGCAATGGCCGCTTCATCGAGCTGTTGGCGGCGGAAGGATTTGCCGTCGAGGGCCTGGATGTTTCGGCCGAGATGATCCGTCTCGCGAGACTGGGCAAGCCGGGGGTGGTGTTTCATCACGCCGACATCTGCGTCTGGGAGCCGCCAAGGAGATACGACTTCATCACCGCCTGGGACAGCCTTTGGCATGTTCCGCAGGATCAGCAGGAGCCCGTGTTGAAGAAGCTGTGCGGGGCGTTGATGCCGGGGGGAGTCTTGATCTGGACGACCGGCGGAACGGAGGGACCCGAGGAAAAGCGGGATTCCCTGCTGGGGGTGCCGCTGCATTACAGTGTGCCGGGGATCCCTAGAACGCTGCAGGTCATTGCCGAGGCTGGCTGCATCTGCAGGCACCTTGAATACGACCAGCTCCCGGAAAAGCATGTCTTCCTCATCGCACAAAAAGTCTGATGCACGAATCGTCTTGCCCAGCCTGCCGGGCGCTGGCATGGACGCGGCATGTCGGACCTTTCCATCGGGGCGCGGTTGACGGCGGTGTTCCGTGAGAACCGCCTGCCCTGCCTGGTGCTGAACCTGCTCGTGCTGGCGCTGGTCGGCAGCTACTACGCGGTGCCGCAGGCGGCGGCGCTCTGGCAGGCGGTCGGCGATTTCAAGCTGCGCTGGAGCTTCGGCTTTTCCCTGGTCTCGACCGTCTTCGCGGCGGCCCTGCTGCCGACCCTCGTGCAGGGGCTGATGGGCCGACTGCCGGCCCAAGGGCGACTGAAGCGCTTGGCGCTGCTGTCGCTCTTCTGGGGCTGGCGCGGCATGGAGATCGATCTCTTTTACCAAATCCAGGGCTGGCTGTTCGGCCACGGCAACGACCTGCGCACCCTGCTCATCAAGGTCGCCTTCGATCAGTTCGTCATGAGCCCGCTCTGGTTCGTGCCGACGGTGCTGATCGCCCTGCGCTGGGTCGAGTTCGACGGTTCCTGGGCGCGCACGCGCGCGTCGCTCGACCGCGAGTTCTGGCTGCGCACCTGTCCGACGGTGATGGTGGCCAACTGGCTCGTCTGGATCCCGGCCCTGGCGCTGATCTACAGCCTGCCGGCAGCCCTGCAGTTCCCGCTGTTCTCGGGGGTCATGTGCTTCTTCATCCTGATCCTCACCCTGCTGGCGCGCCGAGGCTGAGAAGATCTCAGCCTCGGATTTCAAATCTCAGATTTCAAATTTCAGATGATCTGAGACCTGAAATTTGCACTGCGCGCCGTACTCTGCCCATGATCACCGATGTCCATTCGCATGCCTGGAACTTTCCGGGCGATTTCTCCGCCGACTTCCTGCGCCAGGCCGGGCGGGCGCGACCGGGGGTGGCGGTGGATTTCACCGCCTCGCTCGAAGGCTACCACGCCACCGCGCCGGCCGACACCCACACGATCGTCTTCGGCGGCAAGGCCCGGCTCGCGGGATTGTGGGTCGACGACCGCACCATCGCCGCCCACGTCGCCCAGGATCCGGCGCGGCTGACCGGGTTTTTGTCGGTCGATCCGACCCAGGACGGCTGGCAGCGCGAGCTGCACGAGGGCCACGAGGAACTCGGCCTGCGCGGCATCAAGCTGCTGCCGATGTATGCCGGCTTCAGCCCCGATGACGACCGCTTGGCGCCGCTTTGGGCCTATGCCGAACGCCACGGGCTGCCGGTGCTGCTGCACACGGGCACGACCTTCATCGCCCAGGCGCCGCTGGCCTTCACCCTGCCGCGCCTGATCGAGCCGGTGGCGGTGCGGCATCCGGGGCTCAAAATCATCCTCGCCCATCTCAGCCATCCCTATGAGGGCGAGTGCGTGGCGGTGGTGCGCAAGCACGACAACGTCTATGCCGACATCAGCGCCCTGCACTACCGGCCCTGGCAGCTCTACCACAGCCTCATGCTGGCGCAGGAATACGGCGTCTGGCACAAGCTGCTGTTTGGCACCGACTACCCCTTCACGACGGTCGACGCCTCCGTGGCCGGCCTGCGCGGACTGAATGCCATGCTCGAGGGCACGCAGCTGCCGCGGCTCGATCCGGCCCAGATTGAGGCGATGATCCATCGCGACAGCCTGGCGCTGCTCGGCCTCGCCGAGGCAGAGGGAAGATAGGAGATGGAAGTTGGGAGATGGGAGCGCAGGCCCAGGC
>CAZSBO010000255.1:0-2544 GCA_964605265.1 uncultured Prosthecobacter sp.
GGCTTCCGCGCGGATGCGGGCCGTGGTGGGGGCGAGGCGGAGGGTTTCGAGTTCGAGGGCGGCGGGATCGAAGCGGGTGGCGAGGGCGGCGGTGTCGGTCTCGAGCTGGCGTTCGAGCGCCTGCAGGTCCTCGTGCACGCGCTGCAATTCGGCCTGGGCGGCGGCGACGTCCTGTGACTCGCGCATGACGCGGGTGGCGCCGGTGACGGTGCCGGCGCGCAGGAGGGAGGCGGCGGAGCTTTTGCGACCGAGGAAGGCGCCGAGCAGGCTGCGGCCGATCGACACGGCGGTGGCGACCTTGGCGCTGGTCGCCTGGGCCTGCTGGGCATCGACCTTGGCCTGGGCGCGGGCGGCGCGTTCCTCGAGGGTCTTCACCGCCTTCGCGGTCTTCGCGCGCAGTTCCTCGACGGCGGCATCGCGCGCTTCGCGGGCGGCCTGGCCGACGCGGATGCGGAACTCCGCCGCGCTCTCGCCGGGATTGGAAGCCACCCCGAGCGCCGGGCTGAAGTGCACCTCCTCACGATGGTTGGCATGCACCCAGTCGACCAGATCACGCGCGATGGCGGTGTAGGTCGAGGCTTTCAAGGCGGCCGCCGGCAGTTCGGCGAAGCGGGCGCCGGCGACCGGCTGGCTGGCCCACGCGGCCGGATCGGCGTGGCGCGGCAGGTCGATGAACTGATCCCAGAGCACGCGGTCGCCCTCGATCGGATGCACGAGGGTCACCCGGGCGTTGCCGCTGATCTTGCGGCGGGCGTCCTCGAAGCCGACGACGGCGCTGCGCAGCAGGGCGGGCACGTAGCAGAGTCCGGCGGGATCGAGGTCGGTGGGCAGGAAGCGTTCGGCGGCGCCCACGGGCAGGGTCGGCTTGAGCGCGCTGCCGGTCGCCGGCGCGGCGCTGGCGCTGGGCGGCAGGAAACCGTGGTCCTCGGCGACGACAGGAGCGGCAGCGGCGGCGGTGCGCCGCGGTTCCATGAGGCGGCGGATCTGGTCGCGCGCCAGCGGGCCGCTGAGGTAGCTGAGGATCCAGCGCACGTGGAAGACCACCGGGCCGTCCTCGTGGACGTTGTGCATGAGGAAGACGCGGTTGCCGAGGCCGGCGATGGTGGCTTCCAACTGGCTGCGATCAAAACCGCCGGCGGCACCGGCCAGGCCGTCGAGCAGGCGGGCCTTGTCGCGCTCGGTCTGCAGCCGGCCGATCCACCAGGTGCCGATGTTCGACAGCGCCTTGTAATCGAGGTCGACCGGATTCTGGGTGGCCAGCAGCAGGCCGAGACCGAAGGCGCGCGCCTGCTTGAGCAGGGTCATCATCGGCTTTTTCGACGGCGGCATGGCCGAGGGCGGCAGGTAGCCGAAGATCTCGTCCATGTAGAAGAGCGCGCGCAGGGAGGTGGTGCCCTGCTGGGTGCGCATCCAGCCGAGCAACTGGTTGAGCAGGAGCGAGACGAAGAACATGCGCTCGGCATCGCCGAGGTGGGCGATGTTGAAGATGCTGACGCGCGGCCGGCCATCGCTGCCGTACATCAGGCGCTGGATGTCGAGCGGCTCGCCTTCGAGCCAGGCGGCGAAACCGGGCGAGGCGAGCAGGCTGTTCAGGCGCATGGCCAGGGCGCTGCGCTTGGCCTCGGGCAGAAAGGTTTCGAGATCGACAACGCCGATCGTGCGCAGGGGCGGCTGCTGGATCTCGCGCACGAGGTCGGCCAGGGTCAGGCCGCGACCGGCGCGCCAGTGATGGGCGAACAACTGGCAGAGCAGGATGTGCTCGGGCGACTGCACCGGGTCGGCCTCGATGCCGATGAGGCCGAGCAGGGAGGAGGCCGTGCTTTCGAGTCGCTCCGCGAGCAGCTCGGCATCGTCGAGCACCGCCGGCGGCGGGCAATCGAGCGAGCCGAGGATCGACACCGGCAGACCGGCGCTGCTGCCGGGCGTGTAGATGGCCATGTCGGTCTTCTCGCGCAGGGTGCGGATGCTCGCGGCATCCTGGCCGCAGTCGGCCAGGCCCTTGCGCCAGAGGCCGGCCTGGGCCTCGGCAAAGGCGTCGGGATCGAGCCCCTTGCGCCGCGCCTCCTCCTCGCTGATCCACGGCCGGAACTCCCCGGCGCTGAGGTTGGGAAAGGTCAGCAGGGCGTTGCCGATGTCGCCCTTCGGATCGATGGCGATGACCGGGATGCCATCGATCGCCGCCTCCTCGAGCAGGGCGAGGCAGAGGCCGGTCTTGCCCGAGCCGGTCATGCCGAGCACGACCCCGTGGGTGACGAGATCGCGCGAGTCATAGAGGACGAGGTCCTCGCGCAGCGCCTTGTTTTCCAGATCGTACTCGCGCCCCAGATAAAAGGCACCCAGCTTCTCGTAGCGTTCCGGCGAGGGAGTCATGGTCGCACTGTACAAGACCCGTGCCCACCCGACCAGCACGCAGTGAAAAAAGTGGCAGGAGGGATAGTTCCCGCTGAGTCAGAGAGGATGGCTGATGGTTGATAGAAATACCCCCAGAGGGATCCCTTCGTGATCTTCGTGCCCTTCGTGGTTCCCTCTGCGTCTGTGACCTGT
>CAZSBO010000256.1:0-2532 GCA_964605265.1 uncultured Prosthecobacter sp.
CGCGGAAATCAACGAGGCGAAGGGCGAGCTGATGGTTTCGGTCAACATCTTCGGGCGGGAGACGCTCGTCCCGCTCGAGTATTGGCAGGTCGAGGTGGGCTGATGCCGCCGCACCGCCGCAAAAGGCGCAAGCCGCAATTTCATTTTCACCCAGAAGCACGATGGCAAAAGAAGTAGTCAAACAGATCAAGCTGCAGATTCCCGCAGGGAAAGCGAACCCCTCTCCTCCGGTTGGTCCGGCCCTCGGCCAGGCGGGCGTGAACATCATGGAGTTCTGCAAGGCCTTCAACGCGCAGACCCAGGCGGCGGACGGGGATATCCTGCCCGTCGTCATCAGCGTCTACAAGGACAAGAGCTTCACTTTCATCACCAAGCAGCCGCCGGCGTCGAACCTTCTCAAGAAGGTCGCCAACATCGCCTCCGGCTCCGGCGAGGCGAACAAGAAGAAGGTCGCCAAGATCACCAAGGCCCAGCTGCTGGAAGCCACCAAGATGAAGCTTGCCGACCTCAACACCACCGACCTTGAAGCGGCCTCCCGCATCATGGCCGGCACGGCCCGCCAGATGGGCATCGAAATCACCGACTAACCCCGACGCAGGAGGACGGCCCGTCCGTTCGAAAGCACTGCACCCCACCATGCAAACCCGAAGCAAACGCTACAAGAAGGCCGCCGAGATGATCCCGGCGGGCAAGACATTCTCGCTCGAGGAGGCCGCGGAACTCGTCCGCAAGCTGCCCGGCACCAAATTCAACCAGACGGTCACGCTGTCGTTCCGCATGGGTGTCGACCCGAAGAAGGGCGACCAGATGATCCGCGGCACCTGCCCGCTGCCCCACGGCTCCGGCCGGACCGTGCGTGTCGCCGTCTTCGCCGTCGGCTCCGCCGCCGAGGCCGCCAAGGCCGCCGGTGCCGACCTGGTCGGCTATGAGGACCTGATCGCCAAGGTCAAGGAAGGGGTCATGGACTTCGATGTCGCCATCGCCACGCCCGCCGCGATGAATGAAGTGCGCAAGCTCGGCAAGCAGCTCGGTCCGCGCGGCCTGATGCCGAACCCGCGCACCGGCACCGTCACCGACGACACCGGCGCCGCTGTCAAGGCCGTCAAGGCCGGTCGTGTCGACTTCAAGCTCGACAAGAACGGCAACATCGCCTCGACGATCGGCAAGGTTGCCTTCGACACCAGCGCCATCGTTGAGAACGGCACCGCCCTGATCGACGCCATCGTGCGCGCCAAGCCGGCCAGCGCCCGCGGCCGCTATGTCCACAGCATCACCCTGGCCGCGACCATGTCGCCCGCCCTGCGCATCGATGTCACCAAGTACGTCAAACTGTAACCCGCGGGGAACCCCTAGACATGAAAGCTGAAAAGACACTCCTCATCGAAAACCTGCTCGAGCGGGTCAACGCCTCGCCGTTCCTGTTCGTCGTGGATTACACCGGCCTGACCGTCGCCAAGTTCTCCGAGCTGCGCAAGCGCCTCGCCGAGACCGGCGCCGAGATTCACGTCTTCAAGAACACGCTGGTCAAGAAGGCCGCTGAGCGTGCCGGCTATCCGCAGGACATCGGCACCCACCTCGTCGGCCAGAGCGCCGTCGTCACCGGTGCCAAGGACGTTTGCGCCGCCGCCAAGGTTCTGAAGAACTTCGCCGCTGAATTCGAGAAGCCCCAGACCAAGGTGGGCGTGCTCGACGGCAAGCTGCTCGATGCCGCCGCCATCAAGGCGCTGGCCGACCTGCCCTCGCGCGAAGTCCTGCTCGCCACCCTGCTCGGCGTTCTCCAGGCCCCGGCCTCCAAGCTGGTCCGCCTGCTCAACGAGCCCGCCGCCTCGCTGGCGCGCGTGCTCAAGGCGAAGGGCGAACAGGCCTGAGCCACCCCCGAATTTGACCCGATGGCCCCTGAAAAGGCCTGAATACCAACACCCAATGGTTCCTTGCCGGAGCGAAGGCTTTCTCTCTTAAATCACCCGGAGCCCCGGGAAACGGCGATACCGAAACACCCATATGGCAGACCTGAACAAAATCGTTGAAGAACTGAGCGGCCTTACCGTCCTGGAAGTCGCTGAACTCGTGAAAACCCTCGAAGAGAAGTGGGGCGTCAGCGCCGCCGCTCCTGTCGCCGCCGTGGCCGTTGCCGCTGGTGCCGCCCCGGCCGCCGCCGCCGAGGAGAAGACCGAGTTTGACGTCATCCTTGCCGATGGTGGCACCAACAAGATCGCCGTCATTAAGGAAGTCCGTGCCGTGGTTCCCGGCCTGGGCCTGGCTGAGGCCAAGAAGCTCGTCGAGAGCGCTCCTCAGAAGGTCAAGGAAGGTGCCAAGAAGGACGAGGCCGAAGAGATCAAGAAGAAGCTCGAAGCCGCCGGCGCCAAAGTGGAGATCAAGTAAACTCCAGCCCTTTTCCGCGCGCCGCCGTGTCGGCGGCGCGCGGTCAAAGGAGCCTCCGAAACTCCTTTCTGAAAAAACTTTTCAATCCCGCATGCCGCCCCCCCCCCCCCCCTAGACCCCCCAGTAACCGGGCGGTGGAGCGCCCCCGGC
>CAZSBO010000257.1:0-2530 GCA_964605265.1 uncultured Prosthecobacter sp.
GCGGGTGAAACCCAGGCTGAGCACGCGCACCCGGCCGCGCAAATCGGCCAACTCGATCGGTCGCGCGTCCTGATCGAGCCAGTTGCCCGCCAGATCATAGAGGTGGGTCACCGTACCCGCGGCAGCCACCGGCGGCGCCCGGCGCGGTGCCGCCGTGCGGAAGCCGAGGCTGCCGACGCAGTAATGACCGCGCAGGCTGGCGCGGAAGGCATAGCGCATGTAGGCGGCGTAATTGCCGGGATCAGCGGCGAGCAGTGAGGCACCGCCACAGAACAGGTCGCGCTGGGCGGCGCCATCGCCGCGACCATCGCCAACCAGCAGCGTGGCGTTGAAGTCCTCGACCCATTCCCAGACCTGCCCGTGCAGGCCGCGCACGCCGTGGACATCGGCAGGCGCCTGCTGCACCGGCTTCGGCTGCTTGGAGGCAGGTGTGGAGTACCACTCGAGCAGCACCCGCAGAAACTCGGGATCAGCACTGGCATCGGCGCGCCGTGCGTCGGCCCGCGCGGCGAACTCCCACTCATCCTGATCCGGCAACCGGCGTCCGCAGGCGGCGGCATAGGCGCGCGCGGCATGCCAGGAGACATGGGTGACCGGCGCCTCCGGCAGCGCCTGACCGAGATCGAGGTCGCCGGCCCAGTGACGCAGGTAGGCGGCATCCGCCTGGGTGGGCGACACCCGGCTGCGGCGCCACTCCGGATGCCGGCTGACGAAGTCGAGGAACTGGGCGTTGGTGACCGGGTCGATGGCGAGCTGGAAGGGAGCCACCCGCCGCGGCTTGGCCTCGCGGGCATAGAGCGGCTTGTAGCTGCCACCGGGCACCGCGACCATGCCCGGCGGCGGACTTTCTGCGGCGGCGACCGCGGTCAGCGCGAGGCAGAGCAGGCAACTCAGCGGCAGGGTGTGCATGGCGACGGACTCAGGGATGGCTGCCCGGCTTGGGCAGGCCGGCGGCGGCGACCTTGTTGCGCACCTTGGCGACCTGCTCCGGCAGTACTTCCGCCCCGGAATTGTTCCATTGGCTGTAGACGTAGGTCAGCACGCTGGCGACCGCCTCGTCGTCGAGGCCGAGCTGGGGCATGACGCTGTCGTAGACCTGGCCGTTCACCGTCACCTTGCCCTGCAGGCCGTGGATCACCGTGCCGATGGCGCGCTCGACATCCGCATTGAGGTAATCTGCGGCAGCCAGCGGCGGGAAGGCCTGCGGGATGCCCTGCCCCTCCGGTTGGTGGCAGGCCATGCAAACCGCCGAATACAGGGTCTTGCCATGGGCGATGCGCTCGGCCTTGGAAGCCGCCGGCGGCCGCGGCTGGCCGGCCTGGGCGATGTTCTGCACGGCGCCACCCTCCAGCTGGTAGATGCGGTCATCCTGCTTGCCGGAGTAGACCCGCAGATCCTCGGGGCCGGTCACCTTGATCATGGCGACCGCGCCCTTGTTGAAGGCGCGGAAGATCGAGTGATCGACCAGCAGGTAGGTACCGGGCACGTCGAGGGTGAACTCGGCGATGGCGGAACCGCCGGCCGGGATCAGGGTGGTCTGCACCTGATGCTGGTTCGGTCGGATGCCGCCCTCAGTGTACACGTTGTCGAAGATCTCGCCGATGACGTGGAAGGAGGAGACCAGGTTCGGCCCGCCGTTGCCGACAAACAGGCGCACGCGCTCGCCGACCTTGGCCTGGCCGGCGTTGTCGCCCGCCATGGCACCGACCGCGCCGTTGAACACCACGTAGTCGGGCTGCTCGGCCAGGGCCTTCTCCATGTTGAAGGGCTGCAGGCCCGCCTCGCCATGCTTGCCCTTGGTGTAGAACTCCGACTGCATCACGTAGAACTCGCGATCCACCGGCGGCAGACCGCCAATCGGTTCGACGAGAATCAAACCATACATGCCGTTGGCGACGTGCATGCCGACCGGGGCGGTGGCGCAGTGGTAGACAAAGAGACCGGGATTGATCGCCTTGAAGGAAAACACCGAGGTACGCCCCGGCGTGGTGAACGAGGCCGCCGCACCGCCGCCCGGTCCGGTCACCGCATGCAGGTCGATGTTGTGCGGCATCTTGCTGTCCGGATGATTCATCAGGTGGAACTCCACCTCGTCGTTCTGGCGCAGGCGAATGAACTTGCCGGGCACGCTGCCGCCAAAGGTCCAGAAGGTGTAGTCGACGCCGTCGGTCATGCGCTTGACCACCTCGACCACCTCCAGCTTGACCGTCACCTTGGTGGGATGATCACGGGTGATCGGCGGCGGCACGTTCGGGGCGTCCGTCAGCACGGCCTGCTCCTGCCCCTGCACCGGCTTGTCGGCCCGCGACCGCGGATGGCTCATCCAGTCCGCCGGCGCAGCAGGCGTCGCCGCAACAGCAGGCGCAGGCACGGCCGCGGCGGGCGACGCCGGCGCGGTGGAGCGGAAGGCTTCCACGGTTTTGCGATACGTCTCCTGCGCCAGCTTGGCATTGGCGCTGGGCTCACCTTCCCCGCACTGGCTGAGCCAGGGCAGAGTCAGCAGGGGCAGGAGAAAACGGCAGCGGGCGAG
>CAZSBO010000258.1:0-2513 GCA_964605265.1 uncultured Prosthecobacter sp.
CCTTGGCCCACAGGAGACAGTTGCCGTACTGCACGGGTCACGCCTCCAGCCTCCGCCGCGCCCACTCAAGACTCCGCCTCGGCACGGCCGGCATCGCTTCCACCCTTGCCCTCATACGCAGGCATGCGCACGTCGAACTCGGCAGCCAGTTTCTGCGCCTCACCGATGGCCTTCAGCGTGTCCTCGAAGTCGTACCCCATGGCGGAGGCCAGGTCTTGCGGCGCCATCAGCCCCGCCTGCACCGCTAGGATCTTCGCGTTCATGTCGCGCTGCGGGTCCACCCACTCCCAGCGACGCGGCTGCCATTGATGCGCCGAAAACTTCCGCATCTTCTCCACCGGCAGCGCTGCGCCCGTGGGGCTGGTGATAGCGCCGCTGAGAAGCGCCGCGTACAGCCATTCGGAGAAGACGGGCTCCATGAAGGCGTCGATGAACCACTGCTGGTCGGATGCCCAGCGGTCGCGCTCCTCGAGCGTCCCACTGCGGATGCTGCTGAAGCTCACCCCCTCCAGATCGTTGGCCAGGCTGTGATAGGCCACGCGCCAGCCGGTGGCGATGCGCTGCAGGCACGTCTTGACGAACGGTGAGAAAACCTCGTTCGGGTACTTGCTTTCGTGCGGCACGAACGAGTAGCCGTTCGGCAGCGTGTCGTAGACCCCAGGCTGGCTGGTGGTGATCCGCTCGCCGGTAGTCGCATCGACCGCGCCGACCGACGGCGGCTCGCCGTCAGGCGACTGGAAGAAACCGTAGTGGTTGGCGCCATGCTCGGCCGCCAGCAGCGCCGAGAGCATGAAGCCGCCGAGGTGGTGCAGACTCAACATGCCTGGCGCCATCCACGGGATGCCGCGCGCCTGTTCGGCCCGCTCGACCTTGAACCTGTGCAGGACTTCCGTGGCCAGGACGCGCACGCGCTGGCGCCCACCGGAGACGGAATCGTTCGGGTGCTGCGTGAACAGGTGCAGCGCGACGGGGCGACGGTAGGCGTTGACCTCGACCCCCATGATGACGCTGTTGCCGCCCGGCAGCGTGGCGGTGTAGCTGGTGTCGATGCGGTCGACGTCGATGACCTGCAGCGCCAGGCCGAACCGATTGCCGGCGGCCTTGCCCTTGACCAGGCGCACCAGGAACTCGCCGTCTGCCGGCATGCTGCCGATAATGGTTTCGCACAAGTCGCGCAGGCTGAGTTGCCCGGTGATGTCGCAGGCGCGGCCCCACTCGCCCCACGCCGCCTCGATTGCGGCGTTGGCCATGCGGTCGGGTTGGCCTGGGCGGTCCTCGACGCGCGCCTGCAGCCTGATCCCAGCCGGGCCGACGATGTTGTTCTCGCACATGCCGCGGAACTTGCGCGCGTAGTCGTTGTTGTTGACGAGCTGCCGGCCGCGGTTGCGCAGGCGGTCGAGGTCGCCGCTCAGCTCCTGGTTGATGCTGGCCGACGTGGCGAACCAGTCGCCCGTCAGACGGTCGACACGCGCCGCCTCGAACCGCCGCACCCGCGACACGCGGCCGACGGCCGCCCCCACCCAGCGCGCGATCCGATCCATCAGTTTCATGGGCCAAACCTCACGGCGATTCGCCCTCTGGGCGCAAGCCCGGCTGCGCTTCTGGCCGCGGCATCCTCGCGCCCAACGTCGACCCGCAATCGGTCTCGCAGGACCAACAGGTCAGTGATCGGGATGTTCTGCAGTTGACGGCCGCCGATCGAGTAGGACAGCACAGCGCTGCTGGCGCGACCTTCAATGACGGACTCGACGGCCTCGAGCTGGCGCCGCGCAGGGCTGCGACTGTCGGTGGCGGAGCCGAACGCCGCCGCGATGGACAACCGCTGCTCGACCACGGTGCGGACGTCGCCAGCCAGCGCGACCTGCCCGCGCAGCGCGTAGTCGCCTGCCGCCCACGCGGCTGTCGTGACCGCTGGCGCATAAGCCAGGTGCTGATCACCCGACGCGCTGCAGACGATGGTGTAGCGCTGCGCGCTGTTGACCAGCGTGTACGTCAGTACCCAGCCGTCGCTTGCCAGGTAGTCCGGCAGCGTCTTGAGCCAGATCGCCGTGTCCCCGGCGACGATCCGCGCCGGCTCGGTGGTGGGGGTTGGTGCGCTCACCCCGAACAGTGTTCGGCAGGCGGCATGAAATCCAATACCGGCGGATTTCAGGCGGCCACGGCGGACTGCAGGATCTGGATGATCCTGCGCTCGGTCAGCTCGTACCGGCGAGACAGCAGGGAGACCCGCTCGCCGGCCCGGTAGTCGCGCAGGATGGCCTCATCGCGCGCCCGGCGGCGCAGGTCGGACCGGCGGCTGACGGTGACCCGGTCACCCTCCCAGCGCGCGTAGAACTGGTCGATGAAGCGCTGCACGTCTGGCGGGCTCAGGTCAGGCCAGATTTCCAGCGCGATGCGGGCGGCGTCCTGGACGATGTCGTCTTCGTTCAAGTCGGCGAGGCGTGTCGGCGCCGACACGCACACGGCTTTCTTTCTCATGCCTACCATGTCCTTTTCGGGGGTGAGCGGCGCAT
>CAZSBO010000259.1:0-2392 GCA_964605265.1 uncultured Prosthecobacter sp.
CACCCCGGGCTGCACCCGTCAGGCCTGCGCGCTGCGCGACGGCTGGCAGCGGTTGTCGAAACTCGCTCACGTGGTGGGTGTCAGCGCCGACTCCATCACCAGCCATGAGAAGTTCGCGCGCAAGCACGAGCTGCCGTTTCCGCTCCTGAGCGATGCCGATCATGCCGTTGCCGAAGCCTATGGCACCTGGGTGGAGAAGAGCCTGTATGGCCGCACCTACTTCGGCATCGAGCGCACCACCTTCGTGATCGGTGCTGACGGCTGCGTGCGGGCCGTCTTGCCCAAGGTCAAGCCAGACGCGCATCTCGATCAGGTGCTCGCCGTGCTCGCCGAGGCCTGACGGGTTGCGTCTCATCGTGGTTCGTGCCAGCCTAGCGCCATGTCCACCCTGACTGAACGACTTGAGCAGATTCGCACGCGCATGGTTTCGGCGGCCGCTCGCTCGGGTCGACCGGCGAATGCCATCGAACTGGTGGCCGTGTCGAAGACCCAGCCGCCCGAGGCACTGCGCGAGGCCTTTGCCGCGGGCCAGATCCTGTTTGGCGAGAACCGCGTGCAGGAGATCCTCGCCAAGCAGCCCCTGCTGCCCTCCGCTTTGCGCTGGCATTTGATTGGGCCGCTGCAGTCGAACAAGGTGCGCAAGGTCCTGCCGCGGGTGGAGATGATCGAGTCGGTGCACTCGCTCGACATCGCCCGCGACATCAACCGCATCGCGGCCGAGCTCGGTCTGCATCCGCGGGTGCTGCTCGAGGTCAATCTCGCTGAGGAATCCTCCAAGCACGGTTTTTCGGCCGAGGTGTTGAAGGCGCAGCTTGAGGAACTCTATGCGCTCGACCGGCTGTACATTCAGGGACTGATGTGCATCCCGCCACCGGCCGCCGACCCCGAAAAAAGTCGTCCGTATTTTGCCGGTCTGCGCGCCCTGCGCGACACCCTGGAGCAGCTTGGCGGCGCGCCGCTGCCGGAACTGTCGATGGGCATGAGCCACGACTTTGAAGTGGCCATTGAAGAGGGGGCCACGCTGGTGCGGGTGGGCAGCGCGTTGTTCGGGGCGCGCGGCTGAGTTCAGGCGCCGAGCACCGCCTCGGTCATGCGCAGGGCCTCGGCATTGGCGCGCACCTCGTGGACGCGCAGGATGCGGGCGCCGAGTTCGCGGCAGCAGGAGGTGAGCGCCACGGTCGGCCAGTCGCGATCGCTCAGGTTCGGGCTGCCGAGCAGGCCGCTGATCATGGACTTGCGGGAAACGCCGGCGAGCAGCGGGCGGTTTGCCGGGGCGAGCGCGGGCAGGGCGCGCAGCAGGGCGAGGTTGTGTTCGAGGGTTTTGCCGAAGCCGAAGCCCGGGTCGAGCACGACGCGGCGCGGATCGATGCCGGCCTTTTCCAGGATGGCCAGGCGGGCTTCGAAGTAGCCACGCACCTCGGCGACCACATCGGTGTAGCTGGGGCCGGTCTGCATGGTGAGCGGTGTGCCGGTCATGTGCATGACCACCAGGCCGGCATCGCAGGCCGCCGCCAGGCGCAGCATGAGCGGGTCGCCGCGCAGGCCGGTGACGTCGTTGAGAATGTCGGCACCGGCGTCGAGCGCCGCCTGCGCGACGGAGGCCTTCATGGTGTCGATGGAGATCAGCGCCCGGGTCTGGCTGCGCACGGCACGGATCACCGGCAGCACGCGGCGCAGTTCCTCCGCCTCGGCCACCGGTTCCGCGCCGGGGCGGGTGGATTCGCCGCCGATGTCGAGGATGTCGGCGCCCTCGGCGACCAGGCGCAGGGCGTGTTCGACGGCGCGGCCGCTGTCGGCGAAGCGGCCGCCGTCGGAGAAGGAGTCGGGGGTGACATTGACGATGCCCATGATCCGGCCGTGCCGGGAGAGATCATGGGAGGTGCCGCGAATGAGCCACTGCATGCGGCACTCAGGACGGGAGCGCGCGGAAGTAAAGGCCGGGCTGTCCCGGACTTGCTACGGGGCTGAAATGCTGGCAAGAAGGGGCATGGCACGCGATTCCTTCCACGAAAGCGTCTCCCACTACTTCAACCGCGCGGCCGCCCACGCCAAGCTCGAGGAGGGGCTGGTCGAACAGGTGCGCTGCTGCAACTCGGCCTACCGCATGCGTTTCCCGGTGCGCGCCGACGACGGCCACATCACCGTGGTTGAGGCCTTTCGCGCCGAGCACAGCCATCACCGCCAGCCGACCAAGGGCGGCATCCGCTTCAGCCCGCATGTGACGATGGACGAGACCATCGCGCTGGCGGCGCTGATGACCTACAAGTGCGCCGTCGTCGGCGTGCCCTTCGGCGGCGCCAAGGGCGGCGTGCGCATCGATCCGACCACCGCCTCCGAGGGGTTTCGGGAACGCGTCACCCGCCGCTACACCGCCGAACTGATCCGCAAGAAC
>CAZSBO010000260.1:0-2213 GCA_964605265.1 uncultured Prosthecobacter sp.
CGATCTCGACGATCCGGCGCTGTCGGCGGCCCGCAACCGGCCCTGAGACATCCGCTTTCCCCCAGCCCCAATCTCCAGCCGCCCATGAACCCGTCCCTGTTCTCCCGTCGCCACCTGCTGGCCACCGCCTCCTCCGGCATCGGCTGGCTGGCCTTCGCCGCCCTCGCCCAGGCGCGCAGTGGTCTCGCCGCCAAGGCACCGCACTTCCCGGCGCGCGCCAAGCGCGTCATCTTCCTGACCATGCGCGGCGGCCCCTCGCACGTGGACCTGCTCGATTACAAACCCGAGCTGACAAAACGTGACGGTCAAACCGCCACGCTTGGGCGCGACTCGGCGGGAGCCAAGCTGTTCGGCGCCGTGCATCCCTTCGCCCAGTACGGACAGTCCGGCCAGTGGCTGACCACCCTGCACCCGGAACTGGCGAAACACGCCGACGACCTCTGCATCATCAACTCGCTGCACACCGACCTGCCCAACCACGCGCAGGCCTTCGTGCAGATGCACACCGGCAGCTTCCAGTTCGTGCGACCCTCGGTCGGTGCCTGGACCCTCTACGGCCTCGGTACCGACAACGAAAACCTGCCGGGCTTCATCACCCTCAATCCACCAGCCGACAACGGCGGCGCGCAGAACTACGGCAGCGCCTTCCTGCCCGCCATCTGCCAGGGCACGAAGATCGGCGGCTCACAGTTGCCCGACCTGTACGCCGCCCTGCTCAAGAAGGACGTGGCGCCCGGCCCACCGATGAAGAACATCGGGAATGCCCGCGTGCCGCGCGACCTGCAGCGCGCCCAGATCGACCTCGTGCGCGGCCTCAACGAGGACAAGCTCGGGCGCGAGGGGTTTGATCCGCAGATCGAGGGCATGATCGAGTCCTTCGAACTCGCCTTCCGCATGCAGAGCGAAGTGCCGGACGTGCTCGACCTGCGCGGCGAGCCGGAGCATGTGCTGAAACTCTACGGCATCGGCCAGGGCAAGGACCAGTTCGCCCGCCAGTGCCTGCTGGCGCGCCGCCTCGCCGAAGCCGGTGTGCGCTTCATCGAGATCGCCTCCGGCGTGCAGTGGGATCATCACAACCGCCTGCGCGAGCAACTGGCGACCAACTGCGCCGCCACCGATCGGCCCATCGCGGCGCTGCTGACCGACCTCAAGGCGCGCGGCCTGCTCAAGGACACCCTCGTCGTCTGGGCGGGCGAGTTCGGCCGCACGCCCTACGCGCAGAGCGGCGACGGCCGCGATCACAACCACAAGGGGTACTCGATCTGGATGGCCGGTGGCGGCGTCAAGGGCGGTCTGCGCTACGGCGCCACCGACGAAATCGGCTACAAGGCCGTGCTCGACCCGATGCACATCCACGACTGGCATGCGACGATGCTGCACCTGCTCGGCCTCGATCACACCCGGCTCACCTACAACTACGGCGGCCGCGACTTCCGCCTGACCAACGTCGGCGGCAACGTCGCCACGGGGATCCTGGCCTGAGACCCCGCGTCATTCGCGCACGCGGAATCGCACCATCAACACCACCGGCTCACCGTTCGCCGGCCGGGCGTCGACCGGCCAGTTGGTGACGTAATCGCGCTGGGCCTCGCGCGGCTTTTCGAGCTGGCGGAACTGCAGGGGCAGCACACGCCAGGTGACCGTGTACTCCCCCGCCGCCAAGAGACCGAGATTCACCGCCCCCACCTCATGGTAGGTGAAGGTCTTGAAGTAGTCGCCCTGCCAAATCGCCTCATGCAGCGTCACGGTGAAGGCGTTGCCCGAACGCTCGATGCGCTCGATCCACAGTCGATCATTGTCGTCGAGTTGGCGACTGCGGTACAGCAGCCAGACATCCTCGCCCGCCGCCAGCTCCACGACGCGACCTGCCATTTCCTCCAGCCAGGCATCAAGCGCCAGGCCCGCCGGCTTGCGCGCCAGCGGCGGTGCCGGTCGCAGCTCGGCGACATCGCTCCATTTGCCCGTGTCGCCCCGGACGATCTGGCGCGCGTCGCTCAAGCGACCGCGCTCCGTGCCATCCTTCACCTGCCTCAGCACGCGCAGTTCCTCCGCGACGAGCAGGCAGGGAATGAGCAGCAGCACCCCCAGGCCAAGCCACCCGGCCGCCTTCAGCCGCATGACTGACTTGACACTGCGTCGATGGCAGCGCGCGCGCATATCGTCATTCGTCATTCGTCATTCGTCATTCGTCATTCGTCATTCGTCATTCGTCA
>CAZSBO010000261.1:0-2193 GCA_964605265.1 uncultured Prosthecobacter sp.
TCGCTCGGTCGCGCCGACCTCGCCCGCGCCGAGTCCGCCCTGCAGCAGCGACGCGCCGCGGCCGACGAAGCCGTGCGTGCGCTGGAGGTCCTGCTCGGCGGCTACCCGGCCGGCCAGGAGGCCGGGCTCAGCGGCCTGCCCTCGCTCAAGCGCACCGTACCAGCAGGGCTGCCCTCGGAACTGCTGCTCCGTCGCCCTGACCTGCGTGCGGCGGAGCGACGCCTGGAAGCGGCGGTGCGTTCGGAGAGCGCGGCAAAGAAGGCCTTCCTGCCCAGCTTCCGCCTCACCGGCGACTACGGTCGCACGACCCAGAACCTCAACACCCTGCTGACCCCGGAGACCGCCTTCTGGAGCATCGCCGGCAGTACCACCCAGCCCTTCTTCCAGGGCGGCGGCCTGCTCGCCGGCGTCCGTCAATCGCGTGCACGCTACGACGAACTGCTGCAGACCTATGCCTCCGGCGCGCTGACCGCCTTCCGCGAGGTCGAGACCGCGCTCGCGGCCGAGCAGTTCCTGCTTGGCCAGGCCGACGCCCTGGCCCGGGCCGCGAAGGAGGCCGAAACCGCCGAACGCCTCGCCCTCGGCCAGTATGAAAAGGGCCTGACCCCCGCCCTGACGCTGCTCGACACCCGCCAGCGCGCCTTCGACGCCCGCAGCGCCCTGCTCGCCGTCCAAGCCCAGCGCCTGCGCAACCGCGCCGATTTGCACCTCGCCCTCGGCGGCGAGTTCTGAGTGCCGGCGCGGCAGGCCGGGAAGATAAAGTACTCCCGGGCTTCAGCCCGTCAGCGGCCGGTCGACTCGGCGCGGGCTGAAGCCCTCAAGTACTTTGTTGTCCACGCCCCAGCCGCAAGAACACCCACGTCCCCTCGTCTTCATGGCATGCGCCGTCTCCTGCTCCCGCTGCTCGCCTTTGCCCTCCAGCTTCCGGCGGCCGATCGCCCGAACCTGGTGCTGATCTTTGCCGATGACCTGGGCTGGAAGGACACCGGCTTCGGCGGCAGCGATTTCCATGAGACGCCGTGGCTCGACCAACTCGCCCGCGAGGGCATGACCTTCACCAGCGGTTACGCGTCGGCGGGCAACTGCGCGCCCTCGCGCGCCTGCCTGCTCTCGGGCACCTACACGCCGCGCCACCATGTCTATGCCGTCGGCAGCACCGACCGCGGCCCCAAGGCCTCGCAGCGCCTGGTGCCGGTGCCGAACCGCAACGGCATCCCGCGCGACAACGTGACGCTGGCCGATGCCCTCAAGGCGGCCGGCTATGCGACCGGTCACTTCGGCAAATGGCATCTCGCCGGTAAGGACGGCGCCCTGCCGAGCGAGCAGGGATTCGACGTCAGCTTCGATTCCTTCGGCGAGGGCAAGGAAAAGGAGGGCAGCGAGCAGAACAAGGCCGGGCCACCCGAGGATCCCAAGGGCGTCTTCACGCTCACCCGCAAGGCCTGCGAATTCATCACCGCCCAGCGCGACCGCCCCTTCTTCTGCTATCTCGCCCATCACGCCATCCACACGCCCCTGCAGGGTCGACCCGAGACACGCGCCAAGTTCCAGGCGAAAGCGCCCGGTGCGCAGCATGATGATCCGCTCTACGCGGCCTGCACCTACGACCTCGACACCAGTGTCGGTCAACTGCTCGACCACCTGCGCGAGCTCGGTCTCGAAGACAACACCCTCGTCGTCTTCACCAGCGACAACGGCGCCACCCAGCAGTCGCCCCAGGAACCGCTGCGCGGCAGCAAGGGCGGTTATTACGAAGGCGGCATCCGCGAGCCCTTCCTGGTCCGCTGGCCCGGCGTCGTCCAGCCGGGCAGCACCTGCGACGTGCCGGTCATCAATGTCGATCTCTACCCCACCTTCCTCGCCGCCGCCGGCGCGTCGGTGCCCGCCGGCAAGGTCCTCGATGGCGAAAGCCTGCTGCCGCTGCTGCGCGGCGACGGCGGCCTGAAGCGCCAGGCGATCTTCTGGCACTTCCCGGGGTACCTCGACAAGCCGGTACTGCGCGGTCGCGAGCTCGACGTGCGCACCGGCTTCCGCAGCCGGCCGGTCAGCGTCATCCGCAAGGGCGACTGGAAACTGCACCTCTACCAGGAGGAATGGCAGCTCGATGGCGGTCGCACCGGCCTGCCTGGCAATGGCGCGGTGGAACTCTACCACCTCGGCCGCGACCTCGGCGAGCGCGAGAACCTCGCCGCC
>CAZSBO010000262.1:0-2184 GCA_964605265.1 uncultured Prosthecobacter sp.
GGCCACCCTCCCAGAGCGAGTGACCTTCGGCACATTCGCGCTCCCGGGGAGCGCCGCTCAGCCGACGAGCTTGCGTGCCTCGGCGAGAGCGGCCTCGACCTGGGCGACGTCCTTGCCGCCGCCGCGGGCGAAGTCCGGCTTGCCGCCGCCCTTGCCGCCAACGATCGGCGCGATGGCCTGGATGATCTTGCCGGCCTGAACGCGGCCCTGGTACTCCTTGCCGACGTTGGCGATCAGCGCAACGCTGCCGCCACCGGTCGCGGCCAGGACGATGACGCCCGGGAACTGGCCCTTGAGGGCGTCGTTCACCGCCACGGCGTAATCGGCATCGACCTCGCCGAGGTGGGCGATGATGGCGTGGCCTTCGGCGCTCGCGAGCAGCTCCTTGGCGCGGCCGGCGGCCTCGCGCTGCTGGGCGGCCTTGAGCGCCTTCTCCAACGACTTCTGCTGGTCGAGCAGGGCCTCGATCTTCTTCTCCAGATCGGCCGGGCTCTGCGCCAGCACCTTGCCGGCAAGCAGCTTCAGCAGGTCGGCATCGGCGCGCGCGGCGGCGTAGGCTTCCAAACCGGCAATCGCCTCGATGCGGCGCACGCCGGCGGCGACGGCGCCCTCCGCCTGCAGGCGGAAGAGGCCGATCTCGCCGGTGCGACGCGTGTGCGTGCCGCCACAGAGTTCCATGCTCCAGCCGTCGAGCGCGTGCGCCTTGCCACCGATCTGGACGACGCGGACGTTCTCGGGGTACTTCTCGCCGAACAACTGCATGACGCCGGCATTGCCCTGGATTTCCGTGTAAGGCACCTCAAACCAGGATACCGGTTCGTCGGCGACGATGCGCTCGTTGACGAGCTTTTCGATGTCGGCGAGCTGGCCCGGGGTCAGCGCGGCGCTGTTGAAGTCGAAGGTCAGCTTGTCGGGCGAAACGTTTGAGCCCTTCTGGGTCGCCTCGCGGCTAACCACCTCGTGCAGGGCCCAGTGCAGGATGTGGGTGACGGTGTGATGGCGCTCAATCGCGCGCCGGCGACCGGCATCGACGCGCAGCACGGCGAGGTGCGACTCGCCCAAGGCGGGCACGCCGGCCTCGGCATCGAGGAAGTGCAGCCAGGTGTGGCCGACCTTCTGGGTGTTCGCGATCGCAAAGCGGTCGGCGCCGAGGATCAGCTCGCCGGCATCGCCGACCTGGCCGCCCATCTCGGCGTAGCAGACGCTGGTGTCGAGCACGACCGCCGTCTGATCCTTCATGGCGACGATTTCCAGCACCTTCGCCTCGGTCTCCAGAGACTCGTAACCGAGGAACAGCGTCGGCTCCTTGGTCTCGATCTCGCTGACCGAAACGACGTTCTTTTTCATGGCCGCACGCGCGCGCTCGCGCTGCTGCTCCATGAGGTCTGCCGCACCAGCCAAATTCACCTGAAGTCCGCGTTCGCGGGCCATCAGCTCAATCAAATCGAAGGGCAAGCCGAACGTGTCATAAAGCTCGAAAGTCCACTCGGCAGACAAGGGCATGACTTGGGCAACTGTCCAATCCGGTCGAATGGCATGCGCCGCGCGTACGATGGACTCCCAGTCGTCGCGATTGCAATGCTTCTTCAGTTCCTCGAGTGCCATGGCTCGTGCACTGACCGAGTCCTCCTTGGCCAGACTCGTTCCAACCAGGGTCAAGCAGTAGCCGTTGAAACGTTCAATGCCATTATCCAGCGTCCGGTTGAACGCCTCCTCCTCGAGCTTGAGCACCTGCTTGATCTGCTCCTTGCGGGCGTTCAGTTCCGGGAAGACCGCGCCCATCTGGGCGGCGAGCACGTCGACCAGCTTGTAGAAGAAGGGCTCCTTGAACTCGAGGGCGCGACCGTACTTCACGGCGCGGCGGAGGATGCGGCGCAGGGTGTAGTTGCGGTCGCTGTTGCCGGGCTGGATGCCGTCGGCAATCGAGAAACTGAGGGTGCGCAGGTGATCGGCGATGACGCGGAAGGCGACGTCGATCTTTTCCTGCTCGCTGACCGGCACGACGTGGCCCTGCTCGTTCGCCTTGGGCAGGGTGCTCTGGTAGTGCTTGCCGCTGAGCTTGGTCAGTTCGTCGAAGATCGGCTTGAAGACATCGGTGTCGTAGTTGCTGATCTGGGCGTTTTCGAAGTCGCTGAAGTTCTTCGTACCCTGGATGATCGAGCAGAGGCGCTCGAAGCCCATGCC
>CAZSBO010000263.1:0-2165 GCA_964605265.1 uncultured Prosthecobacter sp.
GTCTGTTCCGTAGGCCACCTCAGCGGCCTGACCGGCGGATCACGGACGTCGCCAAGGCGGTTTGACGGGGCGGCTTCCCCGGGCTTGGGTGCGGGACCATGGCGCAGGACTTCATCCGGGTGCGCGGTGCCCGGCAGCACAACCTGAAAAACCTCGATCTGGACCTCCCGCGCCAGCAGTTGGTCGTGCTCACCGGGGTCAGCGGCAGCGGCAAGTCGTCGCTCGCCTTCGACACGCTCTATGCCGAGGGCCAGCGCCGTTACGTGCAGAGCCTGTCGGCCTACGCGCGCCAGTTCCTCGACCAGCTCGAAAAACCCGACGTCGACTTCATCGAGGGGCTGTCGCCGGCGGTCGCCATCGAGCAGGCGCACAGCGCTCCCAATCCGCGCAGCACGATCGCCACGGTGACGGAGATCTATGACTACTTGCGCGTGCTCTTTGCCGTGGCGGGGCATCCCCACGATCCGGACACGGGCGAGGCGCTGCACAAGACGACGCCGGCGGAGATGGGTGAACGCCTGCTCGCACTCGGCGAGGGCACGCGCTTGGTGGTGCTCGCGCCGCAACCGCCCGCCGATGCCGCGGCGCTGCGCCAGCTTCTGGAAAAACTGCGGCGCCAGGGTTTTGTGCGGGTGCGCCTCGATGGCGGGATGGTCGAACTCGAGGAAGACCTGCAGCCGCCGGCGGCCTCATCGGTGGAGGTGGTCGTCGACCGACTGGTGCTGCGCGAGGGGGTGAAGCCGCGGCTGATGGAATCGATCGAAACCGCCCTGCGCTGGAATGCCGATGAGGTGCGCTTTCTGGTGAACCCGGGCGATGACGCGCAGGTGCTCGCCTTCACCACGGCCCACACGAACCCGCAGACGGGTTACAGCATCGGGCGACTCACCCCCCAGCACTTTTCCTTCAACACCCGCCTCGGCGCCTGCCCATGCTGCGAGGGGGTGGGCACGCTGCTGGCCCCCGATCCGGGCCTGATCGTGCCGGACGCCGACAAGTCGCTCAAGGATGGTGCGGTGAAGACCTGGTGGTCGCGCAATCCGAAGCTGAAGGCGGTGCACCAGCGCAGTCTGGAGGCGCTGGCCAAGCACTTCGGCGCGCGGCTGGACGTGCCCTTCCGCGAGCTGTCGCAGGCGTTCAAGGATGCGCTCCTGCATGGCACCGGTGGCGAGGCGATTGCCACCGGCTGGGCCGCGTCCGGCAACAAGCGCAGCGTCGCCAAACCCTACGAAGGCCTGCTCCATGAGGCGCGCCGCCTGCACGCGAATGCGGAGAGCGACACCCTGCGCGCGCAGGTCGCCCGCTACATGAATCCCCTGCCCTGTCCGGACTGCGAGGGCCGCCGCCTGCGTCGCGAGATCCTGGCGGTGACGCTGACTTCCCAACACCGGACCGACAGCGCGGCACTGTCGATCCATGGCTTCTGCGCGCTCGCCGTGCGCGAGGCGCTGGCCTGGATGCGCGGCCTGGCGATGACCGCGCATGAGGCCGGTTATGTCACCGATCTGCAGAAGGAGGTGCTGAAGCGCCTGGAGTTCCTCGATCAGGTCGGTCTTGGCTACCTGACGCTCGACCGTGAAAGCGGCACGCTCTCCGGTGGCGAAACCCAGCGCATCCGCCTCGCCAGCCAGATCGGTGCCGGTTTGGCCGGCGTGCTCTATGTGCTCGATGAACCCAGCGTCGGGCTGCACCCGGCCGACACGGAACGCCTGATCGCCACGCTCCGACACCTGCGCGACCTCGGCAACACGGTGCTCGTCGTTGAGCATGACGAGGCAATGATCCGCGCTGCCGACCATGTCATTGAACTCGGCCCGGCCGCCGGTGAACTCGGCGGGCGGCTGATCGCCCAGGGCAAACCCGCCGACCTCGCCGCCAACACCGACAGCCTGACCGGAGCCTATCTGGCCGAGCGACTGCGCATCGCACCGCCGGCGCGACCGGTCGTGCGCCAGACGGAACTCGGCCTCGATGGCGAGGTGCTGACCGTGCATGGCGCGGCCGAGCACAATCTGCAGGACGTCACCGCCACGTTTCCCGTGGGTCGCTTCAGTGTCGTCACCGGTCCCTCGGGCAGTGGCAAGTCCACGCTCGTCAACCGGGTGCTGATGCGCGCCTTGATGCGCCATTTCTACCGCGCCAAGGACGAGCCGGGCCGCCACCGC
>CAZSBO010000264.1:0-2116 GCA_964605265.1 uncultured Prosthecobacter sp.
CCCTCTGGCGCCGACCCAGGACAAGCACACCGGCGAGGCTGAGCAGAAGCAGGCGTGAGGGTTCGGGCACGACGACCAGGGCGAGACTGCCGGTGCTGGTGAACTGACTGAGATCCCATGCGTAGCCACTGCCGTGAATGTCAGGCAGCTCCAGCCCGGCAGCCTCATCGCCATGGCCATACAGCAGGCTGCCCGGAGTGAAGCGAGCAGCGAAGCTGGGCGCCCCGGACAGACCCGACCAGTCGAGCAAATCGAACACGGCCGGCGCGGTGGGCGTGAAGCCCGGGGCGGTGACGGTGAGGTTGCCGAGAAACTGCAGCGTGTTGGACCCGGTGCCCTGAATGTTGAGCCGGTCGGAACTGCCACCGGGGTTCAGGCCCAGCACCACCGTACTTCCCGCCTGAAAATCGAGACTGCCCGAGCCGCTCGATGGCGAGACATGCAGGGTGCCGAAATCATCCGCGGCAACTCCATCGCCGGCGTGGATCGTCGCGCCTGCGGCAGCGGTGAAACTGATGCCGCGCACATTGCCGGTGCCCGCCAGGATGCCGTCGTTTTGGATGCTGACCGCACCGCTGCCCGTGCTGGCGCCGGTGGCAAGCTGCAGCACGCCCTGATCCACCGTGGTGGTGCCGCTGTACGTGTTCGCGCCACCGAGCACCTGGGTGCCGGCGCCGGTTTTGATCAGGGCCAGCACGCCGTCGGTGCCGACCCCGTTGCCGTCGCGCAGCAGACCGCCAAACTGCGGTGCGCCGCTCGTGACGTTGAGGGTGAGTGTGGCGGTGGCGGCGCTGCCGGATTCATTTTCGACGATGCCGGCACCGGCACTGCTGCTCAGGCCGCCAAGGGTTTCCGACTGGTTGTTGAGGCGCAGGATGCCGGCGTTGGCACCGCTACCGGCAAAGCTGACCTGGCTGGTGTCTGCGATCTGATGGCTGCTGTTGAGTTGGACGACGGCGGGCGCAGCGCCGTCGCCAATCTCCAGATCCCCGCCGATGGCCGTGACACCGGTGGTTTTGCCGAGCCGCAGTTCGCCGGCGGTGACGCTGCTGGCGCCGGTGAAGGTGTTCGCGGTGGTGCCGGACAGGGTCAGGATGCCGTTGCCGGTTTTGTGCAGGCCGCCGGAGCTGTTGGGCGACAGCGTGGCCGTGCCAAGGACAACGCCGCTGCCGCCGCCGCCGACCAGGGTGAAGGTCGGCGCCGAGGTGTAGCCCACCCCGGGGTTGGTGATGAGGATGCGCAGCAGTTGGCCATGGGTCGGGCTGGCGGGATCGAGGTCAACCACCGCCGAGGCCGTGGCACCGCTGCCACCGCCGTCGCTGATCTCGACGTAGGGAGCACCGATGTAGCCGCTGCCGCCCGCGGTGACGGGAATGCTGGTGACGCCATCGCCGCTGGGCGCGAGCAGGGCGGCCGGCAGGGTGACCGTGTAGCCATTGGTGTCGATCCGGGCGCCACCGGCAAAATCGCCGAAGGGTCCGTTGACGTAGACGTTGAACGTCCCGGCACCGCCTATGCCCACAGTGTTGACGAAGGCCGAACTGTTGGCACCAGCGCGCAGCAGGCCACCGTTGAAGTTGAGGCGCGAGGTCGTGGCGGCACCGCTGCCGTTGTAATAGACAATGCTGCCGGTGATCAGGGTGCCGGCGTTGAGATTGAGGTCGGCGGTGGCAAGGGCGGTGTTGTTGTTCTGCTGACCGAGTGTGACCATGAAACCGGCGTTGTTGACCATACCGCCGGCCACCGTCATGGCCCCGCGGGCGGCGGCGCTGCCGCGGAAGCCCAGGGCGATGTGCTCGCCCGTGCGCTGGACCTCGCCTCCGGTGACGGTGAACTCCCAGCGCTGATTGCGAAACATGATGTATCTGGCGGTGTTGAGGCTGCCGCCGCTGACGTGCAGGATGGCCACCGCGCTGGCCGTGGCACCGTCCTGCGAATCGACCCGCTGGGTGGTCAGCGTGCCGCCGTTGAGGAAGAGGCCGCCGTAACTCGCGGCACCGAGGGCGATGCCGCCGGAATTGCTGCTCGTGGTGGTGGCGAGTTGACCGCCGGTCAGCACCACGGCGCCCGTGCGATTCTGCGTGGTGTCGTTCAGGCTGCCGGCACCGATGAAGAC
>CAZSBO010000265.1:0-2061 GCA_964605265.1 uncultured Prosthecobacter sp.
GACTCATCCGCGACGAAGGCCTGCCGGCGATGGCGTTGGCCATGTCCTCGGACGGGCTCTGGGGCGATGGCAGCGGCTACCTGCATCATGACGGCGCGGACCACGGTCGTTGGATCGTCGACGAGGTGCCCGAAGCCGCCGCGCTCGCCGAACCGGCCGTGCGCGGCGCGCCCTGCTTTTTGGCGGGCTTGTCGATGGGCGGTTACGGCACCCTGCGCCTCGGCGCCCTGCACGCCGACCGCTTTGCCGGCCTCAGCGCCCACAGCAGCGTCACCGACGCTGCGCGCATGCGCGGCTTTGTCGAGGAGGATCCAGACAGTTGGTCGCTACGCGAAACCGAACCGCTGGCGGTGCTCGATTGCCTGCGGGCGAATGCCGGGCGCCTGCCGCCGCTGCGCTTCGACTGCGGCACCGGGGACGTGCTGATCGAGGACAACCGCGCCCTGCATGCCGGCCTGCTGGCGGCGGGCATCGCCCATGAGTATGCCGAGTTCCCCGGCGGCCACACCTGGGAGTACTGGCATGAGCACCTGGCCGACAGCCTGCGTTTCTTTGGTCGGATCCTCGCCAGCTAGGGGCTGGAGATGGCAGATCTCAGATTTCAAATTTCAGAGGGGGCGGCGGGCGACACTTTTCCGGATGAAAGCCGCCCGGGCCGGCGTTAGGGACGGCGCATGAAAGTCGCGCTCTTTTTTTCCAGCCTGCTCGCCCTCGGCACCGCGGTGGCGGCGCCGCCGAACGTTCTGTTCATCTGTGTCGACGACCTCAAGCCCGTGCTCGGTTGTTATGGCGATGCGGTGGCGAAGACGCCGAACATCGACCGGCTCGCCGGCCGCGGCCTGCGCTTTGACGCCGCCTACTGCAACCAGGCGGTTTGCTCGCCCTCGCGCAACGCCCTGATGACCAGCCTGCGGCCGCAGACCCTGGGCATCTACGAACTGAGCACGAACTTCCGCAAGGCCGCCCCCGAGGCGGTCACCGTCGCCCAGCACTTCAAGGCGCAGGGCTACCGCACCGAGGCCCTGGGCAAGATCTTCCATCGCGGCCACGGCAACATCGAGGACGTCGCCTCCTGGAGCGTGCCGCACTGGAATCCCAAGGCTGAAACCTACGCACTGGCCGAGAGCAAGGCCAACCTGCGTGAGGGTCGCAACGGCGCGCGCGGCCCGGCCACGGAACTCGCCGACGTCGACGACGCCTTCTACGCCGATGGCCTGCTCGCCCGCGAGGCGGCGCGACGCCTCGAAGCGGCGGCGGCCAAACCCGACCAGCCGTTTTTCCTCGCTGTCGGTTTCATCCGGCCGCACCTGCCGTTTGTCGCCCCGAAAAAGTACTGGGACCTCTACGATCCCGCCGCCCTGCCGATGCCAAAGGTGACCGAACCGCCGGCCGGGGCCCCCGCCTATGCCGGCCAGTTTGGCGGCGAGTTGCGCCAGTACAACGACATGCCCGCTCAGGGCGACATCGATCCGGCCGCGACGCGCCGGCTCATCCATGGTTATTATGCCGCCACCAGCTACATGGACGCCCAGGTCGGTCTCGTGCTCGGTGCGCTGGCGCGTCACGGGCTGGCCGACAACACGATCGTCATGCTCTGGGGCGACCACGGCTGGCACCTCGGCGATCACCGCTTCTGGTGCAAGCACACCAACTACGAGCAGGCCGCACGCATCCCGCTGCTGCTTGCCGGTCCCGGCATCGCCAAGGGGGCGAGTACCCCGGCGCTGGTGGAGACGGTCGACCTCTATCCGACGCTGACTGAACTGGCCGGTCTGCCGGTCCGCGCCGGCTTGGACGGTGTCAGCTTCGCGCCCGTGCTCAAGGATCCGACCCAGCCGGCGCGCGATAGCGTCATCCATGTCTATCCGCGCAACGACAAGCTTGGCCGCGCCATCCGCACCGAGCGCTATCGCCTGGTCGAGTGGAAAAAGATCGGCGCACCTGCGGAAACCGCCGAACTGGAACTCTACGACTACCAGACCGACCCCCTGGAAACCCGCAACCTCGCCGCGGAACAGCCGGAAGTGGTTGCCCAGTTGCGCGCCATCCTCGCCGCCCATC
>CAZSBO010000266.1:0-1747 GCA_964605265.1 uncultured Prosthecobacter sp.
CGTCCATCCAGTTGCCGCGCGGCAGGAGTCGCACGGTGCGCGGCTGCTTCGCGGAGACCGAGACGATGCAGCGTGCAATGGTGCCTTCAAAGTTAGCATGGGCCTTGCGGGCCGCCGCCAGTTGCTGCCGCAGGCCGGCCAGTTCCGGAGCAATACCCTTGAAGTAGGCAAACAGTCTGGGCTGTTGATCCCCGCCCGCTAAGTCTTCAGAGGTTAGAATCGCGATCACCTCTTCGGGCAACGGGGCGGGCAGCGCCGCGTCGGCAAGGCCGGCATCCGCCGTGGCGGAAACGCGAAAGCGTCCGAGAGTATGGCTGCCGTCACCGTTGTTCTGCTTGAGCTGCAGCACCAGTTCCTCACCGTCCCCCAGGTCGAGAGGGGTCGCGAGCATCAGGATGAGATGATGGCGCTTGTTCACCTCCGGCAGCACGGCCCAGCCGAATTTCTCGCCTCTTGTATCACCATCAATGACCGAAGCGGCCGACCAGACCTGATCGGGATGCTTGTCCGCAATCTGGCTCTGCTCAAAACCCGCGCGGGCGGAAGAAAACTTGAGGGCGCGGGTGGTGCCGTCTTTGCCCGCGACCGTGGCGACGACTTCGCTCAGCACAAAGTTTCCGTTGTTTGCCCGGCCCGGTCCCTTCGCCGGCAGCGAGTCATGCGGGAGCGCCTCGAGGCGCAGGGCGGTGGCACCTGCGGGCAAGTCCCCAATCCGCAGCGTGTAGGTGTCCTTGTCCGGCCGCCTGCCCGTGACCAGGATCGAGGCATCGTCCTTGAATTCGAGTTTGGCGTCACCGGCGGATTCCGTCCTGGCCGGTTTCAGGGGGGTCCACGCGGCCGCCCGGGCGAGCGCCGCGCGCTGCGTGCGCGACCAGTTGGCGAGTGGCGCGTTGAGGGCGGGATGGGCGCCGTCGAATTCGGCCTGCAACCGCTTCACTTCGGCTTCGCGTCGGGCCAACTCGGCCGCCTGTTCATCGGTCGGCACCAGCATGCCGTCCTCGCGGCGGCCGATGATCGGCTCTTCGAGGTCGGCAAAGAAGGCGCCCAGCGCGTAGAAATCCCGTTGGGTCGAGGGGTCAAATTTGTGGTCATGGCACTGCGCGCAGCCGATTGTCTGGCCGAGCCACACCGAGCTCACTGCGCGGACGCGATCCGTCAACATGCGCGCCTCGTAATCCTTCGGCTGGGCGCCGCCTTCCTCGGTGGTGAGCAGCAGGCGGTTGAAGGCGGAAGCCACGCGCGTTTCCTGGGTGGCGTCCGGCAGCAGATCGCCGGCGATCTGCTCACGGGTGAACTGATCGAACGGCTTGTTGCGGTTGAAGGCGTCGATGACGTAGTTGCGATACGGCCAGATGTTGCGCGGGTTGTCCGAGTGATAGCCGATCGTGTCGGCGAAGCGCACGACGTCCAGCCAGCCGATGGCCATGCGCTCCCCGTAATGCGGCGAGGCGAGCAAGTCCGCGACCAGCCCGGCGTACGCGTCCTTGGCGCGATCTTTCTCGAAGGCGGCCACATCGTCGGGCTGCGGTGGAATGCCGATGAGATCGAAATTCAAGCGGCGCGCGAGCGTGCGGCGATCCGCCTCGGCTGAAAATCTGAGTCCCTGTTCCTTCAACCGTTTGCCGACGAGGTGATCGATGGGGTTCTTGCCGGCGGGCACCTCGGGGCGCACGGGCGGTTCGTACGCCCAGTGTTTCTGATAAACCGCGCCCTCGGCGATCCAGCGCTTCAGCAATTCCTTCTGTTC
>CAZSBO010000267.1:0-1698 GCA_964605265.1 uncultured Prosthecobacter sp.
GGATCGCCCGAGTCGAAGTCCTCGGCGCGCGGCAGGGTGGCCAGCAGCAGCGGCTCGGCTTCGGCCGGCGCGGGCTGCGGTTTGTCCTCCTCCTCAATATCGGGACGTTCGGCGGGCGCGGCGAGGCTGGAGGGCACGACGAGGCCGCCGGAGAAGATGAGTTTCATCGCCTCCTCGACGCTGAGCGGTGCGTCGGTGATCTGTTCGACCGGCACGACGAGCAGCAGGCCGGTCATCGGGCTGAGCGCGCCCGGGATGAAGATGGCGGCGAGCACCTTGTTCTGCTGCGGATCGAGGTACTGGCCGGTGACGAAGCCGAGCATCTTCATTTCGCCGGCGGGGTAGTCGACGTAGACGACGCGCTTGAAGTTCTGGCGCGCGCCGAGGCCCTTGAAGCCGTCGATCACCTGCTTGAGCGACTTGTAGATGAAGGAGACGATGGGCACGCTGATGAGCAGGCGGTCCATGGCGGTGACCACGCGCACGCCGAGCACGTTGGTGGCCATGACGCCGAGGGCGATGAAGAACATCAGCGGGATGAGGAAGCCGACGAAGGTGACGATCGAGCGGAAGGTCGGGCTGGCGGTGTCAACGGCGGTGATGCCGGCCAACTCATTGATGAAGCGGGCGAAGAAGTCGAGGATCGGCAGGCTCCAGCCGTGCAGCAGGTGGTAACCGTTCTGCAGGATCCAGTAGGTGATCATCAGCGGCAGTGCCACCGCGAGACCGGCCAGCAGCTTGTTGCGCAGCCACACGAAGGGGCTGCGCGACGGCGGCGGAACGGACTGGAGAGGGGCAGGCATGACGAAACGCTGCGCTCAACGCGCAGACAGAGACTATACGCATGAATCGACGCCTGTCGCCCGCTTCTGTTCAATCCGCGGGCCGCAGGGTCGCGCCTCAGGCGCCGACGAGCATGCGTGCCGGGTTCTCGATGCAGTCCTTGACGCGCAGCAGGAAGGTGACGGCCTCCTTGCCATCGACGACGCGGTGGTCGTAGCTGAGGGCGAGGTACATCATCGGGCGGATGACCACCTGGCCGTCGACCGCGATCGGGCGCTGCTGGATGCTGTGCATGCCGAGAATGCCACTCTGCGGGGGATTGAGGATGGGCGTGCTGAGCAGCGAGCCGTAGACGCCGCCGTTGGAGATGGTGAAGACGCCGCCGCTGAGGTCGGCGATTTCGATCTTGCCCTCCTTGGCCTTGGCGGCGTAGGCGAGGATGTCCTTTTCGAGGTCGGCGAACGACTTGCTGTCGCAGTCGCGCAGCACCGGCACGATGAGGCCGCGCTCGGTGCCGACGGCGACGCCGATGTCATGAAAGTGATTCTGCACGATCTCATCGCCATCGACGCGGACGTTGATGGCGGGCACCGCCTTGAGGGCCTCGACCACGGCCTTCACGAAGAAGGACATGAAGCCGAGTTTGACGCCGTGCTTGGCGACGAAGCTGTCCTGCAGCTTGGCGCGCAGGGCCATGACGGCGCTCATGTCGCACTCGTTGAAGGTGGTGAGGATGGCGGCGGTCTGCTGGGCGCTGACCAGCTGGTCGGCAATCTTGCGGCGCAGCGGCGACATCTTCTTGCGCGTGACCCGGCCTTCGGGGGCCTTGGGGGCAGGCTTCGGCGCGGCGGCGGGCTTGGCCGGTGCCGGTGCGGCTTGGGCGGGCGCGGCGACCGGGGCCGGCTGGGCGGCGAC
>CAZSBO010000268.1:0-1678 GCA_964605265.1 uncultured Prosthecobacter sp.
AGGCTAGCAGAGTGTCTGTCCCTTTATCGAGTTCTCTGGCGCCTCCACGGGGCGGGGTCCTTCTTGACAAAAATGCCATCGGTGGCAAAATGCCATCATGATCAAGACGCAGGTTCAGCTTCCAGACCACCTATACTTGCAGGCCAAGGCCATTGCCGCTCAGCGGGAGTGGTCCTTTGCCGAGGTGGTCCGCCGGGGACTGGAATACATGGCGACCGCCTACCCCGTGCAGCCGGCCCCTGCGGGTTGGGATCTGCCGGTGCTGAAGCGCGAGGCTTTTGCCGCGGAGTTTGACCGGCTCGATTTCAAGGCCCTCGCCGAACACGAAGAACTCTGCCGCCTCGGGGAATGATTGGCATCGACACGAATCTGCTGCTGCATTCGCTCAACCCTGGCTCGGCAGGCCATGAAGCCGCGGTGCATTTCCTGCGCCAGCACTTCGGCGTGCCCTCAATGCGGGTGGCCCTGACGGACTATGTGCTGGTCGAGTTGTACGTGCACCTGCGCAATCCTGTGGTCATGGCCGAGCCATTGTCGCCCGCCGCAGCCAGGGACCTGGTGACTTCCTACTGGAAGATCCCCAACGTCATGCGCATCGAAAACGCGCCTGTCATGGATCAGGTCTGGTCGTTGGCCGGAACCCGCGACTTCGCCCGCCGGCGGATCTTCGACGCCCGGCTCGCCCTCACCCTCCGTCATGCCGGGGTGACCCAGTTCGCCACGACGAATGTGAAGGACTTCCAAGGCTGGGGCTTTGAACGCGTCTGGAACCCGCTGGTTGGGGAATAACGCATCTGTTCCTTGATCGCGTTCGGCGCAGCCCCCCCAGCGAGGGGCGCACGCGCCTGGAGAGAGGTTTCGCACGGAGGACACGGAGAGGCCGGACCCTGCGGATGCCTTGGAACTCCGTGCCCTCTGCGGCCTCCGTGCGAGCCATGGATTGAGAGCGCCCGCCCGCTGGCCCCGCGCGCGGTTGGTGGTTCATCCTTGAGGATCCGCGTCTTGTCAGCGTGCCATCTGCGATTCCCAACCTCCCTGAAGACTGGCAGTGCGCAGGAAACGCCAGCAGGGCTGGCTTGAGGAAAGCGGCAGCAGGGCTGCCGCACTCTCAGGGCGCTGCGCGCGGCTGCTGCCGCACCCGGCTGTCAAGCGGCAAGCGCCGACAAAAGTTTCGCTCCTCGCGCCCTCGAAGGTTGCCGGCGCGGGGCGCGCTTGCTAGGACAGGAGACCCAACCCTGCGCGTCCGGTCGCGCCCATCCCAACCCCCGCTTTCCCACATGTCCGCTGCCAACGAACTCAATCTCAACATCGCCCACGTCGAACGCGTCGCCAAGGAGCTTGGCCTGCGCGCCATCCAGGTCGGTGCCACCGCCAAACTCTTCGCCGACGGCGCCACCATCCCCTTCATCGCCCGCTACCGCAAGGAGGCCACCGGCTCGCTCGACGAGGTGCAGATCCAGAACGTCAAGGAACGCATGGAGCAGCTGGTCGCCCTCGACGACCGCCGCGCCGCCATCGTCAAGTCGCTCGAGGAGCGCAAGCTGATGACCGACGTCCTGCGCGCGAAGATCGACAAGGCCGAGACGCTCAACAGCCTGGAGGACATCTTCGCGCCGTTTCGGCCGAAGCGGCGCACGCGCGCCACCATCGCCAAGGAAAAGGGCCTGGAGCCGCTGGC
>CAZSBO010000269.1:0-1565 GCA_964605265.1 uncultured Prosthecobacter sp.
GAGTGAGGGGGGCGGAATACGGATGATGGATTGGCTGCCGTCCGCGAGGCCTGTCGGTAGGTTTCCGACATCACGATTTCCTTGATGAGTTTCTTCACCGACCAGCCACCCTCCATGAAGCGAACGGCGAGGGCGTCGAGCAATTCGGGATGGCTGGGGCGTTCGCCGCTGAAACCGAAGGTGTCGACGGTGCGCACGAGACCGGCACCGAACAGATGGCGCCAGACGCGGTTGACCAGCACGCGCGCGGTCAGCGGATGGTCGCGGTGGGTCAGCCACTGGGCCAGTTCCAGGCGGCCGCTGCGGTCCTTCGGCACGGGGAGGTCGATGCCAAACACGCGCGGGAAACCGCGCGGCACGGTCGCTCCCGGCCGCGCCAGTTCGCCGCGCTCGAACAGCGGTGAATCCCGCACCTCGCCATCCTGGGCGCCCATGCACAGGGGGCGGGCCCGGCCCTGGTCGTCGACCGCCTCCAGCGCGCCCTCGACGCCGCCGCGCGTCCACAGGATGCGCAGTGAATTGCCGAGCAGCTTGTTGAATTCCGGACCGAGGTCGCGCCCTTCGGCCTTGGCCTTGGCGATGTATTCCTCCTGCGCCTTTTCCTCGGCGTTGAGTTTCGCGAGGTCGGCCTTGAGCTGGCGCACCCGCGCCTCCGGCAGCGACTTGCCGACCACGGTCTGGCCTGACCGTTCGGGCAGGCGGATCAGGTGGCCATGGTTGTTGTTTTCGGAATCGATCCAGTTGCCGTAGAAGGTTCGAGAACTCTTAAAAATGCCCGCCAGCGCGTAGTAGTCCTCCATCGAGTAGGGCTCCGTCTTGTGGTCGTGGCAGCGCGCGCAGGCGACCGAGCTGGCCAGCACGGCACGCGTCACGGTATCGATCTGCTCGTCGGCGACATCGGCGGCGAACTGCGCCTTGTTCTGTTCGTTCAATCCTTTCGGACCGAGAGCCAGAAAGCCGGTGGCGACCAGCAGGCGCGCGCGCTCGGTGGCATCCCTGGCCGGCAGCAGATCGCCGGCGATTTGTTCGGTGAGGAAGCGATCGAAGGGCAGGTTCGCATTGAAGGCGTCGATCACGTAGTCGCGGTAGCGCCAGGCATGGGGGAAGGTCAGGTTGGACTCGCGCCCGTTCGATTCGGCGTAGCGCGCGACATCGAGCCAGTGGCGCCCCCAGCGCTCGCCGAAGCGCGGGCTCTGCAGAAGTTGGTCGACGCGTTTCTCGTAATCCGAGTCGTCAGCGAGGTCCGCCATTTCGGAGGGAGGCAGGCCGATGAGGTCGAAGTGCAGCCGGCGCAGCAGCACCCGCGGTTCGGCACGCGGGGCCGGTGTGAGATCCTTTTCGCGCAGCTTGGCGCGGATGAAGTCGTCGATGCTGCCCGGGTGGTTCACCAGCTTTTGGTAGGCCCAAAACTGGCGGGCCGAGGCAAGGTCGAGCGGCGGTCGTTCAGCGGTTTTGGCCGCGGTGTCACGCGGATCTGCAGCGCCTTCGCGAATCCAGCGGGTGAAATCGGCGATGATGTTGTCGGGCAGTCTGGCTTCGTCCGGCGGCATCTCCAGATCGGGATC
>CAZSBO010000270.1:0-1560 GCA_964605265.1 uncultured Prosthecobacter sp.
GATACTCGTCGAGCGTGGTGGCACCGATGCAGCGCAGTTCCCCGCGCGCCAGCTGCGGCTTGAGCAGGTTGCCGGCGTCCATCGCGCCCTCGGCCTTGCCGGCACCGACGATGGTGTGCAGTTCGTCGATGAAGAGGATGATCTCGCCCTCGCTGCTGGTCACCTCCTTGAGGAAGGCCTTCAGGCGTTCCTCGAACTCGCCGCGGAATTTCGCGCCGGCCATCATGCCGCCGAGGTCCATGCTGATGAGGCGCTTGCCCTTGAGGGAATCCGGCACGTCGCCGGCGACGATGCGCCGGGCCAGGCCCTCGGCGATGGCGGTTTTGCCGACGCCGGGTTCGCCGATCAGCACCGGGTTGTTCTTGCTGCGCCGGCTGAGCACCTGCATGACGCGGCGGATTTCCTCGTCGCGGCCGATCACCGGATCGATCTTGCCTTGGCGGGCGCGGGCGGTGAGGTCGGTGCCGTATTTTTCCAGCGTCTGATACTTCCCCTCGGGATCCTGGTCGGTGACGCGCTGACTGCCGCGCACGGCGGCGAGGGCCTTGCTCAGGCCGTCATGGGTCAGGCCGGCCTGGCGCAGCAGCTCGGAGACCTCGGTCTTCGCCTTGCCCAGCGCCAGCAGCACGTGCTCGACGCTCAGGTAGTCGTCCTTGAGCTTCTTCTGCTCGTCCTCGGCCCGCGTCATCAGCTCGCGCAGCTCGTTCGACAGGTACAAGCCGCCGGCCGCGCCCGAGACTTTGGGCTGGCGGCCGAGCAGTTGGGTGAGCTGGGTTTTCAGGGTCGCCACGGCGCCCGGGTTGACGGCGGCCTTCTCGAGCAGGGGCAGGGCAATGCCACCCTCCTGTTCGAGCAGGGCCTGCAGCAGGTGCGCAGGGCGCAGCTCCTGATGACCGTGGCGGGTGGCGATGGATTGGCAGGCGTTGAAGGCTTCCTGCAGCTTGAGGGTGAATTTTTCTGGAGACATGAGGGATGTTGGGTTGGAATTGCCTCTCGCGAGGATCATGCCAGAGTCGGCAGGGTGTTGCCATTCCTTGATTGACAATCGCTCAGCCAAATTTGGGGCGCGCGGAGATTTGTGCCAAATGAGCAATAATGGCATGAAGGGTGCCGTGCAGGAGCTGTTGATGCGCCATAACGGCACAATGGCGACTGCGGCTTTTGCTTGGCGATTTCTACCGACAGGCGTATGAGAAAGGATGCCACAGCTTGAGTCTCAGCCGCCGGAGGCCCCCTCGTCCTATCCCCAAGCGACCGCCGTCACCGAGGAGCAGCGCCGGGAACAGGTGCGTTTTTGTGGCCGGCTTGTTGACCGCACCCTGCTGCAGGGGCCGAACCGCCGTCTCAAGGAGCTGTTCCTGCTGTTCGCTGTCCTGCGCGATTTCCTGCGCGGTTTTCGCGCCCTGCACTTTGTCGGTCCTTGCATCACGGTGTTCGGCTCGGCGCGTTTCCGTGAAGATCATCCCTACTATCAGATGGCGCGCGAGCTGGGCGCGGCGATCACCCGTACCGGCTTCACGGTGCTGACCGGTGGCGGTCCGGGCATCATGGAGGCGGCCA